>JAYEOX010000182.1:0-7284 GCA_034723415.1 Fidelibacterota bacterium | reverse complement strand
TATCTCGCCAAGTCGCCAAGTTGAAAATGGAGAAAACATCAGATAGAAAATTGAAAATTGAAAATTGAAAATGACAACAAATGACTATGAATGACTATGAATGACAACCATTGACAACAAATGACATTTCGGCTCCGCTCAATGAACGGATAATTCTCAACCTCAACCAAAAAAAACTCTTTGCGTTCTTTCCTTCTTTCTTTGCGAACTTTGCGTGAAACCTCTTTATCCGCGAAAACCCGTGTGCTACATTTATAGATATTTGTCGATTACACTGATTTATTCTTTTTATTTTTTTTGTCAACATTTTTTCTCTAACAATTGTCATAAAAAATGTATATATTTTGCAATAAAAAAAAGGAAAATAAATGGTAAAAAACAGATTTAAACTAAAAGTAATAATAACATTAATGTTATTTGTAAATTTAGGATTTTCTGTAGAAATAGATAAAACAATAACAGCCCACAAATTGAAAAACGAAATAAAAATTGATGGAATTCTCAATGAAAATATATGGGGAAATAAACCGGTATCAAATTTTATTCAAAAAGAACCAAATGAAGGAAAAAAAGCTACAGAAAAAACAAATGTTTGGGTTGCTTATGACGATTTTTATATTTATGTGGTAGCAAAATTATTTGATTCAAAGCCAAATTTAATTGATAAAAAATTAGCAAGAAAAGATGCAGATTTCAATTCGGATTTATTTTTTGTTGCGATTGATTCATATAATGATAACAGAACAGGATTTTATTTTTCAATAAATCCCGGTGGATCAGTTGGTGATGGCACTCTATACAACGATAGCAATATAGATGATTCTTGGAATGGAATTTGGGAAGCAAAAACATCAGTAGATAATAAAAGTTGGAATGTAGAAATAAAAATTCCACTTTCACAATTACGCTATAACAAAAGTGACAAAATGGTTTGGGGAATAAATTTTTCTAGAGAGATTTTTAGAAATAACGAATCAGATTTTTATATAATGGTTCCTGATAGTGCAAGTGGACTTGTTTCTCATTTTGCTGACTTAATTGGATTAAATGGGATTCAGCAAAAAAAACGAATAGAAATTCTGCCTTATGTTGTAGGAAAAACACAATATTTAGATCACGATGATAATGATCCATTTTATACTGATAATCAACATCAATTAAAAATCGGTGGAAATTTAAAAATTGGGCTCGGAAGTAATTTAACATTAGATGCTACTTTTAATCCGGATTTCGGACAGGTGGAAGCTGATCCGGCGGTTATGAATTTATCTGCATTTGAAACATTTTTTGAAGAAAAAAGACCTTTTTTTATTGAAGGACAAAATATTTTTGAATTTGGAAGAGGTGGAGCTAATAATAATTGGGGATTTGACTTTGGAGTGCCACAATTACTATATTCAAGGAGAATCGGACGAAAGCCACAAGGAAGCATCGATTATAATTATGACTATATTGACAAACCAACTGCAACAAAAATCCTCGGTGCTGGAAAATTGACAGGCAAAACAAAAAACAATTTATCCATAGGTGTATTAAGTGCTGTAACCGAACGAACTTTTGCATCGCTATACACAGATAGTGGAATAATGAAACAAGAGATAGAACCTCTTACTCATTATGGTGCATTTCGATCAAAAAAAGAATTTAATAACAGCCGTCAATCATTAGGAATGATTTTCACTTCTGTAAATCGTGATCTAAATGATTCACTTTTAAGCGAACAATTAGCAAATAATGCTTATACTTTCGGAATCGATGGCTGGACATTTTTAGATAAGAAAAAAAATTGGGTACTAACGGGAAATGTTATTGGTTCTCACATTTCAGGAACAAAAGATTATATGTTAGATTTTCAAGAATCACCCCACAGATATTTCCAAAGGCCTGATGCAAAAAAATTTACAATTGATAGCAGTTTAACTTCAATGGCCGGATGGTTTAGCAGAATAACATTGAATAAACAAAAAGGGAATTTCTATTTAAATACAGCAATTGGGGCTTCATCACCCGGATTTTCAAATAATGATTTGGGTTTCCAATTTGGAACAGATCAAATAAACGGACATGTTGTTTTGGGATATAAATGGTTTAAACCCGGACAAATATTCAGACGAAAAATGATACATTTTATTTATACCGAAAGTTATGATTTTGAATTCAACAACCTTGCTAAAAAATTCATGACATTTAATTTCCTACAATTTAAAAATTATTACAATTTAATGTTAAACGGCGGTTATTTCCTTGAATCATATTCAAAACAATTAACAAGAGGTGGACCACTTACCACTGTACCAAAAACAATTTTTGCAGAGATTTCATTACATTCTGATAGCAGAAAAAAGATCGTTGTTGAAAGTCACATTGAATATTGGAATCAAAATAAAATTAACAGTTACGGAAGTAATCTGAGTTTTGGTGTGGAATGGAAACCATCAAGTCGTTTAAATATTGAAATTGAACCAAGTTATTCTAAAAATGTTAAGTCATTACAATGGATTGATAAATTCGAAGATGAGCTAGTTACCAAAACTTATGGTTTCAGGTATGTTTTTGGCAACATGACACAAGAAACGATATCTTCTCAAATTAGGATAAATTGGACATTCACTCCCAAATTATCATTGGAACTTTTTGCACAACCTTATATATCCGTTGGAGAATATGATAACTTTAAAGAATTAGCTAAACCGAAATCTTACAAAACAAATAATTATAATGAAGTTGGTAATGTGAGTTATGATGAAAATAATGAAGAATATATAATAGATCCGGATGGCGATGATTTAGCAGAACCTTTTACATTTGAAAATCCTAATTTTAATTACAGATCATTCAAAGCGAATATGGTCTTGAGATGGGAAGTTTCTCCAGGTTCTGTATTGTATCTTGTTTGGTCAAACAATAAATCAGATTATCAGAATAACGGTGATTTAAATATATATAACGATTCTAAAGAATTGTGGGAAACTACACCAGATAATATTTTCATAATGAAATTTTCTTATTGGTTGGATGTTGGGAATCTTTTGTAAAATCATTTTCTGATTTTTCCCCAACCTTTTTACAAAAATGACAAATTTAGTATCAAATGTATAACAAATGAAATAACCTGCATGAAAAATTCTTACCACAAGTCTTTTCCTTTTGAAAATTTATTTTCATAAAGGCACTAACCATAATTTTATGCTACCAATTTTTCACGTCAGGTTGATTGAGGGATTAAGCAGTAAGTTTTATTATTACATGTCATTTAATTCTTTTTGAAAACAGAAATAGAAAATTACAATAATTACCTTTACATCCATATCTTTGTCTTCAACGTAGATTTTATAATCTGTGTAAAACTTTTCACTAAAACTAAAACCAATATCGACATCTGTTCATGTATACATCCCCACTAAAACTTATTTTTTTTCATAAATCTGCTTATCATAATTTAATGAGAGTAATGGGCTTGAACCTTCAAAATCAAAATATACACTACTTGTTGAAGACAAGTTTTTATCAGCACATTTACTATCTGAATATAGCAAATGTGTAGAAAATAGTAAGATAATTAATATAACTATGTTTTTTTCTCTTTCATATTAATAAATCCTTTTAGTTTTATAGACATGAGTCATTCTGTTCCTAAGAAATATCACAGTAATAAAACACTATATTAACCAATACTTTAAAAAGTAATAGATGTACCTATTATTATACTTGAAATTACCTCCCCATAATTTTCAGATTCATTATTTGTATTTTTATCATAACTATTTCCTATGAAAAAATTTATTGACCATTTTTTATCCCTTTGTACAGGTTTGGGGATTTTTATTTTAAGCATTAAATAATTGCGTGCCAAGCTTTCTTCTAATTCTGGCTCCTGATTAATAACATAATACCCGTTATATATGACACTAAAATATTTCAAATTAATTCCATATTCAAAATTGATTTTTGAAATAAAATTATTAAGATTTTCGCTGTTATCCTTCTGATATATTAAATCATTACTTATACTTATATAACCAGGAAAAAATAATTTATGATATTTTATAAATCCGGTGTTCAATCCATATTCTTTTATACTAGAATCGGTGTTATATTGTATCCCAAAGAAATATTTTTGATTAAAATATACATCTACAACATTATGTGTAAGCCATCCTGGAAATAATGTCATTACAAATGCACTATTAGTATTGCAAGTTAATAGCATATTTTTTTGAAGTTTATAAAAAATATTTAAAGAATTTCCCATCAAACCCGCTCCATATGCATTAAAATATAATTTATCTTTAAAGTAAAACTTATTTGACTTATGTTTTTTATAATAGGTGTTAAAAATATTCAGGTTGTTTTCATCAGGTTCTACATAGCCAGCAAAAATTATAGATATATTAACAATTACCAGTATAAATATTAGACAGATAACAGTTTTCGGTTTAAACATATACATCTTCCTTATTATTATAAGGTAGAAATAAAACTATTTCTCCCTTATTTTGTTAGAAATAATTTAATTTGTTTTTTCATAAAGGTTTCCAATTCATAATAAAAGTCGGCTGATGCTTGTCACATCTGCCTTTATTAAAAAACTAAAAAGATGTTCCTATAGATACTCCTGGAAGTATAAATAAATAAGGAATGTTTTCCGGATAAATGGCAATCCCTAACTTGAAAAAATAACTTTTAGGCTTTTGGTACCTGTACCCAATCCAAATATTCGGATGTAATTTGTTATTATCTTTACCAAAATCCCGTAGATTATCATCTACGGAAAGCCAGGGTGTAAGTCCCAGACCTGTTTCAAAAATATGTTTTCTACCAAATAAATAATTCACACCTATCGGAAATGTATAGGACGCACTGAAACGAGTAGCTACTATACCAAGTCCTAATCTAATGCTTATTTTCTTGTTATAAATCTGCTTGTCATAGTTTAATGAGAGTAATGGGCTTGAACCGCCAAAATCAAAATATACACTTGTTAAAGACAAGTTTTTTTCAGTATATTTACTATCCGAATATAACAAGTGTATAGAAAGTAGTATTATAACCAACATAACTATGTTTTTTTTCTCTGTCATATGATTTCTCCCTTTATTCCTATAGACCAGAATCATTCTGTTCCCAGGAAATATCGCCATCACCAATTATAAGAGGTATATCGGGACCTAAACCTGCGCGATAAAAACCATTTATATGTAAATATAAACTTGCATCCTCTTCTTTATTCCCAAAGCCGGATTCAGATGAATTTACAGTAAAAGAATAATAACCTCTTCTAAATGGAGGCATTCTTGGAGATGGTGTAGAAATCCCATCCGGAAAGCTTATTCTCCAAAATTCTCCAACATTACCAATAAATGGCAACCAGGGTTTACTATTACCTTTAGGGAAATATCCGAGCCATTGTTCAGACCATTCAATTTCTCCCAATTTTTTCATATAATCATATTCAAAGGATGATTGATTTGTCTCATAATCACATTGATCTTTAAAATCTTCTGTCTCCCATTGATCATTTGAGAGAGCATATGCTTGAATACGGTATACTTTATCGTTTTTGTTGTATGAAGCATGTCCGTTTTTAGATATCCAGATATGGAGATGAGTCCTTGAGTTTTCACAATATCCTTGCAATGGTGTACTTGAAGTAGAATTAGTTGAACTCCACCAACACTCATTCGGATATCTGGTGTGTCCGCCGTAGTGCTGATAAAAATTTACAGCAACTGGTGTTAAACTGCTATTTAATTTTATACCTACATGTTCCCAATCCCCTTCATGCCAAGTATCATTATTTGTATCTCCTCGAAGATCATTCATTGTAAAAAAATACCAATATTGTATATAATATTTATTCTCATATTTATATATATGATAATAAATTGGTCGATTACCATTTGATGCACCACTATAAGAAGATGATTTATTAATATTGAAATCTATCCTCCAAAATTCGTATCCCGGTGTTTCTGAACCCCAGCCATATGAATTTTTAAAAATCCATCCTTCACTATTATAGTCAACAATATGTAAAGGAAGGATATCACTGTTATAACACATCATCCCTCCTAAATTCCAAGCTTTTAACTTAGTAGGAGAATTACACATTAATGTTTCAATATTTTCTAAATTTTGCTGTCTATCGTTGGGATGTCTATGTATGACAGGACTAAATTTTTCTGCAAGCTGCGATTCTATATTGTCTGATATATTGTCCTTATCACCATCGGGAATAACTACATAATTTGGACTTATATCAAAGTAAGTATTCGATTGAGTATTATTACATTCTGAAATAGAAATGTTAACTCCATTTATTTGCCCGCTTAGATCATCAACATACACATGCTTCCAGCCATTATACCACTCAATAGGAACAGTAATAAAAAGTTCTACAAAGGCACTACCCTGTTGATCAGTTGTGAAATTTCCAGTTTCAAATTTATATGCCAGAGGGTCGTCTTCATCAACACACCCGTCTCCATCAGTATCAAAACTCATTTTAAAATGGAAGGTTCCTGAAATATTAAAGACCGGATTTCCATTAACATCTTCTACATATATATTTGCAGTTGCTCGATAAGTTCTGTTATTTGGACCTTGATCCCAAGGTGGTCTTGCATAAATATTCATACTAAATAATATAACAATAATAAATATATTTTTAAAGAATTTCATGTTATTTCCTCCTCCAGTTATCTTAGCAGCATTATTTTATTCGTCTTGACAATATCGGAACAGCTGGCTTTGATAAAATATAATCCCGAGGAGACCGTCTCATTATTCTCATTTCGACCGCCTCAATGGAATTGATGAGTGCCAGCAGCTATTACTCCGGAGTGAATCTGACGTATCATTTTACCGGAAATATCCATATTCTTCCAAACGTATATCTTTACCCCTGATATTTATGAAATTTAACATAAAAATAGGAGAAAATATATCATTTCTCTTTGATTTAAAAAGTTATCGATATTCCTTTAATAATATTTGATACTGTTTCTCCATAATTATCAGATTCCCGGTTTGTATCTATATCGTAACTATTACCTATGAAAAAATTTATCGACCATTTTTTATCATTTTGTACAGGTTTTGGGATTTTTATTTTAAGCATTAAATAATTGCGTGCCAAGCTTTCTTCTAATTTTGGTTCCTGATTAATAACATAATACCCGTTATATATGACACTAAAATATTTCAAATTAATTCCATATTCAAAATTGATTTTTGAAATAAAATTATTAAGATTTTCGCTGTTATCCTTCTGATATATTAAAT
>JAYEOX010000181.1:0-7471 GCA_034723415.1 Fidelibacterota bacterium | reverse complement strand
AGTTATTTACATTTCACTGCTTCGCAGTTTTATATAAAAATTCTAATATCAAAAATCGTTAATCGATGTCCGATGTTTATTTCTAACATAGAATCTCAAATATCAAGTATCCAATCATTTTCTCTGCATTCTTAACATAATCCTTTGCGAACTTTGCGTGAAACCCCAATATCAAATTTCCAACTTATCTTCTCAATCCCGCTTTAGAAAATATATATTCCGGAATATCTTGATCAAATTTAATATCCTCAATAACAAATTCTGTCCCCTTGCCTCTTTTTAGCACATCTTTAAATAGCATTTTTTTCGGATACCAACGGCCATTCATATTTACAATATTCTTCAGTTCCATTCGTTTTAGCAACTTCCCGGTTTTTGCATATAACTCTTCTCGTAATGGAATATATTTATTTTTATCAACCCAAATTTTCCGCTTATGATATGCAAGGTCATCTACTTTCCCTATGAGGTCAATCACCCAACAATTTATTCCATCTATATCTGCACTTCCTGTCACAGTTGCATCGTAACTTTCTGTCAATTCTTGACTTTCCATCATATCTTCATAAGAAAGATCCGAACCCATTACCGACTGTTTTAACATATGTCCGGAAATTTTTATTATTCTATCTGTGCTGGGCGTATATATCCATAAATTGTCATCAATCTTCAACATTTTAGTTCCCTTTTCGCGAGCAGGTGATAAATATTTCGTGAAATTTTTTGAATCACCAACTGACCAAGATTTAGATCTTATTGTTCGCGAAACTCTTCGTCCATGAATTATCATTTTTGAAGTAACAACTTGATTTTCCGAAACCATATTTTCGTCAACTTTTTCTAAAATCATTTCTGCCGATGGTATTTGACCGTTAATAATAACAACTGTCATTAAAATCAAAATTAATATCTTTTTCATAATTTTCTCCTTTTTAAACCCATATAAAGAATATAAGTTCATTTAAGTTTTTCTTATATTTCCTTATATATCTTATATGGTTATTTTTTCTTTATAAACCTTACAAAAAATTTTACACATCCAATTCTCTAAACAGCTGAGCCGTTTGCCTTTTATAAATTCCAATCCCTGCTAATGCCGTTCCAATAATTGTAGACAGCAATCCCGGAATAAATCCAATATAAAATGTAAGCGGTGTGATTTTTGCCCTATAGACCGATGGCATCATCATAGATGTATTCTGCATTAATGATGATAAATCTATTCCATTTGTCTGTAAATAAAAAGAGATTCCCAAACCAATAATTGTACCAAAAATAGAGCCGCATATTCCAACCAAAACCGATTCATAAATCATCTTTCTATAAACACCACCTTTACTTTCACCAATAGCAAGACGAAGGCCAATTTCTCCATATCGTCTTAATCCGCCGATCAACCCAATATTCCACAAAACAAGAGACATCGCAAAAATGAACACAAAAATAATAATTCCAACAAAGCTATCCATATATTCAAGCATAGAATTCAAATCATTCTGTTGTCCTAAAGTTAACATTATAGGCGAAAAATCATCATCAGGATTTGAATATTTTTTATTATATTGTGCAACAATTTGGTTTGCTTTTTCATTATCATATTTTCCGGATTCAAAATATCCTAAAATTTCACTTGTAGCATTTTCCATATTCAATGCTCTTTGTGCATCTTTAAAATCCACAATTATAGCTCCCTTATCCATGGCAGTTGTTCCAAAATGGACTGTTCCAACAATTACAAAATTTTGCATTGCCATACTTCCAAACATTGTTGAACCGAGAAGTGTTGCATCATCACCAACTTTAACTTTGAGTTTCTCAGCTAATTCATCACTTATTAAAATTTCACCTAATTTGGTAGGAATTTCCCCGCTCTTCATTGCTTTGCGAATATTCATTCTTTCAATATCTGAACCATTATCTGAAAGTAAATTGATTCCCCAACCGATAACCGGGCCTTGCGATTTTGTCTCGCCATTTTCATCCGGAATATCCAGCAAGCCACCAAAACGAATTCGCTTAATCCAAGTCATTTTAGGAAATTCATTTTCCAAATTATTTGTTAATTTATCAATTTCAATTATTGCTAAATCAGTTGCCATCTGTTGAATATTTTCTGAATATGCCCTAGTAACAACCTTAGTGTGTCCGGTTGTAAATTTCGCATTAAAATCAATCATATCTCCAAGAATTCCAGTTACCCAAGATTGCATAATAACAGTTAATATTACTCCAATACTAATCGATAAAATTGGGAATAAACTTCTATGTTTATCACGAATCAATCCTTTAAATAAAAATTTTATCATTGTATTTTCCCCTTTATTGCATCATTTGGATTCATCTTTGATATTTTTTGCGCCGGTAAATAACTGACAATTAATGTTGCTATAAAAATTGCGAAAACTGTCCCGAGAATCAATCCAATACTATATGTTGGATAAATAGATTTTGCAATAGGAAGTCCATAACTGTCAGCTGCTTCCGGCATTGGGAATCCTTTTTTTGCTTGTAGTGCAAGTAACGGAATTCCATAAATTGCTGCCAGAACCATTGCAAAAATACTATGCATCGCCCCTTCGACGGTGAATAATCTCACAACTTGCCATCGTGTCATTCCCAAAGCAATCTCCGTCCCAATTTCTTTTTGACGACGAAAGATTGATAATATTTGTGTATCAAAAATTGCCAATAATGCAAGAGCAAGAAGTATCAAATAAAAAACAGCACCACCAACATTTTTCATACGAATTATCTCATCCATATCTGATAATAAATATTTGTGATCTCTAAATATCCAACCGGAAACTTTGTCATGTTTATTGAAATCTTTATTGACTACTAACTTTGTTGCTTCGTTTGGTGTTACTAACATTTTTTGTAATCGCGGTAATGAAATCCAAACTTGTCCTTGATCAATTACCGGGACATTTGAATTAAATATCGCAACAACTTTCGCGTCAGAAGCATCAAAAGTTTCGTTAGCATCTCGCCATCGAATTGTAAAATAATCACCGATTTTTAACTTATTGCTTTTAGCCATTCTCTTGCCAATCAAAACTGAAATTTCATTTGTATTATTTTTCAACTTTTCTGTTGGAATTTTTAAAATCTCCTGATTCGGCATTATTCCTTTTAACATTACATTTTGCATCCGCCCTTCAGAATAAATTGTTCCGGTATTTACAAGTATTGGAGTCATTTTATTATTTTTAATATCGTCTTTGAATTCTTGCGGAATAATACTATGGCTTTCGTTTATTGTGAACATGTCATAAGGGTCATAATCCTCTTGCCAATATTGTCCTCCACCGATTTGCCACTCAATCATATCATGTCTTGCTTGAGCATTCCATCCGTTCAATACACCTTTATTCCAAATAATTATCACAAATGAAAATGACAAAACTATAACATTCAACCAAGTCCTCAAACCGGCACCGATAAGGTTTCTAAAAGCTAATTTTAATGAAAGCATTCTTGCCCCTCTTTTTAAAATATTTTTCTTATTATATTTTTATTCTTTAACATTTATCATTATTATGTTTAGATGTTTAGAAGTTTAGAAGTTTAGTGGTTTAGTTGGTATCGTCTTAAATTAGAAAGTTTTTTTGAAATTATTTCAATGTCTTTTCTCATTGTATCTATATATTCTTTTTGAATAAATTCTAATTCATTAGCTATAATTAATAAGTTCAAACATTCCATTAAACTACCATAAGCTATCTGTGTAAAATATGCTTTATCTTTTCCACTATTTCGACCTGACCCTTCAGATAAATTTGTTGGGACTGAAACACAAGCTCGTTGTAATTGATTAATTATTCCATATTTTTCTGATTGAGGCAATTTGGATGTGATTTTATAAATATTTTTTACAAATTCTTTTGACAACACCCAAACTTCTAATTTTTCAAATGAATATTTTTTCATGACCTAAACTCCTAAACTTCTAAACTTCTAAACCTTACAATCTCTTAATCCGCGCTCATCTGCCCAATCCGCAAAAATCCGCGTTCTAATACTTATCATAAATAATCCTCAACTTTTTCTCCATTTCTCTTTTAATTTCCGAATGCTTTTTTCTATAATGATTATTCATAAAACTAAATATCAATATTTTTCCCTCTTTTGTTCTGATATATCCACTAAGATTATGATTGTTAGATAATGTCCCTGTCTTTGCAAAAATATATGGTTTGCCATTTTTATACCATTTTTTAATAGTTCCTCTTTCTCCACCAACGGGTAAATATGAAAATAATTCTTTTGTGGGAATTTCATTATACATTTTTTCTAATAAATAAACATAATCTTCAGGCGTTATTAAATTATATCTAGACAATCCCGAACCATCAACCCAACATGGTTCTTGTGGGAATCCCGATAGATAATTTTCCAAAGAATATTTAATTGCATTTCCTACACTAAAAGTATCAGAAACTGCTTTACCAACTTGTAACATTAACTCTTCTGCAATAAAATTGTCACTTACCGTTAACATTTCTTCATACAAATCAGAATATTTAATTCCTTTAAAAACCTTAAATTCATATTTGTCTGAATTCGGAATTATTTTTATTTTTCTACAAAGCGTATCACTAAGTAATTCTGCAACAAGTTGATTGGAAGTGACGAATGGAATTGTTGTTCCGCTTGAATCTGTTTTTTCATAATAAAATTCATTTGAATATAATTCTCTTTCGATTTCAATAGTGTCTTGAACATGAACATTTTTGGTAAAATATTTCGGATGGATATTTAAACTATCATTTAGTATTAAAGTGCCATTTTTCACAAGCGTATCTATTACAAAATCAATTTCTAATACATTTCCATAAATTGGGAATAATGTTTTCTCTGCCTGGTAATAATAATTATAATCGTCCCAAGCCCAACCACTGCCATAGACATTATCATAAATATTATCATCAATTAAATAAATATTTTCTTTTGCATTCTTTAAAAATTCAAGTGTCTGATTATTTTCAAAATCATATAAAAATGACGGATCGGCAGCACCTTTGATTATCAACGAGTCGTTTGTTTTACAATAATACAAACTTGTAACGGAATCACTGAAAGTTTTGTATGCGGTATAAAATGTAATTAATTTTGTATTAGAAGCCGGAGTAAAATATTTATCGCCATTATGATTTATTATCTCTTTTTTTGCTATTGGATCATATAATACAAAACCAATAAAATAGGAATTCGCTTTTTCATTCTTTCTAAAATCCTTTCGCAATTTACTCGTTGTGCTACAAGAAATTAGTGAAATTAATATTATTAAAGTTGTGAAAATTATTTTTATATCTTTGTTTTTTAAAAATAGCATTTCTTAAAACCTAATTCATTTTAAATTACAATTATTATTTGTTTTTGACTTCCGGGCTTTCCTCTTCACTTTTTACTTATTTTTCTAAATTCTTCTTTATATCCTAATTGTTAAATATTATGTGCGGTCTATTCATCCAAAATATCTAATGTATAAATATTCTCCAACTCTCTTTTTTCTTTCATTAATTTTACCTGTTGCTTGATCAATTTGAGATGTGCTTTATTATTTTTTGTGTTTTGTATTTGTTCGCTTAATTCATCATATTGATCTTGTATCATCTGTTTTTCTATCTGTTTCAAGCAAGCAATAAATGTTTTTTCCGGTTCAATTATTGAATCCAATTCCATTACCAATCTAACTACGAATCTTCTGATCTTTTCTTTTTGGATCTTTTCAGGTACCTGTTCAGGTAAAATATTTTCATTATTTGCTATCACTTCTAAAACTTCTTTAACTACTTTAGATAAAAATTCATGTGAAAAGATATCAGATGTAATATATTTTAATCCTGCTTTTCTAACTCTTGAATTATTAATTAGCAACAATTGAATTAACTGATATTGAGCTGCCTCAGATTGATTTTTAAAGTTCTTTTCTCTTGTGCGAATTTGTGGTGAACTATCAGGTTGTCTATATGATTTTTTCCTCAATTGATCTAAAAGCGATCCATATTCTAAATTGAATTCTTCTGCAATATCTTTAATGAACATTTCACGAAATATTTGATCTGGAAATTGTCTTATTTCATCTACAATCTCAGTTACAACTTTTGACTTTTCGGTTGCATTCGATTTATCAAATTTATAATATTTTTTCAAAAATGAAATGAACGAAATACTGTTGTCAATTTTTTTCTGAAATTTTTCAGCACCATGCTCTTGTAAAAAACTATCAGGATCATCTTTCTTATTCAATACGAGTATTTTACAATTTACTTTTTGGGAAGTTAAAACATACCCAGCTCTTAAAGTTGCCTTCTGCCCGGCATCATCACCATCATAAATTAAAATCGCCGTCTCTGCATAACGCAAAATAATTTTTCCGTGATGAGTTGTAAAAGCCGTGCCGGAGCAAGCGACACAGTTCGTAAAACCATTTTGATACAATTGTAAAAAGTCCATATAACCTTCTACAATTAGAATTTCTTTTGCTTTACGAATAAAATCTTTCGTGATGTTCAAGCCATATAAAATATAGCTTTTGTGATAAATCGGTGTTTCGGGAGTGTTAATATATTTTCCAATATTTTTGTCATCTTTTAAAGTCCTTCCACCGAAAGCGATCGGTTTTTCTTTTAAATTATAGATTGGGAAAATTATTCTATCTCTAAATCTATCGTAAATTTTTCCCTTTGATTCTGCAAGAAGTCCGGAAATCTTTACAACATTCAACTCAAATTTTTCTTTGTCATATTTATTATTGAAAAAATTCCATTCATCAGGAGCATAACCAATGCAAAATTTTTCTATTGTCTGTTTTGATAAACCTCGTTCTTTTAAATATTCAAGCGGCTTTTTCCCTTTTGAAGAAAGTAAAGTATTGTGATATAATTTAGCAGCAAATTCATTTATTGAATAATAGCGAGTCGTGTCGCTTGTGTCTTTTTCGGAAACGCTGAATTCTTCTAGCTCAACATTTACTCTTTCGGCTAATTCCTTAACAGCTTCAATGAAAGTTATTTTTTCATAATCCATTACGAAATTGATAACATTTCCACCTACTCCACAGCCGAAGCAGTGAAATATTTGTTTCTTCGGGCTGACACTGAAAGACGCTGTTTTTTCATCGTGGAACGGACATTTTGCCCAATAATTTTGACCTTTCTTTTTTAATTGAATATATGAAGAAATAACTTCTACAATATCATTATAATCTTTTATCTGATTAATTTTATGTTCAGGAATTTTTGGCATTTAATTAGTTCACTTTCTTTATTCGTTGATAATTTCAAATCTTTTCTTTTCTACATTTTTCCTGGAGTTATTCGGATCAAATATTCTTCCATGCATAGCAATAAAAACACCCGTTGGTAAAATTTGAACTGCAGTAACTGCAGAACCGATATTAAAAACCGCATCACTTGATTTAAATCTTGCAGGTTGCATTGAACCGGTTAGAACAATAACTTTGTTA
>JAYEOX010000180.1:0-7574 GCA_034723415.1 Fidelibacterota bacterium | reverse complement strand
GGCAATCTTTTTTAATTTTTAATATTTATTCCTTCGATATCTTCTAAAAATAAGTTATTTTAAAGCGAAATGAAAAAAATAGGAACAATTACAAAATGAAAAATATATAATTAAATATGAATAAAATAAGTAAATTTTTAAAATCTAATCATCAATTTCTAAATAAATCAAAAATATTGTTACTTATGATCATTTTATTTTCATCAAATTTATTATTTGGAAAACAAAATTTTAAAATAGATCATTTAAACGATCATGAATATAAATTGACTATCGATATTGGTAAAATTGATATAAAGAATATTAATGTAGATGGGAAAAAAATATTTTATTACGATTTTGATGATGGCAGCAAATATGTTCAAAAAGAAAATTACGCAGTTAACAAAATAATGATCCCAATTGCATTATTGAATTCAAGAAAACCGATAGTTTCATATAAAATTATTGATACAAAAAATATTTATGACCCAGAGATCACATCCGGCGATCTTCCCAAAGAGAATGAAATACTTAAAATTGAAGAGCCAACAATTTTCAGAAGTGTGAATTTTACCTATTTGGTTATAAATCCACTATTATTCAATAAAAGTTATATTAGTAAAATTGAATTATATATTAAGATCGACAGTAGATCAGAGAAAATTCATGCCTCACAAAAAGATATAGAAAAAATTAAAGATCTGTTTATCAACGATGAAACATTAGATAAAATTGACTATTCAAAGACAGAAAAATTATTAAAAATACCATCAATTACTTACGAAGAAGGCCAATGGGTGGAAATAGATATTACCGAAAAAGGAATTTATAAAATAACCGGTAAAGATATTATTGATGCAGGTATTCCGATAGAAAATTATTCCAGCAATAAAGTAAAATTATATGTAAGTTCAACTTTCGGCAGACCATATACTTCAACAATCCCCGATACATTAAAAAATCTTGTTGAAATCCCAATGCTTTTTATTGAAGACAATAATACAGATAATGATGAATTTATTTTTTATGCCACAGGTCCAAGCGGTTGGGAATTCAACGACAATTCATCATATACAAATATCAGATATGTTACAAATCCTTATGAAACCGTCAATCATTTTTGGTTATTGATGCCTACAAACAGTACAACTTCCGGATTGAGAATAGAACAAATGGACAATTCAAGTGGAACAGATTACTCTGAAATTGATCATTATCGGAAGCGAATTCATTTTGAAGAAGACAAGGCAAATGAAGCAGAAGGTGGAATTCATTGGTACGGCGACTCTTTTAATGGGCTTTCTAGTTCACAAAGCTACACTTTCAATTTTGAAGATCGATATATTTCACAAAGTTTAAATAGTATTATTAGATTTGCTTGTGCCGGAGCTACAGGTGGCGGAAGTACATCAAATACACATACATTCAATTTCAATATAGATGATAATAATATTGGCAATAACACAATTACAAATTTTTATAGAGAAATCAATAACTATTATTTTGATACCAATATTCTTTCAGATAATTCACAAGTAAAAATTAATTATTCGTCAAATTTGGAAAATTGTAAAGCATTTTTGGATTATATCGATATTATTTATCCGGCAAATCTTACAGCAGAAAATAATTTTTTAAATATTTGGCAACAATCGGAAGATGAAGATCTTTTCTTTAATGTTGATGGATTCCAAACCACTCCACTCTATATTTTCAAAACTACAAATCCTTTCGAACCTAAATATTTTGTAGAGAACAATAATAATTTTTCTATTTATCAACAGGCAACAGATATTTCTAATGAATATTTGATCTTAGATGAATCACAATTTAAAGAACCGGATGAAATGAAATTAGCAGAAAATTTTGATCCAAATGATTCCCAAAATTACTCTGAACAAATTGATTTTATTATTATTACAGCAGCAGAGTTTGAGAACGAAGCAGAGCGATTAGCTTCTTTTAAAGAAAACCGATTAGACAACCCATTGAACACAAAAGTGATAAAAATAGATGATATTTATGATCAATATAGCGGCGGTAATAAGGATCCTTACGCTGTTAGAAATTTTCTAACTAAAATGTATAGCGAATCGCCCTCTCCTAAGCCATATTATGTACTACTTTTTGGAGATGGAACTTATGATTACAGAAATATTTCCGGTAATGCTAAAAATTTTATTCCTCAATTTGAAAAGCCGGAAAGTAATGGAAATTATAATTCGATACAAAATTATAATACAGATGATGCTTTTGTCAGGATTGATAATAATAATAATATTCCTGATCTGGCAATAGGACGATTACCGGTCAACAATATCGAAGAAGCAGAAGCAGCTGTTAATAAAATAATCTCTTATGAACAAAATTTACAACCCGGATTATGGCAGATAAAAACAACTTTAATTGCAGATGATCCTGCCAGACCAAATGATAACGAGCCATTTCATATAACTGATACAGAAAATTATTTAGTACCAAATTTACCAAAATCATCATTATTAAATAAAATTTATCTAACAGAATATCCTGAAAAACCAAATGAAATTACCGGTTTTACAACAAGAGAAGGTGCAAATGAAGATATCCACTCCGCATTTTCTGACGGAACAATATTATTAAGTTTCGTTGGTCACGGCTCACCAACTGTCTGGACACAGGAGAAAGTTTTCGTCAAAGAAGATATTTATACTATGGAAACTAACACTCATTTCCCATTAATAACAGCCGCTACTTGTAGTTGGTCTCATTCGGATAAAATAAATTTCCAAAGCATGGGCGAAGCTATAATGCTTTTAGAAAATAACGGAGCAATTGCAACAATTTCACCTACGAGAGCCGCCTACCCTACTCCAAATATAAATTTTGTCAAATATTTTTATAAAAATTTATTCCCTAATGCACCAAACAGTTCTGAAAATAATTCTATCGGTAAAGCATTTTTACAAGCAAAAATTTCAACTTATGGAAGCAACAATAAAAAGTTTACGTTGCTCGGCGATCCTACAATTTACTTGAATTTTCCTAATAATGATGGAGAGATCAATTACATCAGTTCCGATACATTGAAAGCACTTGATGTTATCAATTTTAAAGGAAAAGTATTTCAACCGGACAGCACGGAATTCACCGGAATTAATTTTAATGGACTTGTAAATGTATTCGATAATAAACGAAGTGTTACTCGTGAATATATTACTATGAATGGTAGAACAAGAAATATTAGTTATAAGCTTCCGGGAAATAAATTATTTAGTGGAGAAATATCATTTTCCAATAATACACTTAATAACGAATTCATAATTCCTAAAGATATTTCTTATACCGGCAACAACGGAATTCTTCAGATAATGTATTATAATTCCGACAACTCCATTGAGGGAACATTATTTAAAGATGGATTAATTATTCAAGGATATAGCGATAGTGTCTCTAATGATTTTAGCGGTCCGACAATTTCAATAAAAATTGGTAATAATGATTTGGTTTCAGGTGATGTTGTTGCAGATTCTTCTATTATGGAAATAGATCTTTATGACGAAAATGGAATAAATATTACAAATTCAGTTGGACATTCAATTATATTGAATATTGACAATGCCGAAAATGATATTGATCTGACAGATTATTTTCAATATTTACCAAATTCATACCAAAATGGAAAAATACAATTTCCGGTCAATAAATATTTTGAATCGGGAAAACACAATTTTAAAATCGGTGCATTTGACAATGTGAATAATTTCAATTCTTTTGAAAGTGAAGTTAAAGTTATCGAACAAAATTCTTCGGTATTAGAACAGATAGTAAATTATCCGAATCCATTTCACAATGAAACAGATTTTACATTTTATTCATCTTATGACGGACTGGGAGAAATAATAATTTACACGATCAGCGGTAAACAAATTTATGAAATGCGAAATCTAAATTTTCAAATGGGATACAACTCATTCCATTGGAATGGCAGGGATAAATATGATCAAAAATTAGCTGCCGGAGTATATTTCTATAAACTTAAATTAAATGTGAATAACAAAACTTATGAAGAAATAGAAAAATTAGTGATCTTACCATAGGAAGAATTCACGCAAAGACGCCAAGACGCAAAAAGATTTATGGCAAAGAATATATCACACAAAAATATCAAATACTTCATAAAAAATGAGATAAAAAAATTTATAAACTGTTACAATTTAATACTTTAACAACTATTAAAACATTATTGAACTAATTTACAAGGTTATTATATATGATAAAAAAAAGTAAGATCAATTTTAATATTATTTTAGCATCAAAATCGCCTCGTAGAATTGAAATATTAAATCAACTTGGTTTAAATTTTCAGACAATTCCCTCTAACTTTGACGAAAAAACATTAACTATCAAAGATCCAATAGAATTTGCAAAAATCGCCTCTCTAAAAAAAGCTAAAACTATCGCTGATAAATATAATAATTCACTTGTCATTGGAGCTGATACAATTGTTGTATTAAATAATAAAATCATCGGTAAACCAAATTCAAAAAAAGATGCGATAGAAATTTTACAAAAATTATCCAATAATACACATGAAGTGATAACCGGATTTTCAATGGTAAAATTAGATGAAAATATTGAGATTGTAGATCATGAAATTACTAAAGTAACTTTTAGGAAATTAGATAAAGATGAAATTGTTGAATATATAAATGAATACAAACCTTATGATAAAGCCGGAGCTTATGGCATTCAAGATATGAAAGCCGTATTAGTAAAAAAAATTGACGGTTGCTATTTTAATGTTCTGGGATTTCCTATCTCAAAATTTTATGAAAAATTTATTAACCTTCAATATTGAATATTCCGTGTTGAATATTGCCTGCCCGCAATGGCGGGGATATTGAATGCAGTTTAAACTAAAATTTTACAAATTGATAAGGTTTTCAGTCTTCCGGTCTCCATCGTTTCCCTTTTCCTTTTTTTCAATTTATTCAAATACGATTCTTCCCTCAACTTTAGAATCTATAACTTTCTGCTCCTTAACTGCTTTTATAAAAACATTCCTATCAATTAAACCGGTTTCTATGTGATTATTTGGTATAAATCCAAAATAACCTTTCATATGGTCAAAAACATAATTATTTGTTACAATTGAATATTTTTTATTCGGATCTATTTTTTTACCATTTACCAGCACTTCTAATAATTTATTTTCATCTTTTTTTATCGTAAGTTTTAATCCGGATTGCTGCATTATTTCATTATTTTTCACCATATATTCTGCCATATTCAAAAGTTGTTTTCCATCTATTGTAAATATTACAAAAGTATTGCCAAACGGAGCTATTTCCCAAATATCGCGGACTTTTATATCACCGGCAGCCAGATCCTTACGAATACCACCATTATTAGTAAAAGCAATATCTGTTTTCACTTCCTTTTTCATCGCATCGGCTAACCAATTGCCTAAATTTGATTCAACTCCTCTTCTTACCCAATCACTTTTCAATGTACCAATAACTATATCCATTTCTTTTGATACTTTATCTTCCCATTTGTCAACTACTTTTTTAACATCGGCAGAAGGTGAAATATTTTCAGATATTACTTCAATTAATTTATAATCAAAATCTGTAATTTTTGTCTCATCACAGGAAAATTTAAATTCTCCAATATATCTTCCATAAGAAGCGACCTGAACAATATGAGTATTTCCTATAATAACCGCTTCATCTAAATATGTATGACTATGACCGCCTACAATTAAATCCAGCTCCGGAACTGCTTTTGCTAATTTTTTATCCTCACCAATTCCTATATGAGTTAAAGCGATTATCAGGTGAATATTTTTCTTTTTTAATTCTTCAACTATTTTTTTTGTTGTTTCAATAGTACTTGCAATTTTTAATCCATCAAGATTCTCACTTAAAGTCAATCCGGGTAGATCATCGGTTGTAACTCCAAGAACAGCAATTTTTTTCCCATTATGGTTTAATATTTTGTATTCTTTTAAAAGTGGTTTCTCTGTTTTTTCATCTAATACATTTGCACCATAAATATCAAATTCCGCACTTTTCTTTAACTCCGCAAATTTTTTCCAACCATAATCAAATTCATGATTACCGATTGTAAAAAAATCCGGGTTTACCACATTCAAAATTTCTATCTGAGATAATCCTTTTGAAATCGAGCTTACCGGAGTTCCTTGATAATCATCTCCTGCATTCATTTTCATTGCTTGCGGATAGACAATTAAAAGTGAATCTAAATATGCATCTAAATATGCATAACCACCAACAAAATGATTTTTAGGATTATGATGTACCGGTTTCCAAGGTGTATTATGTGCATGTACATCATTCCAATGCAAAATCACTATTTTATCATTTGCTACGATCAACGATACGATCATTATAATCATCAAAAATGAACTAATAATCTTTTTCATTGCTTCTCCTTTATTTAATTTTTCCCAATAACATTGTAATTTAAAATATTAATTAGTTAAAACCAAATATATCTTTACATTAAGAAATAATAATAAAAACATCTCTCAAAGGCGCAAAATTATAGAGGAATATCCACAAACTTAATATTTTATAATTTTTGTTATCATGATTGAAAAATAAATTGTATATTTAATAAAAATATGGAGGAAAAATGGCATTAGAATTAGATAAATTAATAAACAAAAAATCAAAGAAAAATAATGATAATTTAAGTGATGAGATAAATACTGTTGCTATTATTGGACAGGGAAATGTTGGACGAAGTTTAACTTGGGCAGTTGCCGGCAATGGAATTGGTGTAACTTGCATAGAAAAAGATAAAGAATCGGCTATTAAAGCTGAAAAAATATTAGAACACGAATTAGATTTAGCTATTAATCATTGGAGATTAACTGCCGGTGAAAAAAGATCAATTTTATCCAGAGCGTATTTTACAAGCGATCTAACAAAATCCGTTGATGCCGATCTTATTATTGAGACAGTAACAGAAAATTTTGAATTAAAAAAAAATATCTTTAAAAAACTCGATGATATTGTTTTAGATGATGTTATTTATGCAACAAATAGTTCTGCATTATCAATTACTGAGCTTGCTGCAGAGTTAAAACGACCTGAAAATTTCATAGGAATACATCTTTTAAGTCCGGTGTTAAAAGTACCAATCTTTGAAGTTATTAGAGGTATGAAAACATCCGATCAAACATTTAATAAAATTAAATCATTTGCAAAATCATTAAATAAAAAAATTATCGAAATTAAAGAATCGCCTGGTTTTGTTACAACTCGTGTAATAATGCCAATGTTAAATGAAGCAATGTATGTTTTAATGGAAGGCGTTACAAATGGGATCAATATTGATAAAACTGTAAAATTCGGATATGATATGAATGAAGGACCATTAACAATTGCCGATAGAATTGGTTTAGATAAGGTTTTGAGAATTTTAGAGATCCTTTTTAAAGAATCCGGAGAACAGAAATACAGACCCTGTCCTATTTTAAAAAGATTAGTTAGAGCCGGATATCTCGGTAAAAAAACTAATAAAGGATTTTTCATCTATGACAAAAAAGGAAATATTATTGGAGAAAACGATGTTTAAAA
>JAYEOX010000179.1:6284-7632 GCA_034723415.1 Fidelibacterota bacterium | reverse complement strand
TGCCACGAAATTCACAAAAATCTTACTAAATTATTTTCTCTTTTATTACTTTTTGCCACGAAATTCACGAAAATCTCACTAAATTATTCTCTTTTTTATTACTTTTTGCCACGAAATTCACGAAAATCTCACTAAATTATTCTCTTTTTTATTACTTTTTGCCACGAAATTCACGAAAATCTTACTAAATTATTTTCTCTTTTATTACTTTTTGCCACGAAATTTACGAAAACCTCACTAAAGATTTGTCTTCCTTTTATTATCTATTTAAGACCTTATTCTCTACAAAATTTATTGAGTAATTACCGTCAAAAAATCCTTCTGACATTAGAATACTCAGCACAAAATCTTTATTTGTTTTTATTCCTTCAACATGGAATTCATTTATAGCTCTGATCATTTTTGCAATTGCTTTCTTTCTTGTAGTGTCATAAGCAATTATTTTTGCTATCATAGAATCATAATACGGTGTAATTGTATAGCCGGAATATACACCGGAATCAATACGAATTCCCGGACCTCCGGGAAAAGAGATATTTGTAATTTTTCCCATCGACGGTAAAAAATTATTTTTTGGATCTTCGGCATTTATTCTACATTCAATAGCATGAAAACCCATTTTTACTTCATTTTGTTTCAATGATAATTTATTATCAGCAGCAACTTTTATTTGCTCCTTTATTATATCAAAATTCGTTGCGGCTTCAGTTATTGTGTGTTCGACTTGTAATCTTGTGTTCATTTCCATGAAGTAAAATTCACCATTTGCATACAGAAATTCAACCGTCCCTGCGCTTTGATATCCAATATCTGATAATGTTCTTGTGATTTTTTCACCAATTTTACTTCTTTGCTCGTCGGAAATAACTTGTGAAGGTGTCTCTTCAATTATTTTCTGTTTTCGCCTTTGCATTGAACAATCTCGTTCACCAAGATGAATACAATTTCCATATTTATCACACATAATCTGAAATTCAATATGTTTTGGATCTTCAATATATTTTTCAACATAAATAGATGGATCATTAAAAGATATTTTTGCTTCATGAGATGCTTCATTAAAAATATTTACAAAATTATCTGAACTTTTGATAACCCTAATGCCTCTTCCACCACCACCTGAAACAGCTTTTATCATAACCGGGAATCCAATTTCTTCCGCAGTTTGTAAAGCTTTATCTGCTTTGATAAATGCTTTAGATGAACCGGGAATGGTCTTAATTCCATGTTTATTCATTATTGATTTTGCTTTTAATTTTTGTCCTAATTGATGCATTACATCAGAAGATGGCCCGATAAATACGATTCCAATATCTTCACACATTTTAGCAAATTCATGATTTTCAGA
>JAYEOX010000179.1:0-6184 GCA_034723415.1 Fidelibacterota bacterium | reverse complement strand
TTATTAACAAATGGTTCTTCATCCGGAGCAGATGCTCTGTAGAAAGTTCCGGGAATTGGTGAAGAAACAATATTAATATTGGTATCTTCTTCCAAACTTGGTTCTTTAGTATCACTATCAGAATTTACATTTAATTCATTCGACTTTTGATACTGTTTATTATAAGAAATGTTTTGTTCATTATTTTTATCAACTTCAATTTCAAACTTTTTATATTTTAACTTGAACTTGTTTATTTTAAGTTTATCAAATAACTCAACAATTTTTTTTATTTCATCTAAGTTTATTTTTAACATTTTCCCTCCTAATCTCAAAACTACGTTAAAGGTAATAAAAGTTGTTTAATTTAACAAATTAATTTTAATAATACTAATTACCAATCTGAAGTCAGTTTTAAAATTATTTTTTCAGCTAATGTTTCTTTTAACTTAATAAGTGCATCTTCTCTAATAATTTGATCATCAGGTGAAAGTTGATTGTTATAATTATCACTATAATATATCTCATACTGAGAAATTGTACCTGTCATTAGATCGGTTTTTTCTCCACTATCATACCATTGGAATTCTGTTGAAATTGAAATTTTGTATTCCTTTACAACTTCCGTTTCATCATAGGTGTGCGGATTTTCATTTATACTTTTTA
Source organism: Fidelibacterota bacterium (assembly GCA_034723415.1). Lineage (GTDB taxonomy): Bacteria > Fidelibacterota > Fidelibacteria > Fidelibacterales > Fidelibacteraceae > TCS52. The sequence continues at coordinate 5,539 of JAYEOX010000179.1, read as the reverse complement.
CTGTTATATACAAAATAGAACTTGCTGCATTTTCATCAACCAATGGTAAAATATTTTCCGAAACAACTTCAGATATCACAGCAGCTGTAAGATTTTCTCCTAAATTAAATTCAGCCGTTTCATTTTTTATTTTCGGAACTGCAATATTTGTTATTCCTGAAGGAATTGTTCCAGGACGAACAGAATAATACCAACAATTAGTTATTGTAAATAAGATCAAGATAAATAAAATGACTCTGAATTTTAATAAATATTTTGACATTAATAACCTTTAAATTAAAATTTTAATAACACAAATTACTTAATCAATATCAATTTTTTCGTCTGATATTGTAATCCATCTGATAAAACTGCAAAATATACACCGGAAGATACTTCTTTTCTATTTTTATCCATCCCATCCCAAGTGAAAAAATATTCACCAATTCCTTGCTCACCTTGGTATATCACTTTTATTTTTTCACCTAAAATATTATAAATTACTAACGAAACTTCTTTTTTGCTGAATAATTTAAATTTTATCGTTGTCTCTGCATTAAATGGATTTGGCCAATTATTTCCAAGTAAAAAGAAATTTATCTCTTCCGGTATTTTTCTTTTTACAGGTTCAATAGGCCCTTCAGGAGGTATATAATTTACCCTATCTTTAAAAGCATTTCTTATTAATTTTACATTTTCTCGCATTTCGCTAACTGACGCAATATTGTCTTCAGCAAGTCCACCTACTATTGCGATAATCACATCTTGTGTATCTCCGGGAGCCATATTAAATGGACCTGATGAAATATAGAACCTTCTATCACCAGCGGAGAAATTATTACCTTGCCCATCAAGATCGCCTGTTCCTGTTACCGGATCACCATTAACTTGGAATTTTGTTGTTTGACCTTTATTTGGACCAGCCCCATGGATAAATGGTTCACCATCACAGGGTCTAAAACCATTTAAAATTCTATATAACCAAATCGTTCCTGTATATTCTCCAGGAATAGGATCACCACAAGCCATACCAGTTGCTTTATACCAAAAAGCTGTCATTGGGAGATTTTTATAATCAAATAAAAAATCTGAATTGGTAATTGCAGTGTCACCTTGTGATTCGTCAACCGGTCCTTGTAAAAGTGTATAACCAACGGAAACAGGAGCTAACGGATAAATTGGTTCAAATGGAGTATAATTATAACAATATCCCATCTGCAAAACACTATCACATCCACTATAATCATCGCCATAACTTCCTATATCAAGATCTGCAAATTGTCCAACAAACATAGAATCAATTTCAGATCCTGACTTATTTATTAATCTGTATCTTTTATAAATTGTTTGACCTAATGCTCCTTCTGTATATTTATAATTCCAAATCGTTATTTGTAATTCAATACCAATTGGCATCGAACCATATAAATTCTTTGTTCTTGTTTCGTCCAAATCATTTACAACATAATATAAAACCTGATCGGCGCCTAATATTCCGGGTTCATCATATTCAGGATCCCATTTACCATTTCGATTTCTATCATAATATGGTGCTCCGTGTTCTACAGGCCATTCTTTTCGGTCTTTTTCATATTGTTTTTTTACTGTTTCTATTTGCTGTTGAGTTACTTGCCCCTTCGAAATATCATATAGATCGCTAACATCTTGTTTAAATTCTTCGTCCCAAACGGTAAATATATCTTCCCTATATCTATAAATTCTTACAGTAGAATCGTTTGTTGAAGCAGAACTTAGTGAATCATCATTCTCTATTATCCATCCAGGTTGTGTACCAATATTATATGTTTGACCACCAACTCTTAAATCCGGATCTGAATCTTGCACATATCCACCCCAAACAAAACCATCTTGATAAATCACACCAATTTCATTTTCTGTATATCTTCCTCCGGCACTTTCATTAGGAACATTTCCTGATCTTCCGTCATAATGTTGCCAATAAACCCAATTATTGAGATTAGCAACTGATTTTGTACCTATATCTGTTGCTGATTCATTTATATTTAATTTTTTACCATAAAAATAACTAAATGTAAAAATAATTATCAAAAAGAAAACTATTTTAATTTTTAAATTCTTTTTTTGCATATTAATTATCTCCTCAACAAACTAATTTATTATAACAAAAATATTGATAAAAACCAATAATTAAATAATATAAAAAACCCGCCATAAGAATAGCGGGTAAGATTAAAGTTAAATTTGTATTATTAGTAATTAAATTACTTTATTAATTCTACCAGATTTAATACAATCTGTACAAACTTTTATTCTCTTTATTGAGCCATTTAAGTTTACTTTTATTTTCTGTAAATTAGGATTCCAACGACGACGAGTTCTATTATTAGCATGACTCACATTATTACCAAATAATGGTTTTTTTCCGCAAATTTCACATATTTTTGACATTCAAATTCTCCTTTTTTTCTCAACCTTGATAATATGCAATAATATTTCATTAAAAGCAAGAATTTTGATAATTTTATTTCCCGAAAATTTAAGATAAATAAAATATTTTAATTATGTTTTAATTAATTTAGATATTAATACGATTTATGGAGTAAAATAACCCCTCCAAAGGCGGGCAAGCATGTTATTTTATTAAATTTCGAAGAAATTTAAACATAATAGCAAATTAATGGAACATTTGTGAAAAAAGCTTCGCTTTTTAGCATTAACATGGTTAATGCACTCCAAAAACACAAAACAAATTATTGAAATAATAATTTAATATTACTATAATCGAACAAACAACTTGAAAATATTATCTTCGTAACACACTATGTTATCGATAGTTATATAAATCATCCTCTTTTTTTTCGGGGGTTTCAAATTTTGATAATTTTATTTGCCACTAAATTAGTTGGGAAATATATAATCTTCTGAAATTTGAAAAAAATAGTGATTAAAATAAAATGAATCATTAAATTTCAAAAATTTAATCTCTAATTCACAACACAAGAGAGTATGTTTCGTTACTATTTGTTTTCGGTATTCACTTCTCACTTATTCACCAACTTATAGACATCAAACAATTCACTTTCTTGAGTTTTCCAATTATATTTTGATTCAAAATATTTTCTGCCGTTCTTTCCAAACATTACAAATTTATGTTTATTTTCTATAAAATCATCAACTGTATTTACAATATCATCAATATAAAGTTCATCAACAATAATTCCCGATTTTGTCTCATCAACAATTTTTTTTACATATTTTAATCGTGAAGATATGAATGGAATTCCTACTGACATATATTCAAATATTTTATTCGGAAATGCAAAGAGGAAATTATCTGTATAAGGCAAAACCGACCAGCCAATATCACTATTTTTCAAAACTTGATGGACTTTGTGATGTGGAATTATCGGCATAATTTTGAAAAATTCTTTATATTTATCAGCAAGTATTTTATAAAATAAAACATCATCTTGCTCTCCTGTACCAATTGCTAAAAATTTTATTTTATATTTTCTTTCTCTCAATTTTTTCGTTGTCAAAACAGCTAATTCTAAATTCCTTTTTATAGAAATTTGGCCAATATAGATCATTAACAGATCATTTCCTTTAAATTTTTTGATTTCATCTATTAATTTATCACTTTTTTCATCATCAAATATATCTTCATTTGGATAATTTCGTATTTCGTAAGTATTTTCATTTATTTCAAGAAAATTTCTGTATAAATTCGGAGTAACTGTAATAATTGAATCACTTTTTTTAGAATAATATTTCTCTGTAAATCTAATTATTAATGCAATTATGTTTTTGATAAATTTACCACGATTAGAAAATAATTTGTATGTCAAATAATGATTCTCGTGAACATCATAAATTATTTTAACACCGGATTTCCTAAATTTATTAGCAATTGGCAAAAGAAACGGATCGTGAATATGTAAAATGTCAGGTGTTTTACTTCTAATAATTTTTTTTATTACTTGATTCATTTTGATTACATTACCTTTCACGACTGTAATCAATTTAATACCTTTATAATATTTTGTTTCGGCTTCTTCCCCGATACCAATAATAATTATGTTTTTATATCTTTTTTTCAAACTTAATGCTTCTCGATATAATATTCTGTCATCATTTGGAGAATGTGTTATTGATGCATGAACAATTTTTAAATCTGAATTACAATCTTCATTTGAATTTATTTTCATCATAATTTTTCTATGTTAAATTATTTGTTTTATTATTATTGTTTCCAAGAAATTTAATAATGAGATTAATCCCATTGCTATTTATTTTTTGTTAATTGCTAATATTCCCTTCGACTTATAATTAAAAAATTATTCTTGGTGTTCTTTTCGTTTCATTTCCTCTTTACATGTTAAATAAATATTATTAAATAACTTCTCAATTTTAGATAATGGTGTTGAAGAAAAGGCAATTCTTAATTTATCATCTATGGCAATTACGCCGGTATTGTATTTTTTTAATAATTTTTGTCTAACTTTCTCCGCATCAATTCTTTTCAATTTTAAACACATAAAATAACCGGAATTAAATGGTAAAGGATCAAAATATTTATTATCATATTTTTTCAACACCTTTTTAACCATATTATATCTATTCTTTAAAAATTTATATTTCTCATTTTTCTCATTTTCATAATTATGATCTTCAAATGCATCCAAAAGAATAGTTTGAGAAAGATGACACGCACTAGAAATACTTCTTCGTACAACACCGGCAGTTTTATCAGCTAAAGCAGAATATAATTTCTCACTGCCTTCTTTTGTTCCAAAAGTAATAAATCCAATTCTAAATCCCCAAGCATAATCCTCTTTTGTTACACCATCAACTTTTACAGCTAAAACATTCTTATGAATATTAGCCAATTTGGAAAATATCGATTCTGAATAAACCCCTTCTTCATAAACTAATCCGAAATATGCGTCATCACTTATTACAACTATTTTTTTCCCTTTTTTAGCAGAATTTTTAATAATTCCAGCAATCTTTTCGGCTTCGTTTTTAATTGGTGTATATCCGGTTGGATTGTTTGGAAAATTTAATAATAGAACTTTTTTCTCACCTTCAGAATTCAGCATTTTTTCCAAGCCATCAATATTAAATCCGTCAGAAAATAGTGAAAATTTTTTAATTTCGGCATCAAATCCATTCTGAAAAATTAAATTATAATTTCCCCAATATGGTTCAGGAATAATTATTTCGTCTTCAACAAATAAATAACTCAACACTGACAATCCATGTGTTATTCCATTAGTAATAATTGGTAAAGTAATATTATCGGATAAACTCGGGTTTTTTTTTAAGATCATCTTTTTCCATTTTTCCCTTAATTCCAGTTTCCCATAACTGGGAGCATAAGTGAAGGCATTCTTGTTTTTAAGCTTCAATTTTTTAGAAATAATATCAAGTGTTAATGGTGAATTATCCTCTTTAAAAGCGATTCCAATAGTAGCATTAATATCTTTATCTTTTGCTTCTGCACTTTGAGCTAAAATTCCACTTTTGGGAAAAAATATTTCTCTTCCCTTTTTACTCAGCATTGAGTAAACGATTT
>JAYEOX010000178.1:0-7843 GCA_034723415.1 Fidelibacterota bacterium | reverse complement strand
CGGAACTTATCAAGTTGTTTGGAATGGTACAAATTCTTATGGTAAGAAAGTTGCTTCAGGTGTATATTTCTATATGTTAAAATATTGAAATTATAGCCAAACAAAGAAAGTAACATTCTTGAAATAAGTTTTTATTCTAATGAGGTGGGAAGTTTTGAAGAGCTTCCCACTTTTTTTAATAATTAATATATTCATTATAGAAAAAATTTCTAATATGGGAAATATTTATGTCAAAAATAATTAATAAAATAGTATTTACAATTGTATTTTCGGCGTTTTTATTAACTGCGAACTTGTTTTGTGGAGTCGGTGGGAAAATAAGTGGAACAGTTAAAAGTGCAAAGGATGGATCTCCAATAATTGGTACAAATATTATTATTGTAGGCGAAAGCATGGGTGCTGCAAGTGATGGAAACGGATACTTTAATATTTTAAATATTCCACCCGGAACTTATGAAATAATGGTAAGCACAATTGGTTATAAAACAATAAAGATGAAAAATGTTCGTGTTACTGTAGATGAAACGACAACGATAAATTTTCAAATGGAAACATCAGTTTTAAAAGGAGAAGAAGTCGTTGTTGTAGCAAAAAGGCCATTGGTAAAAAAAGATCTGACTTCTTCAAAGGTAACAATAAGTGATGAAGATTTAGAATTAGCACCGGTTGAGAGTTTTAAAGATATTTTATCTACCAAAGCCGGAGTTACAGAGGGAACAGATGGATCGCTTCACATTAGAGGCGGTCGATCAAGTGAAGTTCAGTATATGATAGATGGAATTCCCGTATCGAGTGATGTCGGACTGTCATTATCAAAAAATGTTATATCAGAATTAACTTTAATTTCCGGTACTTTTAATGCCGAATATGGAAAAGCTATGAGCGGTATTGTAAATATAGCAACAAAAGAAGGTGCTAATCATTTTGAAGGAAATGTAAGTTATCAAATGGGTGATATGTATTCAAATCATACTGATGTTTTTACCGATATTAATGAATTTGATCCTTTTACATTTTCAAGAATTGATTTTGATTTCAGTGGACCTGTTCCATTAATTCCGAAAAGTTCTTTTTTTATAACGGGAACTTTCAAAGATTCCGACGGATGGTTATATGGATTTAAAGAACATAATACAATGGATTTATATTCTTTTGTTGGTGATGATTGGAATATATTAATGACAGGTGATAGTAGCCGTGTTGCAATGAATACAAATAATTCAAGAAAAATGATGGCGAAATTTTCTGTTAGGCCATTTAAAAAAACAAAACTAGTATATCAATTCAACGGAAATGATGGGGAATGGCAAAATTATGTTCATAGATGGAAATATAATCCGAATGGACGATATAATCATGAAAGCAGAAATTATTTACATGCATTACATTTAACCCAAACAGTTTCTAACAAAACATATTTTACACTAAAATTTTCATATAAAGACCATTATGCAGAAGATTACTTGCATAAGATAAAAGAATATACATGGAATGAAGATATAGATGGTGATGGAAGAATAGACACATTCTCTACTATAAGTGGATTTAGCGAAGATTTAAATAATAATGGTATTCTTGATACAGCTTTAACTATTGATTGGGATTTTATTAAAAAGTATGGTGCTTTTATCCCTAATGATACTTGGTATACTGTTCAAATTAATGATTCAGTTTCATTAGATATTCCAAATTATGTGCGTAATGACGGCAGAAACGATGTGCCTGCATATCATTTTTATTATGGTGGTCAACGAATGGGATATTATATAAGTGATCATCAAACATATACCGCAAAATTTGATTTGACATCGCAGGTTTCAAGGTCCCATAAAATTCGAATCGGATCTGAATATAATTATTACAATAGACATATAATAAATTCATCAATTGAAATGAGCAGTCGTACGCAGTGGCTACCTTATATAGCCAGTAATGAATATGCCGGGCATGACGATTATACTAATAATCCTTATGATTTTTCCGCATATTTACAAGATAAAATGGAATATGAAGATATTATTATTCAAGCGGGAGTTCGTTACGATTATTTTAATGCAAATGATTATGATTTTACAAATGAAATACATCCACAAGGGTCGGATACATTAAAAGTTGAACCAAAACAACAAATAAGTCCTCGTTTGGGAGTAAGTTTTCCGATAACCGATCAAGGATTTATTCACTTCTCTTATGGCCATTTTTTCCAGATGCCGAGTTTTTCATATTTATACAGGAATCCTAAGTTGAAAAAATCTACGGGAATCACAATTTTTGGCAATCCTGATCTTGAAGCACAAAAGACAGTTATGTATGAGTTGGGATTACAGCAACAATTATCACCTACAACTGCTTTTGATCTAACAGTGTATTATAGAGATATTATCAACTGGCTATCATCAGAATATAATTTTATAGATAATACCTTTAGATACACGAAATATATTACACAAGATTATGGAAATATTCGTGGTGTTGCCATTTCTTTTACACAAAGAAGCAGACAAGGTTTAGCTTTGAATTTGGATTATACTTTCCAAATTGCAGAAGGAAATGCCTCTTCACCAGATGCTGCTTATTATGATAATTTAAACAATATTGAAAGCGAAAAACATCCCATTCCACTTGACTGGGATGTGAGGCACTCTTTAAATGCCACAATTACCTTTAATATTTCTAAAAATACCGGTATGAGTTTAATAAATAGATTTTCAACAGGTAAGCCATATACTCCAAGTGAACAAGGCATGAGATCAGCAGAAGAGAATTCTGACAATAGACCTTTTTTATTTACAACCGATCTTAGAGCATATAAGAATTTTACATTTGGAAAACAACGAATTGGAATTTCACTCAAAATTTATAATTTGCTTGATAGAAAAAATGAACGATATATATTTTCCGATACAGGAAGTTCCGGTTATACTTTAATACCGACTTATGCGGGACAGTCATTAGCAGAACATTCAGATGTTAATGGTCTTCATTCATTAGATGAATATCTATATTCGCCCACAAATTATTCTAATCCAAGACAAATATTGCTTCAGATAAGTTGGCATTTTGAATAAAAGATTTACCAAAACTAAGTGAAGATCGACGAAGTCAATTGCAAGTTATTTAATAAAAGGATTCTAAAAGAGGACAAATATGATTAAAAAATTAATAACAATATTTTTAGTTTTATCTTTGACAATGTTGTTTGGAAAGATACCCACTGAATTTGACACCGGGTCTCCAAAGACATGGTCTTTTGATAAAATACAAGATTATTATATTTATAAAAAATCTTTGGAAATGCAAAATGAACATCCTAAGAGGAGAACGGCAATATTATCCGGAAATATGATCAGAACATTAGTTTTTGACTATGGTTCGATTGGAGCACCGGGAAGAGAGCCTTCATTAGAATGGCCAATCTATTCAAATCGCGGATATGCTTATGAATTTGGACCATTGGTTGGAGTGGAAGTACCGATAGATACAAATAGCCATTTTTTACCTTATGTTAACGATGGTGGAGAGTTTGTAATAGATGACACTAATCCCGCTTATGATACCACTTTCCAAATTATTTGTGATGGATTGTTAGATGGTGGTGCAGGTGGAGATGCTGAAGAAGTAGATGAAAATAATGAACCATGGGGTTGGGAACCAATAGAAAATTATGCAAATCCAAGTTCAGAAAGTATTCCACTATCTCATAAACCGGAAACTTGGAATCCTGATTGGGAAAGTTGGCCGGGAACATATAAAGCGAATGCCGCCACAGCAGATCAGGCGATGTATTATGTTATGGATGATAGATTTAATACAGAATTTCCGGTTAAAGCATTTCCTGAATCAGATACACTTGGTGGATTAGGATTACGAGTAAAAGTAAGAGCATATCAATGGTCAAATCCATTAGCGAATGATGCAATGTTCATTGTTTATGAAATTACAAATACAAGTGAAAATGATTATGAAAAAGTTGTATTTGGAATGTTTGGCGATCCGCATATTGGAGGAAGCAACGATTTTTCAGATGATATGGCTTGGTTTGATAAAGAGATTAATATGGTTTATGGTTATGATGGAGATAATAAAGGTGATTGGGGTGGAGAAACCGGTTGGCTTGGCTATATGTTTTTAGAGAGTCCCGGGAATCAATATGATGGAATTGACAACGATGGTGATGGAATGATAGATGAATCAATGACCAATGGAATTGATGATGATAATGATTGGGAATTATCTAAGCACGATGTGGGTATTGATGGAATTGGTCCTGATGATCCAAGTTATACTGGGCCTGATGAAGGTGAAGGAGATGGAATTCCAACTGCCGGAAGTCAATTTGATCCTACAAAACCCGGGGAACCAAATTTTGAGTTTACCGATCTGGATGAAGCAGATCAAATTGGTTTGACAAGTTTTAATGCATATCAATACGGAGCTGATAAAATACGGCTTGATAATAATATGTGGCGCCGTTTAAGGCCATCTACATTAATTGGTGTAGATAATGCATTTACAGATATTGCTCAAAGATCTGATAATATTTTTCTATATGGAGCGGGATATTTTCCATTGAAAGCCGGAGATACTCAAAGATTTTCTGTTGGACTTCTAATGGGGGAGAATGAATATGATCTCTTTAAAACATCTGAAGTTGTACAAAATATTTACGATAGTGGATATAGATTTGCAAAAGCTCCGGATAAACCGTTAGTAACAGCTGTTGCAAGTGATGAAAAAGTTACTTTATATTGGGATGATAAAGCTGAATCCTCTTGGGATCCTGTTTATGGATATGATTTTCAGGGATATGCTATTTATAGATCAACAGATCCGGGATTTAATGAAGTTCACACAATAACGGATAATAATGGTGTAGCTACACTCTGGGAACCAATTGCAAAATTTGATCTAAATGATGGAATTAAAGGGGAATCATATCATGGTATAAATGGACTTCATTTTGATTTAGGAAGAGATACCGGATTAAAACATGAATTCACAGATACAGATGTAAAAAATGGAGTAACTTATTACTACGCAGTTTGTTCTTATGATATTGGTGATACTACAGGAACAATGGCAATTCCACCGACGGAATGTACAAAAATTATTGATGTTGATGCTTACACCGATGAAACAACTTATGATATAAATACTACAGTAGCAGTTCCACATACATCATCACCGGGAACAGTTATACCAGAAGATATTGAAGATAGTGATGTGATTCATATTGGTCCCGGATCGGGAGATATAGATGTGAAAATATTAAACAATGAGTATATTAGAGATAATATTTCTTATCAAATTACATTTGGCAATGCGATTTCCGGCCCTTCAGATACCGTGATGTATGTAACTGAAATGACTACTTACATTGATACTATTACTCCTGCTGACAGCTCATATCAGAAGCTTGCAAAAACTAATGTTATAGATGTTAATGTGTATGATAGCAATAATGATGAAGTATCAGATTCAAAATATTATTTAAATAGTATTCTTGGTAAATTGAAATTTGACGAGTCATTATGGAATAATGAATTTGTAGTTAAATATAAATATCAACCTGTTTGGCAGAACAGATATTTTAATAATGAAGATGCAGCAACTACATTTGACGGATTAAGAATATTTACGAAAGACGATACTATTGGTATTAGTGAAAATGAAACCGGTTGGTTAACCGGAGAATCAAATATTGCAACACAAATTACTCGATTTAGTTATAATGATAATGGAGAAAAAATATATATACCATATGCTCCTAATATTTATCAATTTGAGTGGGATACAACTTATATGGATACAGCTACTTGGGTTGGAAATTATGCTCCATTTAGAATTAAAGATATTACCTTTGCTTACAAAGATTCCACTTTTTATGTCCCATTTATTTTAAATGGTGGTAATGAATTTACATATGGAGTATCACAGGTTATTATATTAACAGATTCAATTGCTGAACCTCAATATGTTGCATGTTTAGTAAAATTTAATAATCCTCCATCAGCAGATCCGATATTACCGAAATTTGGAGATATTTATCAAATAAAAATTAATAGACCATTTGGTGAAAATGATATTTTTTCATTTACGACTAAAGCAGCAAAATATGATGAAGAATCATTTGAAAATCCATTAGATGAAATAGCGGTAGTACCTAATCCATATTGTGCTCAAGCAATTTGGGAAGAGAAAAGTGGATTTGCAAGTGGCAGAGGAGCAAGGAGAATTGATTTTATTAACTTACCACCAAAATGTACAATTAGAATTTTCACAATAGCAGGTGATTTAGTGAAAAAGATTGAGCATAATGCATCTTTTTGGAATAGTAATGAATCATACAATCTTTTAAATAAGGATAATATGGATATTGCCTTTGGTGTTTATCTTTGGCATGTAGATGCGAGTGCTTCTAATTTAGGAACAAAAACAGGAAAATTTGCGGTGATAAAATGAAAAAATATTTTAAATTTAGTGTAATGATTTGTTTTTTAATTGTTGGTAGTTTAATGGCTACAACAAAATCAGGTACAACTGCGGCTCAATTTTTAAAAATTGGAATTAATGCTAGAACGATGGGAATGGGTGAAAGTGCTGTAGCTAATTCTACCGGTTTGTCCGCATTACAATATAATCCTGCCTGCCTCTCTCGTTTTAATGTTCAAGAAATTACATTTAGTCAATCTAATTGGTTAGTTGATACGGATTTTATGAATTTCAGCGCTTCAATGAATTTTAATCAATTTGGAGTAGTTGGAATACACATTACTCATTTGGATTATGGTGAAAGTAAGGTAAGAACTATTAATGAGCCAACTGGTAATGGCGAATATTGGGATGCGCAGGATCTGAATATAGGTATTAGTTATGCAAAGAATTTGACTGATAGATTTTCAATTGGCGGACAATTTAAATATATTAGCCAACAGATTTGGCATATGAATGCAAATACTGTTGCTTTAGATCTTGGAGCACTTTTTATTACTCCATTTAAGGATGTTCGTTTGGGAATGTCAATTACAAATTTTGGTGGAAAGATGATGTTAGAAGGAAGAGATGTAAGGTTTTATGATGATCCGGACGAAACAATTTATGGAAATAATGACCAAATTCCTTCTATATATGAATTGAATAAATGGCCTATTCCATTAACATTTAGAGTTGGACTTGCCGGAGAATTGATAGATTCTCGTGGTGTTAAATGGACACTTTCTGTTGATGCACTTCATCCAAGTGACAATTCTGAATATCTTGATATAGGAACCGAACTTGCATTATTTAGGAAATTATTTTTAAGAGCCGGTATGAGAACTTTATTTGCTGAAGACCAAGAAGGTGGAGCTAGTTTAGGACTTGGAATTCAACAGGCATTTACACCTACTTTTAAAATAAAAGTTGATTATGCTTGGATTGATTATGGTGTTTTTGAATATGTGAATATGTTATCAGTATCTTTAGTATATTAATTATTATTAAGAAATGAGCTTGGTTTGACTTTGTGGGAGCGAAACGATAACGGAGTTAAGAACAGCGGATAGTTTTACAAAATTTAATATGGTAAATATTTCACAGGTCAAGAAGCAGAAATTTGGAACGGAAACACGAATTTTGAGAATTAAGCAGATTTTATAGTTTGATATTCGATACTTATTTAATGGATTTTTTAATACAGCAAATACTTAAAACAATTAAAAATATGTTTTCTTCTATCGGTACCTCTCTTTGCAATTTTGTCTGCAATTGAACGGGCTGGCATTAAATTTTCTTTGTGATTCTCCGTGTTCCTTGTGGTTAAATTTACTTTCCAATACAAAAATTAGAAAAGATATTATTCAAT
>JAYEOX010000177.1:0-1513 GCA_034723415.1 Fidelibacterota bacterium | reverse complement strand
CACCTCATTTTTTGTTCAAATTAATTAAAAATATTCACTTAATAATACCCACTATTTTTAATGACAAATTTAATATTTTAAGTTTCAAAAGTCAATGAAAATCACAATTTTTTATATTCGGCCAACCCACGGACATATTCACTAGTATCATTATGAAAGTTAATTAAATTATTTTTATGTTGCAAATATTTTTTTCTATTATTTAATAACAATGGTGGAAAATCTAATAATTTAACAGATGTTATTCCATCATAATATTTACTCATTATATCTACCGGCATTTGTCTTCCTTTGCTATAATTATATCTACCAAAATTCCAAAAATACTGATAAGTCGTTATCTTATTATAAAAATCCCTGTATGATTTATATGTTTCCAGATCAAAAAACTCACGCTCTTCGTGGTGATGCACTGTCTCTACATCTGCATTATAATTTGGTCTATGAGGTGGTATATATTGATGATTTGTTCCTATTTTTTCTATCTCATATACAAATCCGTGATTGTGATTCATCATCGTTCCACCAAATTCACTACCATTATCTGTCTGTATTGTCACTTTTGATATATCTACATTATGTCGCTTTAAATGTTTTAATAAATGTTTTGCAAATATTGTCGCATAAGTCATACTTACACTATCTGCATATGCTACAAACAAAGCACCGGTTCTTACATCTCTTGCTGTATATTGATATGATGGTAAACCTAATTTTAATCTAAATGGATGATATTTAGCTATATCTGTCAAATATTTTACATCTATTTGTATGTTTTCAAAAGGATTAAGCAGCTTCTTTGCTTCTCTCATATCTATTCTCTTTTTACTCCTTTTTTTATGTGGTATTGTTAGATTGTTACGTTTAAGAACCTTTCCTATTGTATTTATATGGCAGGGAATATCAAAATATTCTTTTAATCTTTTCGGCCCAAATGCTGGAACTTGTTTTCTACTATTAATAATATATTCTTCCAATTTAGCACTTATTTTATTTGGTGAATGATGCGGCCTTTTTGATTTATCTTTTAAACCGGCATTTCCATCTCTAATAAATCGCCCTAACAATTCTCTAACAGTTTTAACATCACAATTAAATTTATCGGCTGTCTTTGTTTTGTTATTAAATTTAATAGCATCTAAAATTAGTTTCTTTCGATGGTTATATTGTTGTTGTTTATTAAAAATTTTCATTAGTTGTTGATATTTAATTATTATCCTCCTTCCCAAAATGTTATATTTTTTAGGAAAATAAGATAATAATAATGTTCCTTATCTTTTATTTAAATATTCATTAATTTTCTTAAAAATCATTACTTTTCCATTCTCTCCTAATATTCTGATATTATATAATCTCAGGTAGGGAATATGTCTATGTGGTAAACAGAAATTTAAATGTTCCCTGCCAACCCACGGACATATTCCCTAGTTGAGTCAAAATTAATCCCATCTGCTTCCTGTCTGCCACAGGCAGGCGGACAGGAAATAATCTTTTAATCTTACAGGTCCAAATG
>JAYEOX010000176.1:0-1514 GCA_034723415.1 Fidelibacterota bacterium | reverse complement strand
AGATTCTGCGTTAAGAAGCAAGAGATAAATCATTAAAATTAGGATCAAAAGGAATTTGATTTTTCAATACACCAACGATAATATGAAGCAATTTTCTCATACAAGCACATACAGCAACCATCTTTAATTTTCCTCTACTGATAAGTTTTTTATAAAAAGGAGCGATAATAGGATTATGTTGAATGGCGGACAATGTTGGTAAATATAAAGCAGTTCTAATACGACGATTACCTGCTTTACATAATTTGGCTTTTCCTTTATATTGTCCAGATTGTCTCTCTCTTGGAGCTAATCCAGCATGAGCGACTTGTTGTTTAGGTATTAAACTACCATTCAATTCACTTAACATTGTTGCAGCGGTAACAGAACCGATACTTGTAATAGAAATGAGCAAATTTCTATTTGATTTTAAATCTGGATATTTATCAAAATGTTCATTAATATGCTGTTCCACTTTTTCGATCTGTCTATCATAAGATCTTATTGTTTGTTTAATCATTGTTTTTATTTGGGAGTTTTGTACATTTTGAATATATGTTTTTTCACTTGCACGTTTACTTTTTAAGTGCTCTAAATGTCTGGTTAATGATTTTAATCCTTTTACTCCTCGAGGGGGAACAGGTGTAGGTTCTGGATTATAAGTAGCCATATAACAAGCAATTAGTCTAGCATCAACTTTGTCTGTTTTAGTTCTAATCAATTTAGTTTTACCAAAATATTTTACTTGTGATGGATTAATAACTGTAATCAGAAAGTCAGTATGTATCCTAACCCATTCTACTAGAGGAGTTTCATATCCACCAGTGGATTCAACACCAATATGAATAGAACCGACTTTTTGTTTTGGAACTATTTTAGTTATCCATTGTTTTAATTTATCAAAACCGCGTGTTGTGTTTGCAAGTTTTGGATGAACAAATTGTATAGATTTGTCTTCTGATTCCACAGCACACATGAAATCGTATTTTGCCATATCTATTCCAATATAGATATTCATAATTTTCTCCTTTAAGTTTTACCGGATATCCGCACATATTTTTTCAACTCTTGTCTTGAACAATCAGGGTCTGTTGCCCTCAGATTCTGCTCAGAGTGTTTGAAAAAGTGGGCGGGAACCAATCTTTGCGACAGGTTCAAAGACCTAAAACGCGAATCGGTTTCACCACCCGGTTCATTTTTAATTAACACAATTATTTTAATAGTTTTATCTTTCATTTACAATTAATTTTTAATATTTTTATTTTTTATTCTAATTTAATTTCTTTATATTTATCTTTAATTGACATTGAATGTTAACTTACAAGACGCTAAGGAAAAAAAGATGAAAGATAATTTAATTAAAAACAAAATAACAAAAATAGTAAATAACTTATGATAAATATAAAAACAAATTCTATTCTTATTCTTTGCGACTTTGCGACTTTGCGAGACACATTCTTAACAACAAAACACCTTGGCGTCTTGGCGACTTTGCGAGAGATTTCTTTATCATATTTAGCGACTTGGCGAAAGAT
>JAYEOX010000175.1:0-8122 GCA_034723415.1 Fidelibacterota bacterium | reverse complement strand
GAGTAAAAACTGTTTTTACAGATAAACCGGTTTTACAGGTTTATTTTGATCCTTCACAAGTTACAAAAAAAGAAATTTATGATAGAATTTTGGAACCCGAATTACAACTTTTTGTAGGAGCAGATAAACCACCGCGAGTAATAAAAAATATTTTTAGATTTGCAGGAAAACCAATTGTTAAGGAAACTAAATAAATTATTAAATAGGGAAAGTACTAAATATACTCTCCCTATTGTTGTTGTTAAAATAAAATTATGTACTATATTAAAAAAATATTATTAGTTCTATTATTTAGTATACAAATTTATGCAGTTAATTATTCTGCTGTAATAAAAGGTAAAATAGTAGATGAAAAAGGGAAACCGTTAGCAGGTGCAAATATATTATTAAAAAACAAATCAGTTGGAACAGTTAGCGATAAAGACGGGTATTATTATATTAAATCAAGAGAGGGAAAGGATACATTAGAGATTACATTTATTGGATACAAGAAGATTACAGAAATAGTTAGATTAAATAACAAATTCCCTATGGTAAAAAATTATAAAATGGTGCTTGAGTATTTCCAGATTGGTGGTATTACTGTTGTTGCAGAGAAAGAATTATTACAATCGTATTCAGAAAGCAAAACGATCATAAATTCTGGAGAAATAGAACATATGCAGGCAAGTAGTTTAAGTGATGTTATGCAACTTGTGCCTGGACAAAAATTTGAAAATTCCGGTTTGCAGAGTAAAAAACAAGCGTCAATTAGAACAAAAGCAAGTGATAATGCTGCAGAAAAAAATGTAAGTTTTGGAACACAAATAATTTTAGACGGTGTACCCGTTTCTAATAATGCTAATATGCAGATTGATACAAGGACAACTACAAGCTCAGGAGAATTATTAACAACCGAAAATTCAGGTATAGATTTACGACAAATTCCTGCAGATAATATTGAAGAAGTAGAGGTAATAAGAGGAGTTCCATCATCGAAATATGGTGATCTTACATCAGGAATTGTTAAAGTAAAAACAAAGTCAGAAAGAAAATATCATCGTATGAAATATAAATACAATTTCAAAAATCAAGAAATTAATTTTGGTGGTGGTTTTAAATTTTTTAAGCAACATTTGAACTATAACTTTAATTATGCTCATAGTGTTAGAGATATAAGAGTTCCGGATAAAAATTATTCAAGAGTAGCAGGACAACTAACATTTACAAATCATCTATTCAAAAATAAAATTAGAATGAGTAACAAAGCATATTATACTCGTTCATTTGACGAGCACGGTTTACGAGAAGGTGACTTGATGTTAACAGAAAAATATAATAGAGATTATATTTTAAGATTAATTCACAATAGTAAATATATCATTACCAAAAATCAAAAGTTAGATTTTACATATTCATTTTTCTCAAATAATCAGAATTCATTCGTAAAGCGATTGGTAACTGTAGATAATACATACATCACAGATATGATGACAAATGGAACAAAAGAAGGCGAATATATTCAGCATTATTTATCTGAATTAAATGTAAAAGGTCGAGCATGTAATAGTTATACAAATGTCGAATATACAAATTTTATGGAGCATTTTTTAGACCACAAGATTTCATTTGGAATGACATTAAAAAATGAATTTAATGATGGTGATGGACGGATTTATGATGCAAATAGACCGCCGAGGATTAACGATAACAAAAGAGAAAGGCCACGAAAATATGATGATATTCCGGCATTAACAACAAGTAGTTTATATTTTGAAAATAGAATCCAAGATAAGAATAAAAAATATTATCAGTTAAATCTTGGATTGCGATACGATTCTTATGGACAAGATAATTTTTTTACTAATAATCATGGCAAATTTTTTAGTCCACGAATTAATTTATCTTTATTTTTAGGAGAGAATGCACAACTGCGAATTGGTTATGGCGAAACATCAAAATCACCCTCTCTCTCAATGTTATATCCAAACAAGTTATATTTTGATGTAGATGATATTAATGAATATAATGATGTTGATTCATTAAGAAAAGTGATTGTTTCAACTTATGTTTATGATAAAAGAAATTCTGATTTGAAAGCAAGCAAGCAAATAAAAAGAGAAATTAGTTTAGATCAAAAAATTAATAATGTTGGTTTAAGTATCACAGGATATTATAATAATACTTATAACGGATTTGCCAGTTCAAAAATTATTCCTATTTTCCAATACAAATATGATTACCCAAATTGGCCAGATACTTCAAATAAATTTATTAAAGATTCTGTTTTTACAACTTTTAGTATATATGAAAATTCTTTGAGTACAATTTCTAAAGGATTAGAAATGTCAATACAAACAAAGAAATTAAAATTTTTTGATATGAAATTGAGAGTTGAAGCTGCTTATAATAATACATATAGTTATAGGAAAAATACTTATGAATATGCATCAATTTTTCGTGTAGACAATACTTATGGAGATAATATTAAGCCATTTTGGAATCCGATAAATATGGTTTCAGAAGATTTAATTGTTAATTATAATGTTGATTTTATGTTGAAAGAGTTGGGTGCTTGGGTAACCATTATAGCACAACAAGTTGTTTTTGAAAAAGATTGGTATGTTAATTTAGATGATTCTCTTGCTATAGGTTATATAAATGATCACGGGGAAACTACAATTTTTTCACCTTCTGAAAGAAATGGAAATATTGGTTCAATTTTTAAGAGAGTTAAACCGTCTTATGTATATGAGGTTGAAAATAGGAAAAATATTTGGATATTTAATTTGCGAGTTAGTAAGTCAATTTTCAAAGGTTCAGAAGTATCATTTTATGTAAATAATATCTTTAATTCACATCCTTTATATAGAAGAAAAAGAACGCCGACAGAATCATATACAAAAGAAAATCCTGATTTATATTTTGGAATAGAATTTAGTACTAAAATTAATGAGTTGTTTAAATGAAAAAAAATAAAAAAATTATTCCATTATTTTTTATAATTATCGTTGCTTTTTTCTCTTGTGAAGAAGATATTATTAAACCGGATTCAATGAGAATTACTTTAAGAGTAGAAGTGATTGATACTTCAATTTTTACTAAAACATTATCTGGTGATTCATTAGTAAGTAATGCAAATGTTTATATAAATTCTATTTCCTATTCGCAACAAAAAGAAGCACTAACTGATTCCAACGGAGTTGCAGTATTTGAGAATTTATTACCTGATAATTATAGCATAACAATTTCAAAAAATATTTCTAAAGAAGATGCGATGAAAGTAAATGGTAATTATGTTAGATGGATTATGAGCAATCAAATCCAAGACACGATGTTATTTGATATTATAGATAAAGAAATTGAAATACGAATAATTTTAAAACTTATTAAACCTGGGACATTAATATTTAGCGAAATTTATTATAATGGGTCCCCAGCAAATCCGATTCCATATTATTTTCATGATCAATTTACAGAAATATATAATAATTCATCTGAAACAATTTATCTTGATAGTTTGATGATTGCTGATGTTGACTATGGTCATAAAGATGAAGATGTTATTCATTCAATTCATTCATATATGTTTCCCGGAGACGGAACGACTTATCCAATAGCACCAGGAGAATATGTAATAGTTGCACAAGATGCAATAAATCATTCTGAAATAAATCCTGGGAGTGTAGATTTACATAATGCGGATTTTGAATATTATGTAAAAGACCATGGTGATGTAGATAATCCAGATATAACAAATATGATTCAAATTCAACATAAATATGGGATCGATTTTTTATATTCTGTTATGAACGATGCGATAGTTTTAATGAAAGTTAAAGATCCTTTTGCATTGGGATATGATACTTTTGACTGTTTATTACTTCCAAAATCTGCTGTAATTGACGGTGTAGAATACCGTGAAAAATTATCCGAAATGGATAAAAAAAGATTAGATGCAACAATTGATGGTGGAATAACCGGTGGATTAGAAATGTATCAAGGAAAAAGCATTGAACGAAAATTTGAAAGATTTGAAGATGATAGAGCAATATTGATGGATAATAATAATAGCAGTATAGATTTTCATGTATTAGATACTGCAACAATTGGTTACAATTATGATGTGAATAAAATAGAATGAAAAAATTGACATTAAAAATTATTGTTGTTTTAACATTCTTTTCGCAAAGTTTAATATTTGCTGAAAATGATTATTCTTGCACTAACGAATATTTAAATATAATAAATGATAACAATATTTTGTGGAATATATTTGATAATGAAAAATATGTAAAATATTCATTTCGATACGATGGTTTTAATGGAAATTTCAAATTACCATTTGAGTTTGAGAAAAAGGACCATTTGACTTTTACTGCTTCAGGTGGGAAACATTTAAAAAAAGGACAATTCATTTCAGGTAATTTTAGTTATCATAATCAATTATTATATAATAAAAAATGGATACATAATTCTGTTCCATATACCGGAATGCCATTTTTTATTGCCGATAGTTCTATTGGAAATTTTAAGCTTAATGGTATAAGCTGGAATTTGAATATTGTGAATGAAATTATTGAAAATAGATTAAATTACGGAGTTTCATTTTTTTACAATGTGGATGAACAAATAAAAACAGTTTTTCCAAAAACAATAATAAAACGAAGTGATTTTTCAGTAAAATTATTTAGTGGAATAAAAACTAATAATATTATTTCAACAATTTACGGGAAATATTTTAATTTTAAAGAAAACATAAAAACATCGAGATATAGTTTAGAACAAGGGCTAACGCCGATATTTATTAAAATTAGAAATATGGATAATCCCTTTATTTATTATGGTGAAACAAGTGAAGAGAGATTAATTTCTTTGCAAGGATATACTTGTGGAATAAATTTTAGATTGCCGAAAAGATTGAAATTATTGGCTGAATACGAATATGCAATAGCACAGAATGAAGATGGTGGAGCAAATATAAAGGATCAAGGTAGCTGGTTTTCAAATCGTTTCTTATATGATGCGGAATTGAAATTAAAGATAAAAAATATTGGTATAAATGGATTTTCTAATGCAATGATAAATGAACAAACTGCAAAATATCCTAATTGGGATGTTGAAACTTATGAATATACAAGAAAGAATTTCACAAATGGAGTTGGAATAAATTATTGTTTTGGAAAAAAAATGTACATTAAGCATGGAATATTTTATTCTATTGATAGATTAAAAAGAATTGATAAATTTACAGGTATTTTGCAATATTTTCCTACTTCATCATTGAAGGCAACAATTGACATTGATTATGCAATATCAAGCAAATTAAATTCCAATATTTACTTTTCATTAAAATCAGTTACTCCAAATGATAATATTATTTATGATGACTTAACAGGCTGGTATTATAATTCAATAACAAAAGAAGAAGAACAATATTATTTGGCATATTATGATGTTTATACAATAAAAATGAATACTTCGTTTAGATTAAACAATTCTATTATTTACATTATTGAAGGAAAATATTCATATGTTTCTCATAATGATGATAAAAAGAATTCGCTTGATAATAGGAATTATTTTTCAATAAATTTAATTTTAAAAAGGAGATAAAGTTTTGAAAAGTTTTAAAAGTATGATAATATGTTTAACTTTATTAGTTATTTTATTTGGCTGTGAAAAGTTTAATGACAGACAAGTATTTGGTGTTTTTGTAGATTCATTAACTTACGAAAATACAGATAAAGCAATAGATAAATATTGTGATGCTGTAAATAAAGATGGGTTACAAACAAAATTATTTGTACAAAATTGGGAATCGCCAGAGGAAATTAAAAAAATAATCATTGATTTGTCTAATAAGACATCTCTGCAAGGAGTTGTTTTTATTGGAGATATTCCAATTGTGATGATTCAAGATGCTCAACATTTGACATCGGCTTTTAAAATTAATCAACAACGATTTACATTAGAAAGAACCTCTGTTCCTTCAGATAGATTTTATGATGATCTTGATTTGAAATTTGATTTCATTAAACAAGATACGACTAATACATTACTTTTTTATTATTCTTTAAGCTACAAATCTCCACAATATGTGAAAAAAGATATTTATAGCGGTAGAATAAAATCTCCCACAAATGATTCATCAAAATATCAAATAATAAAAAAATATTTATTGCGTGTCTCTGAACAAAAATTAAAAAAAGAAAAGTTAGATAATGTTTTAACTTATTTAGGACATGGTTATGTGTCAGAATCATTAGCAGCAAAAGAAAATTTATCGTTTTTCTTGAGAGAGCAATTCCCTCAACTTTTTTATTCATCAGGAAGAATCAAAAATTACTTTCATTCTATGGATAATAATATGAAGGAAATTATTCTTAATGAATTACAGAAAGAAGAATTAGATATGGCAATTTTTCATGCACATGGTGGAACAGACACTCAATATCTGTTAGGATATCCACTTTCAAGATCAATAAATCAAAATGTAGATGCGATTAAATTTTTTCTTCGAAGCAAAATGAGATATGCAAAAAGACGAAAGAAATCTGTTGCTGAATATAAAAACCATTATATGAAAACTTACAATATTCCGGAAAAATGGTTTGAAGGGGCATTTGTTGATTCAGTTATAATAATGGATTCGTTATATTCTGCAAAACTTGATATTTATTCTGATGATGTTAAAAATATAACTTCTCAGGCAGAATTAATAATCTTTGATCAATGTTACAATGGTGCGTTCATTAAATCACCTTATATTGCTGGGAATTATGTTTTTAGTGATGGCGGCGAGACGATTGTTGGAATTGCAAATTCTGTAAATGTTAAACAAAATATTTGGTGTAATGAATTATTGGGAATATTGAATTACGGAGTGAGAGCAGGAGAATGGCATAAATTCAATAATTACCTTGAATCGAATATAATAGGCGATCCAACATTTCACTTTTCTAATTATTATGAAATTAATTTATTAAAAATATTATCAGGCAATAATAAGAAACAATTAAATCAATTGATAAAAAGTGATGATCCGGTAATTAGAACTTTAGCAATAAAAAAACTGTTTGATTTAAAAAAAGAAAAATTTGAATCTAAATTGATTGATATTTATAATACTGATATTTCTTATAATGTTAGAATGGAAGCATTGAAATGTTTAGCGAATATTCATTCTGAAAAATTTGAGAATATTCTTTTCACTTCAATTAACGATCCTTCTGAATATATTAGAAGAGTTTCAGCGACTTGGATGGGGCAAATTGGGAAAGAAAAATATCTGCAACCATTAATAGAAACAATATTTAACGATCATTCGAAAAGAGTTACTTTCTCTGCCAAAAATTCGCTTGCTTTTATGTGTACAGATTCTATTGTTCACGAACAATGTATGGCTTATGTAGAAAAACTACCTAAAAGTATTCAAAGTAAAGGAAGTAAATATATCAATCATCTGTATAAAAATTCAAGGGGTCGAGCTAATGATTTGATTGTAACCATTCAAGATAAAAACTTATCTGACAAAAAAAGGATAAGTTCAATAAGAACATTTAGAAGTTATAAATATTTTCAATTTATTCCTAAATTGCTCGAAATTGTCAAGGACTCAGAAGAAAAAGAAAAAGTAAGATTAGCAATTATCGAAGCATTGGGTTGGTATAGTTTTTCAGAAAATAGTGAAAATATTATAAGTGAATTGGAAAGGATTAATGAAAATATAACTGACACAACAAAGATAAAATTGGAAATAATAAAAACGATTAAAAGGTTAAAAAGTTGTCCGAATAACTCAATTAGTTTTTAGTTATATTTTTTCAATAAAAATTATTTTAGTGTTAACTTTAAAACATTATGGAATTTAGTAATTTAATATATTTTATAACTGCTGCAATAATGTTAACTTTATTGCCAGGTCCGGATATGCTTTTCGTAATTGCTCAAAGTATTACACTTGGAAAAAAAGCAGGTATTACTGTTACTTTTGGTTTATGCACAGGATTGATTGTTCATACGATTGCGGCTGCTTTTGGAATTTCGTTAATTATTTATAATTCTGAAATTGGATTTACAATTTTAAAATATCTCGGAGTAGCTTATTTGATTATTCTTGCATTTATGGCATTGAAAGAAC
>JAYEOX010000174.1:3041-8190 GCA_034723415.1 Fidelibacterota bacterium | reverse complement strand
TTTTTGATAGGTCTTTTTTGCGTGAAGGTGCGACGGCTCCGATTCCACCGATTTGAATACCGATAGAAGCGAAGTTTGCAAATCCGCAAATAGCATAAGTAGAAATGATCTGAGCTCTTTCTCCAATAACACCATTTTGAATATAGGTTCCTAAATTTCCGTAAGCAACGAATTCGTTTAGAGATAATTTTATTCCAAGCAGATTTCCAACCTCATCGGCATCCTCCCAAGGAACTCCCATCAAAAATGCTAATGGTCGTAAAATTGTTCCAAACAGTGTTTTTAATGAGCCGGGAAAATATCCGGCGTATTCCTGAGTAACAGGAGAAATACCACCGCTTTTACCATATTTTATTAATTCACCGCCGAGCAATTTTCCATCAATAAAAAAGTCGATCTTATTAAAAATTACATCAACTACAGCGATTAAAGCGATAAAACCAATTAACATTGCTCCAACATTTACAGCTAACTTTAATCCATCTGAAATACCGTTTGAAGCTGCATCTAATAAATTTTGTGATTCCTTAATCTCAGGAAGTGAGACATCACCGGCTGTTTCTGAATGTTCTGTTTCCGGATAGATAATTTTTCCAATTACCAAAGCTGCCGGAGCCGACATGACAGAAGCTGCGACGAGATGTCCGGCACTAACTCCCATGGCAATATATCCTGCTAAAACACCGCCTGCAATAGTTGCAAATCCGCCGACCATGATCGTCAATAATTCAGATTTTGTCATCTCTTTTAGAAATGGCTTTATTAATAACGGAGCTTCTGTTTGGCCAACGAAAATATTTGCAGAACAGGATAGTGATTCTGCTCCACTTGTTTGTAAAGTCCAGCGCATAAATTTCGCCATTGTTATAATAACTTTTTGCATAACACCTAAATAATATAAGATGCTCATAAATCCACCGAAAAATATTATTGTCGGTAAGACCTTAAATGCAAATTGAAAACCAAAACCGGGCCACGAACCATCACTCGGGAAAAAATATTTTTCATCTACCAAGTTGCCGAATAAAAATTTTGCACCATAAAAAGACAGATTTAAAAATTTTGCTACTCCATCACTGAATATTTGAAATACATGTTGACCATAAAGACCTTTTTGTATTAAACCGGTAAATAAAACGATTATAAAAATTGAACTAAGTATATTTTGAACCAATTGTTTTTTTAATAATTTACCATTTATTATCATTAATAAGATCATAAAAACAAGTAATATAGAATAAGAAATCCAATTTAAAATAAAATAAATTACAACTCCAATTGCTAATGATGATAATATTATTGATATTGAATCTATCCATTTTTGGGAAGTAAATGTTTTTTCGCGAAAGACATATAGAATAAATAGTAAAGCTAAAACTGTCATCCCGACAAAACTCCAATAATCTTTTCGTAAAATTATTATTGCAAACAAAAATTGTAGTGATAATCCCCAGATAATTGTTCTAAATTTAATTTTCTTCTTGTGATAAGATAATAACCACGCGATCAGCAATAATGTTATCATTCCAAGTAAACTAATAAATTGCATTCAAATTTCTCCCTATTAAATTAATTATCTAAACCTCTAAACTTCTAAACTTTTAAACTTCTAAACTTCTAAACCTCTAAACTTCTAAACTTCTTTAGGTGGTTCATAGCAATGCCGACATCTAGCTTCATAAGTATCAGTTGCTCCAACAAGAACGCGTTTTGTAGAATCTGTAATTCGTTGAGTATAATTTGCAGGTGCTCCACAACGAACACAAATTGCCAGTGTTTTAGTAATATATTCTGCAACTGCAAGTAATTGTGGTATTGGCTCAAATGGCTTATTTCTATAGTCCTTATCCAAACCGGCAATGATCACTCTTTTACCACTATCAGCTAATTTTTGAGCGATTTCTACAAGTGTATTATCAAAAAATTGTGCTTCATCAATTCCAATAACTTGAGCAAAAATTGAATGCTCTAAAATTTCATTTGGCTTTTCAATTATAATACTTTTTATTTGTTGTTTATTATGACTAACGATACTTGATTTATCGTAACGAGTATCAATTTTTGGTTTAAAAACAACAACTTTTTGTCTGGCAATTTGAGCACGGCGTAATCTTCTGATCAACTCTTCTGTTTTTCCGCTGAACATACTTCCACAGATTACTTCTATCCATCCGGATTTATGTTGTCCTATAATATTAATCATGAATCTCTCGTAATAACATTTTAATTTTTGATTTTAATAGATCTATTGCTACTTTATTTTTACCGCCTTCCGGTATAATAATATCAGCATTTCGTTTACTTGGTTCAACAAAAGTTAGATGCATAGGACGAACTGTGCGATAATATTGGTCAATTACATTTTCTATTGTACGACCTCTTTCGAAAATATCTCTCTTTAATCTGCGAATAAATCTCACATCTGAATCGGTATCAACATAAAGTTTGATATCCAACATTTCTAAAATTTTCGGATCATTTAAAATTAATATTCCTTCTATGATAATTACTTTTTGGGGTTTAATCAGCAGCGTTTCTTTTTTTCTCGAATGAGTTGAATATTCATATTGAGGAGCTTTAATTGGCTTTCCGTCTTGTAACTTATTCAGTTGTTTGTAAAGTAGTGAAAATTCTACAGCATTTGGATGATCAAAATTCCAATTTTTCCATTTTGATTTTTTATCATCCGGTAAATTGTAATAGTACCAATCTTGCTCAATGATTATCGCACCTTTCCGTTTGAAATCTTTTATAATTGCTTGTGATACGGATGTCTTTCCTGAACCACTGCCTCCGGCAATTCCAATTATTATGCAATTATGTTTAAACAAAAATTATTCCTTTAATATTTTTTTAATGTAAATTATTATTACTAAATGCAAATGGCAATAGTTCTTTTGAAGTAACAGTATTTACAATTTTACCTTTTTTATTTACAAGAACAACTTCAATGTTTCCACAAATATCATAAATCACTTGGCGGCATGCTCCACAAGGTGTAACCCCATCTTCACTAACTATAACCAAAGTACTGAATTTTTTTTCTCCTCTAACAATCCCTGCTGCAATCGAATTTCTTTCGGCACAGACAGTTAAACCATAAGAGCTACTTTCAACATTTGTTCCAACAAAAATTTTTCCACTCTTCCCAAGTAATGCTGCACCAACTTTGAAATTTGAATAAGGAGAATGTGAATTCTTTCTTGCTTGAATTGCTTTTTTAATTAATAAATCGATAGTTGTTTTATTCATTATTACCTCCTTATATAAAATAACTCATTTCTTTTAGAAATTCAATTAAAAAATATTTAAAAAAAACATTTGTATCTTTTATTATTTTTTATAAATTAGTATATAATAGATAAAATATTAAAAAAGGGAGAAAAAATGATGAAAAGTAAAATTGTCGTATTAATGATGTCGGTAGTTATCTGTTTTGGAATTCTTACTGCCGGTGATTTAGAGGAAAATTTGTCACTAATGCTTGAAGATAATGCAGAGATGTATGTTCAACCACTTGTAACAGGATTTGGCTCTTCAATGAATAGTGGACTCTACAAAAGAGCAAAATGTAAAACAGGCGCATTACCATTCCCGATAGGATTTGATGTTAATATTATTGTAAGTGCTTCGATGGTGCCAGATGAAGATTTTAATTTTGATTATGATTTTATGGATAATACTATTGATTTTGACTTGCAAAGTATTGATGCATCGTTGCCAAGCGAAACAATTACGATGAGTATGTCTGATCTCTATACTGCTGACAAGGATGAAACACCAACAATAAGTGGTGATGAAGAAGGAGCTGTAATAACACCAAAAACACAAAGTGATGTTATTGATGCCTTGATTGCTGAAATGGATCCAGCTTCTACTGTAGAAACTGCTTATAGAGCTGCATTGAATAATTCATATAGCAGTATTAGTAGTTTGATTCCTGATTTTCAATTTCCCGATGGAAACAATATTCCGGCAATTCCTTCTGCAAATATTCAGTTGAATGTGCGTATTCCTTTTGGTATTGAGATAGGATTGCGCGGTGCACCACCTTATGAAATTCCGAATGTAGGTGAATTAAAAATGTATGGTTTGGGTATTAGAAAAAATATTCCTGTACCGATCGTTGATGTTGCAGTCGGTGGTTTCTACCAAACTTTGATGGTTGGTGATGTATTTGAAGCACAAAATATTAATGTACATACTGAAATCGGTAAGACACTCGGAATACCGGGATTTAAATTTTCTCCTTATCTTGGAGTTGGAATGGACAAATCTACTGTGGATCTAACATATACAATTTTAGGGGGAACAATACCGGGAAATAGTGAAGATCAAGAAATAGAATTCAATATGGAGGGTGAAAATAAATTCCGCACAAACTTGGGATTTAGTTTACAGATCGCCCTCTTACATTTACAAGGCGAATATTCTATTGGGAAATATCAATCTGCAACTTTAAATGTTGGTCTTACATTTAAATAATTTATAGTTAAAAAAAGATAAAGGGTAGTTTTTTGCTACCCTTTTTTGTGAATTGTTATTTTATGATGAAAGGTAAATAGTAAAAAATGAAAATCAGGTATTATTATAAGAATAAATATATATTATTAACAATAATTTATGCATTAATGATATTTATTACATCATCAATTCCGGGACACTCATTACCAAAATTGAAAATTTTCAGTTTTGATAAAGTTATACATTGTTGTATCTATTTTGTATTAGGAATTTTATTATTTAAAGCAAATAATGAACAATTGAATATATCGAAAAAATATATATTTTTATTAACCTTACTGATTGGATTAGGTTATGGTATTTCTGATGAAATTCATCAGTTATTTGTAACAAATAGAAGTGCTACTATTTACGATGTAATTGCTGATTTTGTCGGAATAATAATTGGAGCGATTTGTATTTTAAAATTTTCACATAATAAAGATAAAAGTGATTAATTGCTTATTAAATATGTTAATATTAATAAATAAATATTGATTTGTTTAATAAAATTTTTTTTTTCTTTAAAATAAAAAGTTAATTAAAAAAAAAAAAATATGAATAAGATTCTTGTTTTATACTCAAAAATATTATATTAATTAATTAGTATTAAATTGGAAATGATACCGAATCTAAATATTTCATA
>JAYEOX010000174.1:0-3031 GCA_034723415.1 Fidelibacterota bacterium | reverse complement strand
GTTTAATAAAATTTTTTTTATATATTAATAAATATGATTTATAGATTTGGAAAAATAAGAGAAAAATGTAGTTTACATAATGATAAAAGTGGTTTATTGTTTATTAAAGAATTTCTACCAGAATATTCTCAAGAAATATTATCAATGGCAATTAATGGAGAAAATGTAAGTTTAAATAATAAAATTTCTTCAAAAACAAAATTTATAGATTTTTATTGTCTATCAGATTATACCGGTGCAAGAGTGATGGCAATTTCTACAACTGCACTAATGTTATCAGCTGCAAAAATGTTGTTTCCTGATGTGGATATTTCAATAGAACATTCATATAGTAGTGGTTTTTATTGTGTCCCACAAAATATATCAAAGTTGCCGGATAATTATCTTGACCGGTTGAAGATGAAAATGGATTTACTAATTAGAGACAATATTGAATTCAAAGAAGAAGAGGTTTCAATTTCAAAAATCAATAAATTTAAAAATGGTAGATTTAAAATTTTTGAAAATGCTTCTTTAAATAAAATAAGAATAAATAAAATTAATGGTTTTTATCATTGGTTTTTATCACCCTTAGTTCCAAGCAGTTCTTATATTAAAAAATTTAATTTATATCCATTTCAAAATGGATTTGTGCTTCAATTTTTAAATGGGAAAAATATAGAAACATTACCACCGGTTCAAAACTTGCCAAAATTATTCAGTGTTTTCAGAGAAAGCGAAAACAGAGGTGAATTACTTTCAGTTAAATTTGTTGATCAACTAAATAAAAAAGTTAAATCACGTAAAGAAATATTAGAAACAATTCAAATATATGAAGCTCTACACGAAAAAAAAATAGGTAAAATAGCCGATGTAATAGCTAACAATAAAGTTAAATTAATATTTATTTCCGGTCCGTCTTCTTCCGGCAAAACAACATTTATGAAACGATTGAACATTCAATTAAGAATAAATAATATAAATCCAATTAATATTTCTTTAGATAATTATTTTGTAGATCGAGAAATAACGCCTAAAGATGAAAAGGGCAATTATGATTTCGAACATTATGATGCAATTGATCATAAGCTGTTAAATGAACATTTGGTTAAATTACTAAACGGTGAATCGATTTATTTGCCAAAATTTGATTTTAAAAATGGCAAAAAGAGAGCCGGTAATAAAAAAGTTAAAATAGAAGCAAATACAATTTTGTTAATTGAAGGAATTCATGGATTAAATCCTCAGTTAACTAAAGATATTGATAGAGCAAAATTATTAAAAATTTATGTAAGCACTCTCACTCAATTAAATCTTAATTTATATAACCGTGTTTCTACTTCTGATACACGATTATTGAGAAGAATGGCGAGGGATATGCAATTTAGAAATTATAGTGTGGAAGAGACATTGAAACGCTGGCCATCTGTTAGATCTGGTGAAGATCGTTGGATCTTTCCTTTTCAAGAAAATGCAGATATTATTTTCAATAGTGCATTGGAATATGAATGGAATGTTTTTCATCCGATCTTAGAATCGGAATTACAAAAAATAGATGTAAGTTCAACAATAAAAAATGATGCAACGAGATTATGTAAATTACTCAAGCTGTATTTACCGGTTGCAACTAAATATATTCCGCCTACTTCAATTCTCAGGGAATATATTGGGAAAAGTTCATTTTCTTATTGAAATTAGAATGATATTATATTAATTTTAAAAATAAAAAAAATAGAAAAATATTATGAATGAAAAATTAGAACAAATTTTAGAAAAAGCAGCTATATTAAAAAGATTCGCAAATAAAACTAAATCCAACGATGAAATTGATTTTGTAATTTCTGAGCCAAATTTTCCTATTCCTGCTGTAATTCGAAATGTCGCTCAAGAAATAGCTTTATCTGGAAAGCTGAATTATACTTCAACTGAAGGATTAGAAAAACTAAGAAAATTAATTGCCGAGAAATTTCATCATATGCCGGGTCCTAATGGTGTTACAGTAACCGTGGGTGCATCCGAGGCATTATATTCTATTGTTACATCTTTGATCAAAAAGGATGACGAAGTACTAGTCCCTGCACTAAGGAATCCAAGTTATGATGCAACTATAATATTGTCTAATGGAAATATTTCTGAGTATAAAATAAACGATGCTGATGAAAATCAATTTGTTATTTCAAATATAGAAAAAAAGATCAACGATAAAACTAAAATGATAATATTAAATAATCCGTTGGATCCAACCGGTCAAATAATTTCTTTTGAGGATATGATAATTTTGGCTGAGATATGTAAAGAGAAAAATATTTTTTTGGTTGTTGATGAATCATATAATGAAATTCGTTATTCTAAGAAAAAATATTTGACTGCATCAGGATTGAATGAAAATGTGATCGTCTTTACCACATTATCAAAATTATTTAGTATGACCGGGTGGAGATTAGGGTGGATTTTAAGTAGCGAAAATATTAGTCAAAAATTAAATATATTGAGAAAATATTCTGTTACTTGTGCTTCAACAGTTAGTCAACAATTAGCAATTCGTATTATGAAAGGTAGTGGTGAAAAATCGGGTGATAAAATATTATCAGTTTTATCTAATCGCAGAAAATTAATGATTGAATCATTTAATAAACATGGACTAAAATCATTTGTTGCCCCAGCCGGAGGATATTATCTATTTTTTAAATATAGTGATTACTTAGATAAATCATTGGAAAGTAATAAATTCTCTGAAATGTTAATGAAAGAAAAGGATATACTCACTGTGCCCGGACGAATATTTGGAAATAGTGGAGAAGGATATATTAGAGTATCATTTGCAACAGGTGAAATAAATATTCAAAAAGGTGTAATGTTGATAAAAGAGTTTATTGATGATTTGAATAATTTTAATATTGTGTATTAAAAGTAGAAAAGAATAACAGAATTAATGTATAACTTAAGTAACAATAAACAATTAACTAAAAACAGTCACATTTGTTTAGATAGTCATAAAGAGCAACAATTGCTATTGTAATTATAGGTCTTGCTATAGCTGTCGGTTTAAATG
>JAYEOX010000173.1:0-1568 GCA_034723415.1 Fidelibacterota bacterium | reverse complement strand
GATCTACCGTATCAATTAATGCTGTTTTTTCAGAACCTTGAACTACAAAAGAATTATAGGTTGTGCCTTTAGGTAAATTAACCAATTCATCAAAAATTCGCCTATCCCAATGCTTTGCTCCTAATGATAATATCCCATCTTTCAATTTTTGTGTCGCCATTTATTCCTCCAATTTTTCGAAATCCTCTTTTCCTACTCCACATTCCGGACATACCCAATCATCAGGTAAATCTTCAAATGAAGTTCCGGGCTTAATTCCATTTTCTTCATCGCCTTCTGCCGGATCATATACATAACCACATACTGTACATTCATACTTACTCATTTTACTCTCCTTTTTTTTAATTTCATTTACTAATTCATTTTTTAGATAAGTTGGTGCTGTTTTTGGTGATTTTCCTTTTAATACTTCATGATAATATTTATAAGTAAGTGGTGTTTTATCATTCAGTATTTTTGCCTCGACTACCTCTCCAATAAATATAGAATGTGTTCCTACATCTACTGTATTAATAAGTTTGCACACAAAATACGCCACAGCATTTTCTGTTATTACAGGAATTCCTTTTTCTGAAATGATATAATCTGTATTTGAGAATTTATCAATATTCTTTCCACTTTTAAATCCAAATTTACCAATAAATTTCATATCTAATTCTTCCGATAAAATTGAAACTGAAAAATATCCGAAATCTTGAATATATTTGTGTGTTAAATTATTCTTGTGAATTCCAGCAGAAAATATAGGAGGATTGGCACATACTTGCATTACTGCATTTGCGATTTGACCGTTATACTTTTCACCCATCTTTGATGAAATGATATACATCCCATAACCAATTTTTAAAAAAGTATTTGAATCCAATTTATCCTCCTGAAAATATCATTTAAATCTTGCAATTATTTATAGATTACAATAATTATTTTTAAAAATCAATAATTTTCCCCAAGTAATTCAAAATATGATTGAGGATGAGCACAAGCAGGACATACTTTCGGAGCTTCGGTTGCTTCATGTAAATATCCACAATTTCTACAACGCCATACTACCTTATCACCTTTTTTGAAAACTTCTTCATTTTCGATATTTTTCCATAATTTGTTGTAACGTTTCTCATGTTGTTTTTCTGCCACTGCTATTGCTTCAAAAACATTAGCAATATTGTCAAATCCTTCCTCTCTGGCTTCTTTCGCAAAATTAGGATACATCTCTGTCCATTCGTAATTTTCACCTTCAGCCGATGCTTGAAGATTTGACATTGTGTCACTAATTGTACCTGATGGAAAACCACCTGTAATTTCAACAGTTCCACCCTGCATGAATTTAAACAATCGTTTTGCATGCTCTTTTTCTTGATTTGCTGTTTCTTCAAATATATCAGCGATCTGCACAAATCCTTCCTTTTTCGCTTTACTTGCAAAATAATTATAGCGATTTCGTGCTTGTGATTCTCCTGCAAAAGCTGCCATTAAATTTTTCTCTGTCTTAGTTCCTTTAATATCACTCATATTCATCTCCTTTTCTTTTTTTTGCTAAACATTTTTTACAAATCCCCTTAAAATAGACC
>JAYEOX010000172.1:0-8356 GCA_034723415.1 Fidelibacterota bacterium | reverse complement strand
AAACACCAATTCAAAAAGTTACAAACAACAATGGAAAAGTTAAAATTGAAGATGATGGGGTTTTTAGAATTGAACAGAAATATCAAGTTTTGAATATTGACAACTATTGTAATGAATGTGGCAATTGTGAAACTTTCTGTCCAACCTCCGGAAAACCATATAAAGATAAACCGAAAGTATTCTTAGATAGAAAAAGTTTTGATGAAGGAGAAGAGGGATATTTTCTAAATTCAGAAATTATATATTATAAAAAAAATGATGAAATTTTCACACTTGCAGAAATAGATAGTTTCTACGAATTCAAGTCAGATAATTTTTCTTCCAAATTAGATAAAGAAAATTTTTCAATAAATAAAATAGAATTTAAGAATAAATCAGTAAAAGAAATTTCCACAAAGATTGCAGTGGAGATGAAAATAATTATGAATGCAATTAGAGAATTATATTAAGGAAAGTAATGAAAGAAACAAAACAAAACACTTTGCGTCTTGGCGACTTAGCGAGAACTATTAAAGAAAAGTCAAAAGAGTATAGAAATTATACCGCAGAATGCTTGTCAAAAATGGTAAAAATTCCATCGTTGAGTGGTGAAGAAGAACAGGTTATTTTAGAAATTCAAAAGCAGTTAAATGATGCGGGAGTGTCGGAAACAAGAATAGATGGATTTGGAAATCTTATCGCAAGAGTTGGAACCGGACCAAAAATATTAGCGATAGATGCACATATTGATACGGTAGATACCGGCGACGAATCGCAATGGGAAATTCCGCCATTTTCGGGATTAATAAAAGATGGATTTGTGCATGGAAGAGGAACAGTAGATCAGGAAGGTGGAGCATCATCAATGGTAACCGCAGCACGAATTTTGAAAGAGATGAATTACGATGGCGAATATACAATTTATTTTACATTCACAATTATGGAAGAAGATTGCGATGGATTATGTTGGGAATATTTGATCAATAAAGAAAAGATTGTTCCGGATTTTGCAGTTATAACCGAACCGACAAATGTTGGAATTTATCGCGGACATCGTGGAAGGATGGAAATAGAATTATTATTTAAGGGCTTGTCGTGTCACGCTTCTGCGCCGGAGAGAGGGAAAAATGTAATTTATTCGGCTTCTCGTGTTGCATCTAAAATTGAAGAGTTAAATAAGAATTTGAAAACCGATTCATTTTTGGGACAGGGAACTATTGCTCCAACAGTTTTTACCACTGATTCGCCTTCATTATGTGCAGTGCCAGATGGCGGGAAAATGCATCTTGACAGACGATTGACTTGGGGAGAAAATAAGGAAAGTGCTATCAATGAATTAAAGAAGATTGTTGGTGAAGATGTGAAAATTGTTGTGCCGGATTATGACAGAGTAAGCTATAAAGGAACGGTTTATAAGCAAGAGAAATATTTCCCAACTTGGAAAATAGAAGAAAATCACCCACTATTGAAAGCCGGAATCAAAACTCATGAAGAATTGTTTGGGAATTCCGGACGAGTTGACAAGTGGACATTTTCTACTAATGGTGTCTCGATTTGCGGAAGACATGATATTCCAACAATTGGATATGGACCCGGAAACGAAATTTACGCTCATGCTCCGAATGAAAAAACACCAATAGATCATTTGGAGAAGGCATCTGCATTTTATGCACTTTTGCCGTTTATTTTGGAGAAATAAGAATTTTTTACAAAGTTCACAAAAAAAATATAAAGGAAAAAAATAAAAAATGAAAACAGAATTAAGAGGAAAACATTTTATCACTCTTGAAGATTGGTCTAGAGAGGATATTGATACATTGCTTAGTGTATCAACAGAACTAAAAAAACAATTTGCAATGGGATTAAACACCCCCTATTTGACGAACAAAACAATGTTTCTGATGTTCTTTGAACAATCAACCAGAACAAGAAATTCGATGGAAGCCGGAATTGCTCAACTTGGGGGACATGCCAACTTTTTGGACACGAGTACTATGCAGATTGCTCACGGAGAAGTAGCAAAAGACACAGCTATTATTCTTTCTCGGTATGGTCATTCTATAGCCTGCCGTAATTGCTTTTGGGGAATTGGTAACAAATACATAAATGATATGGCAGAATGGGCTACAGTTCCAATCATAAATATGCAGGATGACATTTATCACCCTCTACAAGCAATTG
The DNA here is from genome assembly GCA_034723415.1 of Fidelibacterota bacterium. Classification (GTDB taxonomy): domain Bacteria; phylum Fidelibacterota; class Fidelibacteria; order Fidelibacterales; family Fidelibacteraceae; genus TCS52. The sequence goes on along the minus strand of JAYEOX010000172.1, from coordinate 6,196 downwards.
CTGATATGATGACAATGAAAGAAAAATCGAGAATTGTAAGACAAAAAAAAGTTTCAATTATTTGGGCTTATGCAGATACTCATAAGAAACCAATTTCAGTACCTGTTTCTCAAGTACTTCTTTTCCCACGTTATGGGATGGACGTAACTTTAGCACATCCAAAAGGTTATGAACTACCAAAATGGGTCATTGATAAAGCAAAAGAAAACGCTGATTGTTTTGGTGGAACTGTAACTGTAACTAATAATGAAAAAGAAGCATATGAGGATGCAGATTATGTAATTCCAAAGAATTGGGGTAATTGGGTTTCCAATTCCGGAAAAGATGTAATTGATGATCTATTAACTGCAAATAAAAGTTGGAAATGCACTGAAGAAAAAATGGCTCTGGCTCATAAAAATGTAAAATATATGCATGCTCTTCCGGCAGATAGAAAAAATGAAGTGGAGGATAGTGTGATAGATGGAATACATTCCATTATTTATGATGAGGCAGAAAATAGAATTCATACTTCAAAAGCAATTATGCAATTGACGATGGGTGGAAAATAGTATGTACAATTATAACTTTGTTAAGGGAACTATTAATTCATAAGAAATTTGTTGTATTATCCAATAAATTTAATTAATATAGTAAGTTGATTCCAAATAATAGTGATTGTTATTTTGAGAAGGAGAAACAGATATGAAAAGTGTGATCGTTGTTGATTTTATGCTAAGACGCATCTACAAAATGCGCAGATTATCCTGTATCTTTATTAACTAATAAATCAAAAAATAACTTAACCCCGTGTATAAAAAAAGATATGATTCTTTTTAGCATCATTTATTTGAAATAAAATTATTAATTTATGAATATTAGGAGATTAAAATGAGAAGTAACAAATTTTTAGGAAGAGATTGGTTAAGCCCGGAAATTGATTATACAAAAGAAGAATGGGAAACCCTATTACGGTTAGCAGAAGATTTAAAAACTCGTTATGCCTTAAACGAAGACACTGCAGATATTTTGAAGGGCAAAACACTTTACACTATGTTTTTCAATAGTTCGCTGCGAACCAGAAGCACATTTGCAGCTGGAATTCAACAATTAGGTGGATATCATGTTGATCTGGAGCCCGGGAAAACTTATACTCCTGCCCGTAAAGGATATGAAATTCCCTATAAAACCGAAAGGATTTCTGATGTAGCTAGAGTGCTTAGCAGAACCGGTGATGCCCTTGCAATTCGTATGTATGGGGAACCATCGCAGTGGATATATGGCTTTGCTCATCAGACTTTAAAAGAATTTGCACAGTGGTCAGATATTCCGATCATTAATATGGAAGATGATATTTATCATCCGAGTCAAGCACTGGCAGATATGCTCACGATCAAAGAGAAATTAGGAAGCTTTAAAAAGAAGAAATTTGTGATAAGTTGGGCTTATTCTGGTTCTACTTCAAAACCTTTTGCTGTTCCGCAAAGTTTAGCATTAGCTCCCTCTCTACTTGGAATGGATGTAGTTTTAGCTCGACCAAAAGGATTTGAACTTGATCCAAAAATAATTAAGCAGTGCAATGATTACGCTACTCAAAATGGCAGTACTTTCGAAGAAACCGATGATATGGAAGCTGCTTTTGAAGGTGCGCATGTAGTTTATCCAAAATCTTGGGGAGCAATGGATTATTTTGCCCAAATTGATGAAAATGGCAAAAAGATCAAAGAAGAAAATTTAGCTGGCATGAAAGGTCTTTTTGAGAAAAATAAAGATTGGATCTGTGATGAGAAGAAGATGAAATTGATAGATAAAAATGGTATCTATATGCATTGCCTTCCTGCAGATAGAGATATGGAAGTAACTGATGCGGTTATTGATGGTCCTCAAAGTGTGGTTTTTGATGAAGCAGAAAATAGACTTCATGCTCAAAAAGCTGTTATGGCAATGTTGATGGGTGGAAGACTATAAAGAAATGAATATAAAATTTCTTAAGGAGAAATTATGGTTATTGATTTAAAAGGAAGAGATTTTATCTCAACCGATGAATTTAGTAAAGAAGAAATAGAAGCAATTTTGCAACTTGCAGAAGAAATGAAAGCAGATAGATATAGCGATAAATGGTCAAAGCTACTTCATAATAAAACTTTCTTAATGTTCTTTTTCAATCCATCTTTAAGAACGCGTGTATCATTTGAAGCTGCAGCAACTGAACTGGGTGGACATGCTCAGTTCTTAGAACCTAAAACAATGCGTTTGAAAAAGACAAGTGAAGGGGTGGAAGTTCAAGCTGGTGAAACCATCGAAGATGCTGCCAGCGCCTTAGATAGATATGCATCCGGAATGGGAATTCGTATTTTAGAAGGTGCTGTGGAAAACTACGGAGATGGCGATAAATTATTGCGTGAATATGCAAAAAATATGAAATCACCGATAATCAATATGGCTGATGATGTTTATCATCCATGTCAGGGTGTTTCTGATGTTATGGGAATGCGTCAGCACAAAGGTGATCTTAGAGGAAAAACTTTATTAATGTCTTGGGGACATGGGGCATTAGCCAGATCATATTGTTCGGTTCAGGAAAATATGTTACTCAGTTCTCGTATGGGAATGAATGTGAAGTTAGCTCATCCAAAAGGTTATGACCTGCCTAAAGAGATCACAGATCAAGTTAAAGCTAACTGCGAAAAAAATGGGCAGAATTTTGAATTAGTTAATGATCCTGATGTCGGATATACCGATGAAGTTGATTTTGTGTATTCCAGAAATTGGTTTGGATCTGATTTTTACGAAATCGGAAAGCAAGCAGAAATTGAACGAGCAAGTAAAATGACAGATTGGATATGTACTGAAGAAAGAATGAAAAAAACTAACAACGGATTATTTATTCATCCAATGCCGGTAGATAGAGGTAAAGAAGTAACCGATGAAGTCGCAAGCGGACCACGTTCGATTATTTATGACATTGCCGAAAATCGTTTACATACCCAAAAAGCAGTTATGGCAATGACTATTGCCGGATTGAGAGTTTCTGTAGATCCAAGGTTATTTTAAATTTAGGAGAAAATAATGAAAAAATTAGTAGTTATTGCCTTAGGTGGTAATGCCATTAAACAGGCTCAAGAAAAGGGAACCGCCGAAGAGCAATTTAAAAATGTAGAAATAACTTGTGATCAACTTGTAAAAATGAACGCAATGAATTACAAATTGATCATTACTCACGGCAATGGACCGCAAGCAGGAAGTCTGTTAATTCAACAAGAAGAAGGGAAAAAACTTGTTCCTGCAATGCCTATGGATATGGTGGGAGCAATGACTCAGGGGCAGATCGGTTATATGTTCCAAAACTCTTTGCAAAATTATTTTATGCAGAAAGGTAAAAATATTCCTATAACAACTGTGGTTACGCAGGTTCTGGTTAAGGAAGATGATCCTGATTTTAAAGATCCCAGTAAACCGGTTGGACCTTTTTACACAAAAGAGGAAGCCTTAAAATTAAAAGAAGAAAAAGGCTATGTCGTGAAAGAGGTTAAACCAAATGAAGATAAATCATGGCGTAGAGTTGTCCCATCTCCCGAGCCGTATAGAATCATAGAATCAAATTGTATTCAAGCTTTGGTTGATGCAAGAGCGATTATAATTGCTTCTGGCGGTGGTGGAATTCCAGTGATGAAAAAAAGCGATGGTACACTTTCCGGGTTGGAAGCTGTGATAGATAAAGATAAAGCAGGCAACGTACTTGCTCAATCTGTAAACGCAGATATTTATCTTATACTTACCGATGTTGAAAATGCTAAGGTCAACTATGGAAAACCGAATGAAAAATCATTAGGAAAAATCACAGTTAAAGAAGCTGAAAAATATTTGGAAGAAGGTCATTTTCTTGCCGGAAGTATGGGACCAAAAGTTACAGCAGCCATAAGGTTTGTTAAAGCTGGTGGTGAAAAAGCGATAATCACCTCCTTGTCGAATGCAGTTAACGCTTTAGAGGACAAATCAGGGACGATTATTGTTCAGTAACACAATCTTTTGATTGTGTTCAATTTAAGACATTATCAGATCAAAAAATGAACTATGTTGATTTTGATGAGAAAATATAAAATTATAAAAACTCTAAAGGAATAAGACAGATGAATTTCTATTATAAATGTAGTGAATGTGGAGAAAAATATGAAATCACTTCGGACTTGATGGTCTGTCCGACTTGCTCCAAAAAACAAAATTCAAACGAACCATTAAGAGGAATACTCGAAGTGATTCTTGATGGAAAAATAGAAAATGACTTTTCAATATTTGATTTTCTTTCTGTTGAACAAAAATATTTCCCCAAAATCCCTGTTGGTAATACGCCGCTTTGGGAAGTAGAAAATTTGAGAAAAGAGTTTGGTTTTAATAACTTATTCATAAAAGACGATACTTGTAATCCAACGGATTCTTTGAAAGATAGAGCATCTTATCTTGTTTCAGCATTTGCAAAAAAAATGAAAATCGATGAAATTGTCGTGGCTTCTACAGGAAATGCCGGTTCATCAATGGCAGGAATTGGAGCATCGGCGAATTTGGATATTACAATTTTTATGCCAAACTCTGCGCCAAAAGCAAAAATGATCCAGAGCTTGCAATATGGAGCGAATGTAATTTTAGTTGACGGAAGCTATGACAAGGCATTTGATCTTTCACTTGAATATTCTAAAAAATATAATCTGCTCAGCAGAAATACAGCTTATAATCCATTGACAATTGAAGGTAAGAAAACCGTATCACTTGAGATCTTTAATGATTTAAAATCAGCACCCGATTTCGTATTTGTTCCTGTTGGGGACGGTGCAATTATTGGAGGTGTCTATAAAGGATTTAAAGATCTATTTAAGTTTGGATTTATAAAAACCATTCCGAAAATTATTGCAGTTCAATCGGAAAAGAGTGATGCGATTTGTCAAGCATTTGGGAGTGGAAAATTTTCGCCAATTGAAGCAACTACGATAGCCGATTCAATTTCCGTCGGAATTCCCAGAAACGGTTATTATGTAATTCAACAGTTAAAAAAACATGATGGAAAATGTATAACAGTTTCAGATGATGAAATTTTATCTGCTCAAAAAGAGTTATCATCAAAAGAGGGATTATTTACAGAACCGGCCGGAGCAACTGCATTTGCCGGATTCGTTAAAATGAAAAATGAATTGTCAAAAGATGCGAAAATTGTTTTACTTGCGACGGGTAATGGTTTAAAAGATATTGATTCTGCAACGGGAAAAATAAAATTCCCGGAGAAAGCAATAAAATCAATTGAGGAATTGTAAACCACGAAGAACACAATGAAACCACAAGGTGCACAAAGAATACAAATAATTCTAAAGTGAAAGTTGGAAATATAAAATAATGAACAAAATAAAATATAAAACAACTTTGCGACTTTGCGACTTAGCGAGAAGAAAGGAAACATAAACGAATGAAAAAAGTAGAAGGAATAATTTTAGCAGGTGGCTTTTCCAGTCGAATGAGAAAATTCAAAATGGAATTGAAATTAGGTGATAAAAATATTTTAGAAAGATGTGTTGAAGGAATGGAAAGTATTTGCGATCGGATTATTGTTGTTGCAGGGCATCAATATGAGCGAATTCAAAAGCTAACTTCTAATTTGTCAAATGTTGAAACAGTTATAAATAAAAATTATGAAAAGGGAATGTTCTCATCAATTCGTAGAGGTATTCGAGAAATAAAAGCAGAACGGTTTTTTATTATTCCCGGTGATCAACCATTAGTAAAATCGTCAACTTATAAAAAAATGTTAGAGATAAATTCCGATATTGTTTCGCCAAGATGCAACGGTAAAAAGGGACATCCAATTTTATTCAAAAGTAAATTAATTAAAGAAATGTTAAATATGTCAGATGATGAAATTCTTCGTGATTTCATTCACAAGATAGATGATTATAAACTTGATGTTGATGATTTGGGAATTCATCTTGATGTTGACACTTTAGAAGATTATGAAAAAATAAAGAAATATTATGACGAGGAATATTGTGGAAAATAATATTAGTAAAGCAATTCACAGAGTTGATGGGAAAGGGAAAATTAGTGGTGAAGCAAAATACATTGACGATGTAAAATTTAAAGATTTATATTATGCGAAAACCGTAAGAAGTGAAATTCCGAAAGGAAAGATATTGTCTATAAAAATTCCAAATTTACCCAAAAATTATTTTGTGAT
>JAYEOX010000171.1:0-1572 GCA_034723415.1 Fidelibacterota bacterium | reverse complement strand
GAATATCCGTATGACATTTCACTTCCGAATTCACTAAAAAAAAAGTCCAAAATGACAGCAAGTGTTACCCGTGCAGACGCTCTCGCAACAGCAGATAGTTATATTGTTTGTGAATGGACAGGAAGTAGTAGTAATCGTACTGATGGACAAGAAACGATTAATGGTATTGAAGTTATGACACCTTCAAATAATAATGATAAAGGCTATGGATCTGCAGGATGGTGGATAATTGGCTCAAATACAAAAGTTCCTTATAAATGGGGCGGATTTACTTCTTTGGTAACTTATGAATCTGGTGTAACAAGTGGTAAAAAAGCTGGCGATATGATAACTGGAAGTGAAGTTAGTTGGGGAGATAATTATGTAATTGGTGTCGATTGTTCAGGATATGTTAGTCGCTGTTGGGGGCAAACAAGCAAATATGGGACATCTACAATTCACAATATATCTTCAGAATTAGGCAGTTGGAATGACATGAAACCTGCAGATGCGGCGAATAAAGCAGGACATATTCGCTTGAATGTAGAACGAAATAGTGACGGAAGGTTCTTAATGGCAGAAGCAGCAGGATCCGGTTGGGCTTGTCGTTATGCCATTTTTTCAACAAGTGCCTTATCAAGTTATTCACCAATAAGATATGATAATATTATTGATAGTCCAACAATTCCAACACCCGAATTAGTTTCAACTGACTTGTCGGGTAGTGGTTTTGAAATAAATTGGAATTGTTCAGATCCTTCTTCTACAGGCGGGCATAATATTTATAGATTTGCGGAAGGTGGTTCTTGGGAAAATTATAGAACAACTAATTCATCTACCTTAACATATTCAGGAACAAATAGTGACGGAGTTGCATGTTTCTATAAGGTAAAAAGTAAAGCAATAAGTGGCACTGATGAAAGTATTGTGACAGATGCTTATGGAGTTCAATACGATTCACACAATAGCGAAAAATTCTTAATCGTTGATGGATTTGACAGAATAACCGGGGATTTCAATTCTCTTTATCATGAATTCGCAATGGATTTTGGAATGGCACTCAGAAAATATAAATACTCTTTTGAAACTTGTTCTAACGATGCTGTAATTGCCGGCGATGTAAATTTATCTAATTATGATGCTGTTTTCTGGAATCTTGGCGACGAATCCACAGTTGATGAAACATTTAGTTCAACCGAACAGACAAAAGCAAAAACTTATTTACAACAAGGCGGAAAACTATTTGTATCCGGTTCTGAAGTTGGTTGGGATTTAGATTATAAAGGCGGTAGTTCAGATAAAGATTTTTATAATAACTTTTTGAAAGCAGATTATTATGCTGATAGTACAAACGATCATACTGTATACGGTGAATCCGGAACTGTATTCGATGGATTGTCTTTTGGATTTGATGGCATTTGGTTTGTTAAATGGCCAGATGTTATCACTACTAATGGTGGTTCTGAAGTTGCATTAAGATATAATTCATCACAAGTTGCTGGAATTCAATATTCGGGAACGGTTTCCGGCGGTTCATCTGCTTGTAAAGTTGTATATATGGGATTTCCATTTGGAACAATTTATGAGGAGCAG
>JAYEOX010000170.1:0-1589 GCA_034723415.1 Fidelibacterota bacterium | reverse complement strand
TTGGGAAATTGCTTGGTATTGCAGGGCAATTATCACCTTTTATTTCCGTATGGCTGCCAAATTTCGTTTTTCTTTTTTTTGGTATAATATTTTTGTTGGGTGCTAAAAAATGAAGATAATTAAAATTTTAATTGGTTTTTCTTTTTTATTAATAAGTGATCTTTATGGTCAGATAAAATTATCTGAAATTATGGGCAATCCTGATGGCAGTGAATATACAGATGAATTTATTGAGATTTATAATTCCGGAGATACTACAGTAAAATTAACTAACTTTTATTTAGTTGCAGAAGATGATACTTCAAATATTGTTTTTTTGACTGATAGTGTTTTGGAAGCAGGACATTATGGAATTATTTTGGATTCTGACTATGATACAACTTCAGGAAATTATGAAGAAAATATACCAGATTCCATTTCAAGATTTACAATTAATAGAGCTAATTTCAGTAGTTACAATATATCAAATTCGTCATCAGAACTAATTCAGATTCTATCAAATAATTATACTATGATTGATACACATTCTACTAATCCATCGTATGATAATGGCTATAGTGATGAACGAATAAATTTCGAAAAAGATATTTGGGAAAGCTCATTAAATATAAATGGAACTCCGGGATTTGAAAACAGCACTTTTTTGTTAGATTATGATTTGATAGTTACGATTGAGAATTCCACTTATTCAAATGATTCAATATTTATTAATTTGTCTATTCTCAATTATTCACAAAAGACGAGTTCTGCTTTTGACATCAATTATTGTATCGATACGGATTTGGATTCTAAAATGACCGACGAGACGATTTACACAAAAACAATAACAGACACGATTCAACCGCTTGATACTTTAAATATTATGCTTAGCATTCCCCCATATTTCAAAGGAGCAAATCGCGTTATAGTTGAATTGGATTATTCGGAAGATGAGGACACAACAAATAATATTGATTTTGCAATTGTCAATGTCCCGCTTGACTCGAATGATTTTATTATTACAGAATTTGTTCGTGCTCCCCGAGATATTCATTCTGCTGAATATTTTGAAATATTATCTCAATGCGATAGCCCAATAAATTTGATGAATTTACAATTTTCTGATATGACCGGAACTGTTCCGATTGAAGATGAAATTATTGTTGAAAAAGATTCTTTTTTCGTTTTTACGGAATCGGTAGAATTGACAGAATCATTTCCTGATTTAAAAAATGTCTGCGTTATGAGTAATTGGAGATCTTTAAATAACACTTCAGATCAAATATTTCTAACCGATTTCTATGATAATTATATTGATAAAGTTATTTATACTTTGGATTGGGATATTCCAGATGATTATGCCGCAGAGTTGATAAGTCCAAAATTAAATAATAATAACAAATCAAATTGGAAAGCAGTTCAATCTGGAAGTCCGGGTTTTGAGAATTTCAGTCAGTTGGTTGAATATAATCTTATAGCAACGATTAATGATTGTAATTATTCGAGCGATTTGATAAATTTTAATTTAACTATTCAAAATTATTCTCAAAATCCCAGCTCAACATTTGATATTAACTATTGCATTGATACAAATTTAGATTCAAATTTTG
>JAYEOX010000169.1:0-8472 GCA_034723415.1 Fidelibacterota bacterium | reverse complement strand
TGATAACAATTCCAATTTTTTTAACCATTTTTTTTGCTCCTTTTTTATTTTAGTAACTATTTTTTCACTTATGATTTATAATTTAATTAATTTACAATAAATCACCAAGTTTATTATATGGTTTTTCCCTTCTTGAGCTGTGGATATTAAAAATTCTGTGGTGATATTTCTAATTATTTTATTCTCACTCATCGCCACCTCCATTTTTAAGGTTAGCAATCATCTCCATAGCTTTCATATCCATTTTAGAGAAAGCAAACCACTTTTTACCTAAATCTTTTAAACTTGCTCCAAAATGGTATAATTCACTATTATCAATAATTAAAAAACGGTCGTGGGCTTTGTCAAACTGTTTTATCTCTATTTTTGGGTGTTGGCTGTTATGTTTTTTAAGATCTTGTTTTAAAATTTTGGTTATGTTTTTGGTGTAGATATTTATAGAAACATTTTTATTTCTTTTGGTAAAGAGTTGCAATACACTTTCATCAATATAATTGTCAATAAGTAAAATAGATTTTTTGGCAGATTTTATCAGGTCGGCAATAAAAATGTAGGCGTCAAATACTTGTCCGTCATAGAAGATGCCTTGTTTGGGTTTGATTTCTTTAGATTCAATAGCATCTAAAATTCTTTCTATTTTTTCCTCTGTTTTTATCTGTTTTATATCGGATGAAATCTGTTTTTGTTCAACATTACTTAACCTTTTGAAAAGATTAGCATTGATTAATAAAAACTTTCGCATTTCTACAAAAGCATCAATGATTTGAATGCTGACTTTAATAGCTGTTTCACTACGAAGAATAGCAGAGAGCATTGAAACTCCTTGTTCGGTGAAAACATACGGTAAATATTTTCTGTGTTTTCCTCTTCCTTTTTCTAAGGTCGCCTTTTGTGACCTTAAAGAATCATTATTATTCTCTAAGGTGCCAAATTGGAACCTTAAAGATTTTTCATATTCATCATACTCATCTTGAGTTAGCTGGAATCTAAATTTTTCAGGAAATCTATCTATATTTCTACTGACAGCTCTATTTAAATTTTTTGTTTCTACTTGGTACATTTCCGCCAAATCACTATCCAACATCACTTGAACACCACGAATAGTATAAATTTGATTTTGAATGTTTTCTGTTGTTATTATTTGTTTGTTCTCACTCATCGCCATCTCCGGTTTTTAGGTTAGCAATCATATCCATAGCTTTCATATCCATTTTAGAGAAAGCAAACCACTTTTTACCTAAATCTTTTAAACTTGCTCCAAAATGGTATAATTCACTATTATCAATAATTAAAAAACGATCATGGGCTTTGTCAAATTGTTTTATCTTTATTTTTGGGTGTTGGCTGTTATGTTTTTTAAGATCTTGTTTTAAAATTTTTGTTATGTTTTTGGTGTAGATATTTACCGAAACATTTTTATTTCGTTTAGTAAAAAGTTGCAAAACCGTTTCATCAATATAATTATCAATCAGCAAAATAGATTTTTTAGCAGATTTAATAAGGTCGGCAATAAAAACATAAGCGTCAAATACTTGTCCGTCATAAAAAATGCCTTGTTTGGGCTTTATACTTTCAGTTTCAATAGCTTTTAACACTTTAGTTAATTTATTTTCGGTCTTTACTTGTTTTATTTCAAGTGTTTCTATTCTTTGAAAAAGCATAGCGTTATTTAATAAAAACTTTCTCATTTGAACAAAAGCTCTCATTATGGTAATATTTACTTTGATAGCAGTTTCACTTTTAAGGACCCCTGAAAGAGAAGATATTCCTTGTTCAGTAAATACATTAGGAAGTTTTCTCCTTCCACCCCAACTTGATGTCGCATTTTGCGATATCAAATTTTTCCACTCTTTGTCAGTAAGCTGAAATATAAAATCATCAGGGAAACGGTTAATATTCCTTTTTACTTGTTCATTTAACCTACTGGTGCTAACATTATATAGTTCTGCCAAATCACTATCAAGCATTACCTGTGAATTACGTATGGTATATATTCGATTTTGTATATTGTCTATTTGTATTATTTGATTTTTTTCTGTCATGATGCTTTCCATTTTAAAGTGGTCGAATTCAACCTGTTATTTCTAATCACATTGAATTCGGGGAATTAAACTTACTCATCTTCTAACTCAATTTTAGAAAGATTTTCATTAATTTTTTTGTTTAGAATAGTTTTTTCTTTTAACAAATTTATTACCATTTTTTCTCTAATTATTTATAATTTAATCAAACTATGATAAATTCCCAAGTTTATTATATGGTTTTTCCTGTATTAATTTGTGTTTGTTTATACCGTAATATTTGTTCTGTAGGGTAAAATGATCGAAAGTATATTTTACCGGAGGTTGTTTCTATAGTTATTTTCTTAGTTCGTTCTTGTTTACTCGTTGATAATCAAATTTTATTAATATCCGAATCGTTTCTTCTTCTCATATTTCAAATCTCTTAAATTCGGTGACTTAACATTTATTTTCAAAAAATATCTGCTGTTGTATCCCGATGGTGTCCAGTCAAATGACAATTCCCAGCAGTGCATATCTCTTTTTAATGAAACGTTGTGATAGATCAATTTTTGGTTTAAGACATCGAAGCGAGCATTATAGTTTACAGTCCATTTTTCGCTTAAATTTGCTTTGAATGTCAGAGAAGAAGAAAAAATATCATTAGTAATATTTGGATTTGTCGCAGAATGCGTGTAATTCAAACCCGCTCTAATTGACCATTTAGAAAATCTATCATCAGAATAATTTGTAGAATCATTTTTTGATCTTTTCCCTTCACTGATAGTAAATCCTGTATTTAAAGATAAACGCATCATCCTTGGTATAGTCAGTTCATCTATTCTAGTACCGGTTACACCTGTTGAATCTGTTCTAAAGACATAAGGGTCAAATGTGGCATTTATTGATAATGAATGTCCGCCCGGCAGTTTTGAAATATTTGTGCGAGCGGAAATATTACTAAAATTCAATGAATCCTTTAGGAAATCGTAGTTGTGTGATAAAGTGAGAAAATGTATCTTTTTATATGAATTATCTTTCTGTTTGATCTTCATTTCAAATGTGTGATTGAAAGACATATTTAAATTTTTACTTCTACCTATTGGAGTATTCCCAACCATCGTATTATTAAAATAGTCAAATTCTAATTCTTCCCCGTTAGTACCAATACCTTTATAAATATAATTTTCGTTTTCAGAAAAATCAGGTTTATAGCCATAACTTAAACTTGTGCTCAGAACATGACGAATTGCTTCAAATTTACTTATTTTAACAGGAAAAATTCCATAGAGTTTTGTATTTGCACTCAGACGGCTGGAATAAATTCCGCGTCTTTTGAAATCATTCACTTCCTTAGTAATTATACTTCCGGTAGAATCTACTAAAATGGAATCATTTTGCATAACTGGTTTGTCGTATTTTATTATCCAATCTTCACTGTAATTTGCAGATGGAGAAATATTTAACCAGCCGAAAAATTTATGTGTAAAGCTGAGATTACTTTTAAATTGTGCCATATTTTTTGTCTCTTTTTGGAATGTGGAATCAGATTGCAGAGTGGATGTATAGATATTATTTACATTTCCGGAGAGATTGTAACGGATATTGTGATACCATTTACTCTGTTGTAACATATTCTTTTTTTTGAATAGGGGGGCGGTACTTTTTGATATTGAAATTTGAGGAAATTTTTCAATGACATTCCCGGATAATAGATCTACTTTCCGATATGCATTTGCATTTATTCCAAAAGATCCCAGACGAGTTGAGAAAGTTGCATTGGAAATTATATTTTGTTTTAGGCGGTCTTCTTGTTGAGTCTCTTCTTTGTAACGCGTTTTATCATTTGTATAAGAACCGTTGATATTCAAACGAGAATATTTTCCAAAAGTTTGTTTGTGTGTTAAATCAATTTTATAACCTGTGGATTTCGTATTTGGTATAAAATTATTCCAATATTTAACATTTATATTTCCCTCTAAATTATATCTTAATTTATATCTATTGCGAAAATTGAATTCAATTCCTCTTTTATCATAAAAATTCCCAAGCAATCGTGAATCGAAATAATCATTTGGAGCCCAATAATATCCACCATGTTCCAAAAAATTCCCTCTGACACTACTTTCTCCATAAGAAGGAATTATCCATCCGCTTTGTCGTCCTCCGCTATGAACCGGAAAAACACCGACTGGAAAATATAAAATAGGTACACCATAAATTTTTAAAATTAGCGGTTTTGCATAGACCTTATCTTTCGGCACCAATTTCATCTTTTTACTCTCAATCCAGTAGTGTGGTTCGTCTGCATCACAGGTTGTATATTTTCCATCTTTAACATAAAATGGTTTATCTTCTCGTTTCATGATTTTATTGCCGTAATAATATCCATCTTCAATATTCGTTTTCCCTCGGAGAATTTTACCTCTTTTTGTGTCCATATTATATACTAAATATTCTCCCCTCAATGGATCATCGCCTTTCTGTTGCATTGATGGAATATTTATTAATCCTGAATCAGTTTTTTGAGGAAGTGCATATAGAATATTTTTTTGCCAATCAACTTTGATCGTATCGGCGGCAAGAGACATTTCGCCATAGATCATATTACTGTTTTGATATAGAGTTGTTTTTTGATTAATTTGATCATAATAAATTATATCGGAATTGTAAACTAAACTTGTATCCATATCTTTAATTGATCTGTGAGGAATAAATATCCCTTCGGCTCCGTTAATAACAAAAATATCAGTCAGTGAATCGCCGTCAAAAAACATTTTTACAGTATTGCCACTTGTTTTATTAATTCCTTGATAGACGGAATCTTCATAAACATGATAATCAGAAGATGCCATTCCTTCCACTTTAAGCCAATCTAAATTATTTTTGTTTTTAAATTTTAATATTAGTTTTCTGCCCGTTAATGTGCTTGTGTTTTCAATTACAGTGTCCTTCTTATTGACGAGAAATCCCTGTTCTTTTGATCTCATTGTTGCATTATCTTTAACGATCACTTCATCGGTTTTGGAATTATGAAAAGTAATATCAATTTTTTTCCCTGAAACAATGTTTTCTTCATGGGTCACTACCGGATTGCCATTGAGCGATGCAATTTCTAATGAATCAGAAAAAAATAAAGAATCACATTTTGCTTCCAGTGAATCTTTAAAAATATTTACATTTTTAATTGCTGTAAAATATTTTTCATCAATATTTCCCGATATTTTTTTCGCTTTTATTCTCAATAATTCTTTGTTTACAGAATCTCTTTTAATGAATTCCGGATTTCGATAATTTATGAATTCGTCATTTCGCATATAATATTTTATAAAATCACCGTAGAATTCACTGTGTTCAACCGTGTCAATAATTGAAGCATTATTGTATAGATCCGTTATCTCTTTTTTGTTATAATAAATCGCAGAATCGGCTTTTATAATTCGAGATGAATCAGTGATTACTACATTTCCGTTTGCATAATAGATCTCATTCTCCAGATCTGCAGAAACTCTGTCTGCATTTAATTCTCTATTTTTGTAATTTATGTTTATTGTTCCCGGTGCTTCAATTTTATCTGTTTCTGTATAGTATTTTACAAAATCACATTTAATAGTTGTATTCGAATCAATTATTGTTACATTTTTATTTAGAGTTAGATATTTTTCGTCTTTATAATGATATGCCTCATCGGAGAATATTTTAATATTTCCCTTTTTAAATTTCACCTCGTCTTTTAAATATAAATAGGATCGATCATTTTCAGAAATATGATTAAGTGTTTTTGCATGAATTAATTTCAATGGCTCAATTTTACAGAATAATGATTTATTTAAAAATAAAACAATAATAATTGAAAAGATTATTTTAGAATAATTTAAATGAATATTTTTAATATTATATTTTTGTTTCAACTTGAATGGGAAATTGGAATTTTTATGTATTTGGTTAAGAATTGTTTTCATTTTTAAAATAGTTATTATACCTTTAATATATAATATTAATTTACATAATTTCTTTGATAATTCCACCAATAAAAAAAGCCCTGAAAAAAATCAGGACTTTTTTGATCTTTTTTAAATTAATTATTTCTTCTTTTTTCTGGAATCCTTCTTAATGACCCTATAGATAGTTTCATTTTTTTTTGCCATTCGGTATTTTTCGCGAGCGATTTTTTCCAAATATTTACTATCATTTTGTAATTTATCTTTTTCTTCTAATAATTTCAATTCCAATTCTTCATATTCATTTTTTCTGTTTTTAATACTCTGAACTTCTCTTTTTAATTGTAAATATGATAACAATCCCGAATCACCAAAAAAGATAGAAGCAAATGCAATGATCAATGCAATGATAATTATTCTTATTGATAATTTTGGATGTATTCCGTTGTCTTTTTGATTAAGCATATTTTTATATTTTTAAAAAGAAAAAATATTATTTAATACTTAGAGCTTCCAATCCTCTAAATTTTACAACTTCATGAATATTTTCTTCTATTCTTAAGAGCTGATTATATTTTGCAATACGATCAGAGCGTGAAGCAGAACCGGTTTTGATCTGTCCAACGCCTGTAGCAACTACAAGATCGGCAATAAAAGTATCAGAAGTTTCTCCGGAACGATGACTTACCACTGCACTAAATCCATTATTTTTAGCTAATTCAATTGTGTCTAATGTCTCTGTTACAGTCCCAATTTGATTAAGTTTTATCAAAATAGAATTACATGATTTTTCATCAATTGCTTTTTGCAAATATTTTGGATTTGTTACGAGTAAATCATCTCCGACAATTTGAATTTTATTTCCAAGTCGTTCTTGCATAATCTTCCAGCCGCTCCAATCATCTTCAGCCAACCCATCTTCTATGGAAATAATTGGATATTTTTCAATCCATTTTTCATATAGATCAACCATTTCTTCTGAAGTAAGCATTTTATTTTCAGAGGCAAGATTGTATTTCTTTTTATCATTATCATAGAATTCACTTGAAGCCGGATCCAAAGCAATAAATAGGTCTTTTCCCATTTTGTATTTTGTTTTATTTCCTGCTTCAATAATTAATTCTATTGCTTCTTCATTTGATTTTAAATCCGGTGCGAAGCCACCTTCATCACCAACTGCAGTATTATAACCTTTTTCCTTTAATACTTTTTTCAAAGTGTGAAACACTTCCACACCCATTTGTAAAGCTTCAGAGAATGATTTTGCTCCAGCCGGGAAGATCATAAATTCCTGTAAATCAACATTGTTATCAGCATGCGAACCACCATTTAGAATATTCATCATTGGAGTTGGTAAAGTTCTTGCATTTACTCCACCCAAATATTGATAAAGTGGAATTGCTAATTCATCGGCAGCAGCTCTGGCAACAGCCATAGATACTCCAAGAATTGCATTTGCTCCAAAATTCTTTTTTGTTTCAGTTCCATCTAAATCGCACATGATCTTATCAATATAAGCTTGTTCTAATGCATCTTCACCTATTAATCTTTCAGCGATTTTATCATTCACATTTGCTACTGCTTTTGTAACACCTTTTCCCATAAAACGATCGCCGCCATCTCTCAATTCAAGAGCTTCATTTTCACCGGTGGATGCTCCTGATGGCACAGCAGCTCTTCCCACAGCTCCACTTTCTAATAATACCTCAACTTCCACAGTTGGATTTCCTCTTGAGTCCAAAATTTCACGACCGAAAACATCAATTATTAATGACATATTTTTTCTCCTTTTAATTTTATCTATTTCAAACATTAAATGTATTAAAAATTTAGCAATAATACAAATAATTTAATAGCAAAATATAAAACTGAATACTTGATGCTTGCCACGGAAATATACGAAGCCACAGAGAACACAAAAAGCACAGAGAATTTTCTCATAAAGTCGCCAAGATACAAAGATTGAAATTAAGGTTAAGGTTGAGGTTGAGATGGCTCGCAAAGTCGCTAAGACGCAAAGGGGGGATTAAGAAGTTTAGGAGGTTAGAGGGTTAGAAGTTTAGAAGTTTAGAGGGTTAGAAGTTTAGAGGGTTAGGAGGTTAGGAGGTTAGAATATATCTTGCATAAAAAATGTCTCTAAATAATGAAGATAAGAACTGACTAACTCTGCCATTTATGCCGGAGATCAAAAATTGCAATCAATGCCAACCAATTAGATAAATTCGATTAATTCGATGAAACATTAAGAAGGTTAGAAGTTTAGAGGGTTAGGAGGTTAGGATATGCCGTGCAGAAAAGTGTGTATAAGTCAATGACAACAAATGACAATAATTAGATAAATTCGTTTAATTCGATGACAAAATCTTTGCGTCTTTGGGAGCCATCTTAAAAATTCTTCTTTGCGTCTTTGCGAGAAATCAGAAATTGCAATCAACAACCGGGCTTTAGTCCAATGCAACACAGATTTTAAAAATTATTAATGTCTTTTTTTGTAATTAAATTAAACATTATTATTTCGTAAATTTTTTTCA
>JAYEOX010000168.1:0-1600 GCA_034723415.1 Fidelibacterota bacterium | reverse complement strand
TCATCCGGATCCACATTCAGTGATACCACCGGGACCTTCCTCATCCATGCCTGTATAAATGTATTTGGAAAACCTTCATACAAACTTGTATTTACTAAAATATGTGATTCTGCTAAAAATTCATTCATACGTTTTATTGGCAATTCTCCTAAATAAGATAAATTCTTTATTTCTGAAATCCTTTTTTTAAAACCTTCTGACCATTCATTTTTAGGATCTCTACCAATCATTATAAATTCTGCGTTTGTATATTCAGATTCTTTAGCTAATTGAATAAATTTTTCAGGCTGTTTCCACTCTTTTAAATTTGATATCCATAAAACTTTTAATTGCTCAGATTTAACAAGCTTTCCATTCGGATAAGGATGCATATTTTTCATAATAAGATCAGCTTTTCTATTATAATTATATCGCAGTAATTCATCCTGATATTTTGCTTGTGCTATAATATAATCAACTTTTTTAAGACATTTATTTTTTACTATCCGATTATATATATTTCTAATAATGTTCGAGCCAAAATTAACGCAATTTTTATTAACATCACATTTATGCGCTATATGTAAAATGGTTTTACATTTAATTCTACCAGAATACTTTATTGCCGATAAAAATATAGAACTAAAATTTCTGTGATATATGAAATCAGGGTCAATATTTTTTAATATGCTATTAATTTCATTCCCAAAAACTAAGTATGATTTCCCAAATAATTTATATATCAATGGTCTTTTCTTATATACCGGATGCAATTTAATTCCATTATCTATTTTGGGATATGATCTATTTTCTCCTAAAAAAACATAATGAATTTCATATCCTTTTCTCAATAAATATTGAGCTATTAAATAAACTTGATATTCTGCTCCGCCAAAAGAATATTTATAGTAACTATGAAGTAAAAATACAATTTTCATAATTGATCATTATACCCAATTTTATTTATGAACAAATTAAACTTCTCCTTGTTTAGAAAATATTTTATATGTTGTTCTTTGTGTAGTACGCTATCGATATTTACTAAATTTTTTTGTTTTTGGAAATACCTAATAGAAAATTGTTGCAAACTAGTCAGCAAAAGCCAAAACCTTATATAATCTTTATTTAATCTCATAAAATTCAAATGTACATTTTGCAGATATTTTACAAAAAATTTCTTTTGCCATTTTAGATTCTCAATTTCAACATCTTGATGTAGTAGTAAATATGTCGCATCTTGTAGCCATGATCCCTTATCATAATATGAATCAAAATCAATAAATTTCACCACATCTTCTTTTATTAAAATATTTCGCTCGGTAAAATCTCCTTTTGTAGCAACTTTTATAAAAAATAATTTTAAATTTTTAAAATACAGTAAAGTTATTAAAAATATTAATTTGACCAAAAAAAATTTTCTATATCTATTAATTAATAATTTTGTTATAATCCTATAAACATTAAATATTGGTCGGTTTTTTGAATATTTTACGCCTTTTAATTTAGTTGTCTTAAAATCTATCAATTGGTCTATTATCTTATTACTTATATTATCGTTAACATATTTTGAAAAATTCTCTGGCCTGTTATCATAAAAATCAAAATATTCAATTATATAATA
>JAYEOX010000167.1:0-1600 GCA_034723415.1 Fidelibacterota bacterium | reverse complement strand
AACTACTGCGTACACTGTTTCAGGTGTAACAAGTAAATCAACGAGTGATATGCAAACTGAATCAACATATACTGATGTAGGTTGGGATTTTACTAATATTTGGGCGATAAGTAATAGTTATCCTACTTTGATTGCCACTACTCTTGCTCCTAATACTATTACTTTTAATGATGGTAGTAGCTATTCTACATCTGTTACTCAGGGAAATACAGATCAAGTTATCGGACGTTTTTCTTTAAATGCTGATGGAAGTGGCAGTTATCTTGAAAGAGTAACCATTCTTCTTAATGGAACCAGAACAGGTGCTTCTAATTTTAAATTATGGAAAAGTTCTAATAGCTCGTTTGAGTCCGGTACTGATTCTCAATATGGTTTAACAATTTCTGCTGATCCTGGTACAGGTGAATTAGCGAGTTTCTCAGATGGGAATGTAAGCATAGGAACAGGTACTGAATATTACTTTTTAACTTGTGATGTAGCTTCTGATGCTACGGGATCTATAGATGCTCGTATGGTAGATAATAGCAGCCTTACTTTTTATGATGGATTAATTTCCTCTGATTTAAGTAATGAAGTACTTTCGGATGGAGATTCATCCCTCCCCGTAGAACTTATCATCTTTACTGCCACTCGCAGTAATGATCAGGTTACTCTGCGTTGGATTACAGGAAGTGAAACTGAAAATCTGGGCTTCAATGTCTATCGTAGCAGAACTAAATCAGGTAATTATCAAAAGAACAACAAAAATATTATCAAAGGTGCCGGCAATTCTTCTACCAGACATAACTATGAATTCATTGATAAAGATATTATTAATGGAGTTACCTTCTGGTACAAATTGGAAGATGTGGATTACAGTGGCAATACAAAATTTCACGGACCGATTTCGCCTACACCACTTGAAAGCACCACACCTAAGGCATTTCGCCTCTATCCCAATTATCCCAATCCGTTCAATCCGGTAACAACGATCCAATACGATCTACCGGAAGATGGATATGTACAACTTGTTATCTATAATATTCGTGGAGAAGTTGCTACCACATTGGTAAAAAATAATCAGACGGCAGGATCGTATCAATTACACTGGAATGGCAAAAATGAGAATGGAAAATTATTACCTTCCGGAATCTATTTACTGAAAATTGTTACCGGTAATTACACTAAGACAAATAAAATGGTGCTTATGCGATAATCTAACAAGAGACAAATAAGTGTACTACAATGATTATTAACCCATGATCAAAAGATCATGGGTTTTTTTATAATAAAATCTTTGTTTAATGGAAATTTGAAAATGGAAAATAGCAAGGAAGCTAGCTCCCTTGTCAGAATGAAATTATCCTACGATTAAAATTGTGGGTTTCTTAATATAAAAAATAATCCAATAAAATATTTGACAGTTCATTTTTTAATATTTATATTTAGTTGTTATGATAACAAAATAAAATAAAACTATGATCTATGCTAATGGAATGCTTTGCATAACTAAACCAAATAATAAGAATCAAAATAAAATAATAAAAATGTTTAGAAGTTTAGTAGTTTAGTGGTTTAGAAGGTTAGAAATGATCATAATTAACAATAAATTATAAAATGA
>JAYEOX010000166.1:0-8588 GCA_034723415.1 Fidelibacterota bacterium | reverse complement strand
CATCTAATAATCAGATTGTCTTTTAAAATTTCGATTTTAAGTAATTGTCATTTTGGTTATTTCTAAACTTCTAAACTTCTAACCTCCTAACCCTCTAACCTCTTAAACCTCTAACCTTCTAAACTCCTAACCATCTTTCCATCTACATATTAATTTCATCTGCAATCTCGCTCATTGCATCTATTGCCAATTGAAAAAATTCATTTCTTTGCAGATCGGTAACTTTTGTAATATCGTTGATAAATTCACGATTTACAGAAGCGGCAAATGATTTTGACTTGAATTTTTTAGTAATGGATTTTGCCTTTGTACCGGCTATTTTTTTGCCTGGTCGAATAAGTACGTAAGCCGCAATTAATCCAGTCAGATTTTCGGCTGCCGCAAGACAATAATCTAATTTTGTTTCTCGTTTCGCATCATTTCCTTCAATTCCTTCCGTGTGTGAAATTATTGCCGTGAACATTTTTGGAATATTAAATCCTTCATCGGATAAAATTTCTACCGTTTTGTATCCATGTTTACTATAATCTTTATCAATCAGATCAATATCCAAATCGTGAAGCAATCCTGTTATTCCCCACAATTCTTCATCTTCGCCAAGGTATTTCGCCAACTTTCTCATTATTACTTCTGATTCTCGTGAATGAAACCGTAAATATTCCGTTTTTAAATATTTATCCAAAAGTAACTTTGCCTCTGAATATGTGATTTTATTTTTCATTAGAACTCCCATATTATTTTTATTAATATACAAAATATTTATGACTTATTAAAAAAATGTTTTATTAAATCTTTATGAATTTGATTTTTTGTATTGCAATAAGCATTTTTTTATTTTATTTATAAAATTATTATTATAATTTATAAAAAAGGAGAACGAAAATGAAAAAATACCTAATTTTATTTTTTATGACTATTCTATTATTTAATTGTGCAAAGATAGATCTAATAAAAATTCCGAAAAGGAAAAGCGTACTTGAGATTGAGAACAACTCTGAATTTTTAAAAAAAGCAATTCCAACTATTAAAAAGAATAAACTTTCTGAAAGAGAATCAATAGAAATTGCTGAAAGGATAATGGCAATTACGATATTGACAGATGATGAAAAATTTGAGATTGCAAAAACACATCTTCTAAAATATAAAAATAAATTTTTTGTTGCATTATCATTGAATTCCATCGTTTGGGAAAATAAAGATAAAAAAGAAATATTTCAGAAAACTAACGAATTAATTGAAATTGCAAATAAATTTACATATTCAGATGCATTTGCCGATTCAGGATTGAGTTATTTTGATTCAAGAGGATATTCAAGTGGTGAAAAAAACAAAGCATTGTCATCATACAAAGGAATGATAAGAGATACCTATGCACTATATTTAAAAAAACAGGGGAAAATTGAAGAAGCAATTGCAACTTATGAAACAATCTTGAACGAATATCAAGAAGCGGGTATTCTTTTAAATTATGCTTCATCACTAAACAAAATGAATAGATATAAACAGGCACTTGAATCGACAATTGGTGCCTTAAGAATGACAACCGGAAGTGAAAATATTAAAGACAGTTTAAGAATCTATGCAAAAAATTTAGCATATTCTGATCAACAGATAAGAGCAATAATCGAAGAAACGGTACAAGGCGGAAGATCAGCGTTAAAGGAGAAGTTATTATCAGAAAAATTAGACGATCCAATGCCTTCTTTTAAAATAGAATCTATTAATGGTAATTTTGTTAGTTCTGAAGAATTATTTGGAAAGATCTTGATCATTGATTTTTGGGCAACCTGGTGTCCTCCCTGTATAAAAGAATTTCCGCATTTGAATGAGTTGCAAATAGAATATCAAAATGATGATGAAGTACAAATCATGGCTCTTTCGACTGATAGAGAAAAGGAAAAAATTGCGCCGTTTATAGAAAAAACTAATTATGAAATACCAATATTTTACGATAATAATGTTGCAGATGAATTTGGTGTGAAGGGAATACCGACTTTATTTATTATTGATAAGAATGGAATTATCAGATATAAAAAAGTCGGATTTACAGAAGGTGAAGAGTTTGACAAGATTATGGGTTGGTACATTGAATCGTTGAGGTGAAAAGTTCATTAGATTTAATGCCGTAAAAAAATCCATTTGACAATACGGAGAATAATTGCTATAATCATTGCATATTATGCGGAGAATAAATGTATATATGTGAACAAACAAATTGGCACACAATTTAAATGAAAATGATTAAAAATAAGTTATAATATCGAATAAGAGTTTACTTCCGAATAAAACAAACTTTACAAATTGCAGAGCAGACAATTTTAGATTCAGGAAGTAAGTGGATCAATATAATAAAACGGCACAAAAAATCTAAGAGCAAGATTTTATCAGTTTGACACATTATTTTATTTATAAAAATTAATTTATTCGAAAATTTTTTTAATATTTTGTTGACATTACAATATGTATGTTGTAGTATTGAATTATATTAATCACAACATATAGTGGTTTTTAGTGAAATTGATAATTAACAAGTGATTACGATAATTTATAGGAATTAATATGGATAATAGGCAAAACGCTTTCAAAAATATGTTCACTCACAAAGGGAAACTTGCTAAAATCGTTGGGGATAAAAATATTAATACCTACAAGCGAATTTATTTTAAATTATTAGAAAAGAGAGAAAAAGGCGAACTGCCTATAAATGAAAATTATCTTAATTCTCACGAATTGTCTCAAAATATTTATAAAAATAAATATTATTTAAAAGATATAAAGGGAAATTATATTGAAGAAAGGCCGGAAGATGTGTTTTTGAGAATTTCTGCGTTTATTGCTTCGCAAGAATCTTCCGCAAATAATCAAATTGAATGGGCTGAAAAATTTTATAAAGATCTTTACAATGGGTCTTGGCTGCCCGGTGGGAGAGTATTGGCCGGTGCCGGTGATATTTATAGATTAAAGACATTGGCTAATTGTTTTGTTACCGAGATAAAAGGCGATGATATTGAATCTATTTATAAAACAGCATCAGAGTGTGCAAGAACATATTCTTACGGAGGCGGAATTGGTGTTGACATTTCTCCTCTGCGTCCGAAAGATTCTATTGTACATAATGCCGCCGACAGCTCGACAGGTGCAGTTTCATTTATGGAATTATTTTCTATGACAACAGGACTGATCGGGCAATCCGGAAGACGCGGTGCTCTAATGTTGACAATAGATATAAAACATCCGGATATTTTTAATTTTCTTAAGATAAAGTCAGATCCCAATTGGGTATCAAATCAAATTTTAGAACAGTGCAAATGGTCAAAGAAATTTTCTGAAGATCAGATGAAGGAAATTGAAAAACATGTTGTGGAAAATAATCAAGTAAGATTTGCAAATACTTCAATAAAAGTATCGGATGAATTTTTACAATCTGTAGAAGAGGAGAAAAAATATCCATATAATCAGATACTTGTTTACAAAAAATTAAATAAAACAAAATTGTTAAAAGCTTATCAATCAAAAAAACACTTGTATTCACAGGGAATGCCAAATAAAGATATAAAAGAATATGAAATATTTAAAACATTTGACGATTTTTCAAATTTAAATAATTGGTTAGTAAAAGAGTATTCAAAATCAATTTCACATAGTGATCTGAGCGATACATTTAAACGAGATGTTTACGGTGATTTTTTAGTCGATGTCGGGAATGATGATTGGGAATTGGCAATAAAATACTCGGGTGATTTTTTATTATATTATGGTTCCAAACCTACAGGAGAGATAAGAAAAATTGTTAAGGCAAGTGAAATTTGGGATCTGATAATAGAATCAAATTATAAAACAGCTGAACCCGGATTAATATTTTGGACTAAAATGAGTAAATATTCGCCGTCAAATTATTTGGACAGACCGATCATCTCAACTAATCCCTGTGCAGAGGTCCCGCTTGAAGACGGCGGTGCGTGTAATTTAGGCTCATTGAATCTTTCCAGATTTGTGATAGACGGATTCACAAAAGATGCGGAAATAAATTGGGAAGAGTTGAAAAGATCTACATACAATTTAGTTCGTTTTCTTGATAATGTTATCACTTGGAATGAATCGTTAAATCCATTAGAAAAACAAAAGAAATCTGCAAAAGAGACAAGACGACTTGGCATCGGAATTATGGGAATAGCTGATATGTTGCATCAATTAGATATCGACTATGATTCGAACAAGGGAATAAAGACAATAGAAAAAGTAATGGAATTCATTAATAATAATGCGTATTTGGCATCTTCAAAATTGGCAAAAGAAAAGTCACCGTCAGATATATTCGTCTATAAAAAATATTCAAAAGGAGCATTTTTTCAAGAATCATT
The DNA here is from genome assembly GCA_034723415.1 of Fidelibacterota bacterium. GTDB lineage: Bacteria > Fidelibacterota > Fidelibacteria > Fidelibacterales > Fidelibacteraceae > TCS52. Next base: position 4,227 of record JAYEOX010000166.1, on the reverse strand, counting down.
ATCCGATGAAGTTAAAAGTCATATCAAAAAACATGGATTACGAAATATCGCCTTAACATCAATTGCTCCAACAGGCACGATCAGTAATATAATTAAGAGTTTTGAATATAATAATAAAAATTACATCGGAGTAAGCGGAGGAATTGAACCGGTTTTTGCTCTTTATTATACCAGAAGATCGGAATCATTTAATAATAAATTTTTCAAGGTATTCCATTCTACAGTGAAAGCATATATTGATAAAAACAATTTAACGGGAGATTTAAAAGCAAATCTGGGAATGGCCGAATTGAGAAAGATGCTGCCAAAATCATTTTTCAAAACAGCTTATGAAATATCCCATGAAAAACGAATTCAAATTCAATCTACATGTCAAAAATTTGTCGATCATTCAATATCTTCAACTATCAATTTACCTGAAGATGTGGAGCCGGAAAAAATATCCACTATCTATTTAAGTGCTTGGAAACATGGATTAAAGGGGGTAACGATCTATCGAGATGGAAGCAGATTCCCAATTTTGACACAAGAAAAAGAAAAATCTAAATTCCAGGAATACAAAGAAAAGTTTTTCAAAATGAAAGTGTCAAAAGATGAAGAAGTGGAATTTTCCGGTGATGAAGTAATGAAATTATCCGATGGAACATTGACTACTCCATTTCATTATTTTCTAAAAATGGGAATTAAAAACTCCGACGATATCGAGGTGGTGTAATGTTAAAATTGAATAAAAATCACCCGATTCGTGAGATCCAAAAAAAACCAAAAAGAGAAGGCAAACCAGGCAATTCGTTAAAATTAAAACGGCCCGAGGTAGTTGATGCAAAGGTCTATAAAATTAAAAGCCCGTTCGTAAAATTTAATGTTTATGTTACACTCAGTTATATTTTGGAAAGTGGGAGAAAACGGCCAATTGAGATCTTTATTAATTCAAAGGACTTAACTCATGCCGCAGAATATGCTGTTTTAACTCGTCTTATTTCAGCTATTTTCAGAAGAGCAAGTGATCCGCATTTCATATTAGAAGAGCTGAGAAGTATTTATGATCCAAACGGCGGTTATTTTAAAAATGGAAAGTATATACAATCTTTTTATTCGGAGGTAGCTGATGTTATTGAGAGATTTTTCGTTGAAGAAAAAGTTATTGAACAACAGAAACAACCTAAACAAATGGATCTGCCAATTGCAACCGATCTGGAAGAACAGACAAGTCAAATGAATATTAACGACAATTTCAAGATCTGTCCGGAGTGTAACGGAAGAGGATTGAAATTTGAAAATGGCTGTGAGTTCTGTGTTCTGTGTGGATTTACTAAGTGTGATAAGTGATAAAGTTGTAGGAAAGATCTCTCTCTCGCAAAGCCGCAAAGCCGCAAAGCCGCAAAGAATAAATATAATAGGAAATAGTTCTCGCCCGCCTGTAGCGGACAGGCTAAGTCGCAAAGCCGCAAAGAATAAATATAATAGGAAATGGTTCTCGCTAAGTCGCAAAGCCGCAAAGAATACTTAAAGCAGAAAATGGTAATCGATCAGATGCAATAAATTAAAGAATAAAATTTATATTGTAGATATTAATGAGGAGGAAATATTGGGAAAATATTCTGAAGTTTTAATTGATAATATAATTGACGCATTAGATAATACGAATTATGAAATAAGATATTATTTTAACAAGAAGACAAAGGAAACAAAATATTTTACTGATCATGATGATGAAGATATTTTGAAAAATGAAAAAAAACTTGATCGCAATAATTGGATAAGTATTAAAGGAATGAAGTCATATCAGAAGTATAATTTGATGAAAGATTTTGTTTCAAAACAGGACGGAAAATTAAAAGAGTTGCTTGTTATTGCATTGGATGGCAAGGGTGCTTTTCGTAGATTTAAAGATGTGTTATATGAGTTTCCGGAAATACAAAAAAAATGGTATGAATTTAAGCGTGAATGGATGAAACAAAAGGCAATTGATTTTTTAGAAGATTTGTAAAAAAATTAAATGAAATAAATAATGCATCACAATTCACAAAAAAGAATTTATGGAACGATTGGAGATATACAGAATTAAATTATTCGGAATTAATTGATGATTTGAATGATGAAAAATACATTGGTTAATATCAAATAAAAAAAGGAGAAATTATGACACAACACAAAGACATTCAAAACCCGGATGGTTATAATGACAATGATTACACGAAATGGGAAGTTGCATTATTTGACGAAAATACGCCAAAAGAACAATTGGAAGAGATCGTTATGACGCTTGCACATTTGCCGTCAAAAAGAGCACAGGATCTTTTGGGAAAATTCAAAAAAAGCGACAGAGCGGATGAAGTGGAATGGTTGGAACCGGCGATGGAAGAGGGAAAATTTCATTATATCAGTGCGAATAATGAAACCGAAGAAAGAGATATGATCGCACTCAAATTGTATTTCAAGAAGGAAGAGGAAATCGTTGATTTAATGGGAAAATGTCAAACTTATGAGATTAGGATCCAACAATATAATATTGAATTAAATGCCCTGACTGAACTTCAAAAGGAAAAAATCAGTGAAGCTGAAAAAGAAGATATCAAGTATAGTATAATTGCACTTAATGATATCACCAAGATGGAGCAAGGTAATTTGGAAGAAGCAAATGCAGACATCAAAATGACAGAAAAGATTAATAAAAAAATAAAGGAAAGCATCACAACAGAACGATATAAAAATTTAGAATCGTGGGATGTTAAGGATTTTCATTTTGATGGGGAAGAATTATGAGTAAACGATCCATTCATAATTACAAAGATCTTTTACGATTTTTCATTGGAACTGTGGTAATAAATGTGTATAATCAACCACTATTAAAAAAGAAGGATTGTGAAAAATTCTGTTAAAATAATTAAATTAGAATTTGCCAAAGGATTGTTAAATTCTCCCGATATTCCTCGTTTTAGACAATTCCTTGCTGAGAAATTTCCGAATTATAGACACATTCATAATCATTTAGAAAATGGAAAATTTAGATATGTTTATCCCGATATTCAATTTAAAATATTTGATAAAAAACCTATGATAATTGGTTTTGGCGATGGAATTGACATTTTAAAAAATGTATTTTTAAAAGTTGATGAAATGAAAATTCTCAATAAAAATATTCCGGTTTTAGAAAAATCAATTAAAATATCCGAACATAAAATTGGTGTTAGTGATAAAATTATCCAATACAAGTTTTTGACCCCTTGGATGGCTTTAAATCAACAGAATTACCAGTTATATAAAAATTTAAGTTTGAGAAAACGGTTAAAAAAACTTGACAGGATTTTGTGGGGAAATTTAAAAACAGTATCGCATGCATTTAATTACTGGATTCCCGATCCTGATAAAATTTCTATTGAGGGCGATTTTAAACCGAATATAAATAAATTCAAAGGAAATACGATGATAACATTTACAGGTGAATTTAAAACAAATTTTTATTTGCCGGATTATTTGGGAATTGGTAAGCAGGTTGCGAGAGGATTTGGAACGGTGGTAAAAATAAATACACAAAAGTGAAATGGAAAGATATAAAGATAAATATAGAATACCATCATCACGATTGCAAAATTGGGATTACAGTTCCGCCGGTTTATATTTCATTACAATAAACACAAAAAATGGCGAATATTATTTTGGTGATGTTGTAAATGGAAAAATGCAATTATCCGATATAGGTATTATGGCAGATGCATTGTGGTATGAAATATTAAATCATACGACAAATGTTAAATTAGGTGAATTTGTTGTTATGCCGAATCATGTTCATGGAATATTAATTTTGAATGGAAATGGTGATCGTAATGGGAATAATGGTACCCGTAGAGACGATGCATGCATCGTCTCTACAACAACAACGCCAACAACGCCAACAACGCCAACAACAACAACACCGCCAACAACAACGCAAACGTCACCGTCAACAATATCACTAACGCCAATAACGGAACCGGAACCGCCAACGCCAACAAACACAAAAACGATAAATACAAATAAAAAAATGAAACGAAATACAAACCCCAAAAACCAACAAATGTCAAAAATATCACCAAAATCAGGATCCGTATCGCGAATTGTCGGTTCGTATAAATCTGCGGTATCAAAATATGCACATCGTTCAGGATTTGAATTTGCATGGCAGGAACGATTTTACGATCATATTATTCGTGATAACATATCGCATATCCGTATTACAAATTATAT
>JAYEOX010000165.1:0-1624 GCA_034723415.1 Fidelibacterota bacterium | reverse complement strand
TTATTAGTTAATTCAACAATATTGTTTGCTGAATTAGTGTAATTGGTCTGTTCATCATTTTTTGAACAACTGATGAAAATAACCGTGAAAATAATTCCAATTGTAATAATTACTTTTTTCATTATCTTTTCCTCTTTTTGATTTATTTAATTTATGATATCTCATTTAATGATCGTTTTAAATTATTTATTGCTATGTTATATTCAAAAATTGATTGATAATAAGCCGACTGTGCTTGTAAATAAGATGACTCAGCGCTTTGGACTTCCAATTGTGTAATTCTTCCGTTTTCATACATCAATTTTGCTAAACGTAATGCCTCTTTTGCCTGCTCTATCAATCCTGAGTTCGCTTCAATATTTGCTTTTGTCTCTTTCACTTTTAAATATGTGGATTCAACTTCACTGAGAATATGATTTCTCGTCTGTTCGTATTGTATGTTGGTTTTTTTGATCTCTATGTTGGATTTTTGAACTTTTCTAAAATTTCTCGCACCGGAGAAAATTGGAATGGATAAATTTACCGATGCATTCATACTTTTTACATATTCAAGATCATCAATTGATTCAGCTTGTGATTGATATTGAATTTGACTTTGTATTGAAACTTTTGGCAAACCGCTTGAATAAGAAATTAATCGCTTATTTCTTTGAATATATTTTTGACCATTCAATAACTTTAATTCATTCCGCTTTTTTAATGCAATTGTCTTAATGTAATCTAATGATCTATTTTTGTAAGGATTGGTTTCTTTTTGTAATTCTTCGGATATAACAATTGAATCCAGATCTTCATCATTGAGTAATGTCAGGAAATTAGTCAATAATATATTCTTCTGATTCTTAAGTGAGATCAATTTTGGCTTTAATGATCTATATTGGACCTGTGCCTGTAAAACCTCAAATTTGCTTGCTTTCCCAACTGCCTTTTGTTTTTTTACTAACTCGTAATTTGATTTAGCTGAAGCATAGGATTGTGAAGTTGCATTGATCAGCGATTCCATTAGTTGGATCTGATAATATAATGTTCTGACATTTACAATAATATTATCTCTTTGTGATTCCTGTTGCAACTTTGATAAATGCACACTTTTTTTTGCAATTTTATATCCGGCAAATATTGCTCCACCTGTAAATATCGGCTGAGAAGCAGATACTCCTAAAACAGAATTATATTTAGTTCCCATTTCCATACTTGTTTTATTTGTTTCTCCGGGGTTTGTAAAACTTGGCATCTCTATTGTCATTACCGGCAATTCAAAATTATCCGTAAATTGACTGAAGGCATCAACAGTCGGTAAAACCGCTCCAATTGCTTCTTTGTAAGAAATATTTGCTTCTTTTACTGATTCATTAACCAATTTTATAGATAAATTATTTTCAATTGCTATTTTTTCAACCTCTTCTAAAGTTAAATTACGAGAGAATGATGTATTCGTAAATGCAATTATTACAATAAAAATGGCTAAATATTTGAATGTCAGGTTAAATTTATTTCTTTTCATTATTGTTTATTCCTCCCTTTATTATTTTCAGTATCGTTTCTATGGTTTTATCTGTATCTTTATTACTTATATTATTCCTCATTGGACCTATCACGCTATGCAATGTGCTGAGAAAAGTTA
>JAYEOX010000164.1:0-1630 GCA_034723415.1 Fidelibacterota bacterium | reverse complement strand
TTGTTGAAAAAGATTCTTTTTTCGTTTTTACGGAATCGGTAGAATTGACAGAATCATTTCCTGATTTAAAAAATGTCTGCGTTATGAGTAATTGGAGATCTTTAAATAACACTTCAGATCAAATATTCCTTACTGATTTTTACAATAATTATATTAATAAAATAACCTATACTTCAGATTGGGATATTCCGGATGATTATGCCGCAGAGTTGATAAATCCTAAATTGAGTAGTAATGATGACTCGAATTGGCAGGCAGTTCAGCCGGGAAGTCCGGGAAAAACAAATCCATCTTTTGCTAATGATAAAGAAATTATTTTGAGTTCAATTTCGATAGCTGATTCTGTTGAAACAGATAAAACGATTTCATTTTCTTGTGTTGCGACAAATATTGGACAGGAAACTATTAATGGTGTTACTTTGGAATTTTTTATTGATGCAAATGCCGACTCAATTTATACTAGTGATGAAAAAAGATTTAATATTACACATCTTGTTGCTCTTACTCCCGGAGAATTCATAACAATAACTCAAAACTTTACTTTCGATAAAGCTGGTTTTTTTGATGTGAAGTTTTTCACAAATTATAGTAATAACTATTTCGAAACCTTAAAGATAAAATATTCTGAAATCCCGATTATACTAAATGAGATAATGCCGTCACCGAATTCAGAAGAATCGGAATGGATAGAATTAGTAAATATTTCGGATAAAAAAATAAATTTACGAGGTTGGGAAATTGGCGATAATCAAACTTATTCTACTATTTCAAATGAAAATTTATTTCTTGAAACTGATAAATATTTAATTGTTTCACAAGATAATAATGTGATGTATAATTATCCTCAAAATAATGGTGTTTTCCAACGAATTGATTTGCCAAATTTGAATTCTTATGATGACAAAGTTCGTCTTAAAGATTTTTGCGGAAATGTTTTAGATACGATGTCTTATGGCGATTCACTCTCTGCCAAAAAAGAAATTTCTTTTGAGAGAAAAGGTGAATTGATAAAACGAGAATGGGGACTTTGCGAAAGTGAGTATGGTGGAACACCCGGGCAAGCAAATTCACTTTTACAAAACACTTATTCAGTAAAATTAATAAACGAAAATGAATATTTCTATTTTGATTCTACAGAGAGTTTTACGATTCAATTTATTAATGATGGTTATGAAAATCTTAGTAATTTAGATATGAAAATATTTTTTGATGATACAGAAATTTTTTCCGCGTCCATTAGTTCAATAAATACGAGCGATACAATTGCAGTTCAAATTTTAGATAATTTAGATTTTAAAGATGGATTAAATTATTATGAAGTTAAGATAAATTCTACAAATTTAAATTTTACAGATTCAATTTTAGTTTTTAAAACATATTCTGAAAATCAAATATACTTGAATGAAGTTCTATTTGATCCCAATACACTTTATGATCAAGTTGAATTTATTGAATTCTATTTCCCAAATGAAAATTTAAATTCACAATATTGGAAATTACAAGTTAATAATAATATTAAAGAAATGAATTTTAATTTTAATTCAAAATATTCAGTAATCACCAAAGACACATTATTGCAAAACACTTTTCCAAATATTGAGATAAAATATATGGGAAATTTGCCAACTTT
>JAYEOX010000163.1:0-8657 GCA_034723415.1 Fidelibacterota bacterium | reverse complement strand
ATGATTAAAAAACTAAATTATAAAATTGCAGATATAAAATTAGCAGAATTTGGTAAAAAAGAGATTGAAATTGCTAAAAGTGAAATGCCGGGATTAATAGCTATTAGAGAAAAATATGGTAAAGAAAAACCATTAAAAAATGCAAAAATTACTGGCAGTTTGCATATGACAATTCAAACTGCGATGTTAATTGAAACGCTTGTAGAACTTGGAGCTGATGTTAGATGGGCAAGTTGTAACATATATTCAACTCAAGATCATGCTGCTGCTTATATAGCAAAAAAAGGAATACCTGTATTTGCTTGGAAAGGTGAAACATTAGAAGAGTATTGGTGGTCAACAAAGCACGCATTGTTATTTAATGAAGATGAAGGTCCGGATTTAATTGTTGATGACGGTGGTGATGCAACTTTATTTGTGCATGAAGGATACAAACTTGAAGAAGAATATAAAAAAACAGGTAAAATTCCCGAAATAACAACGGACAATAAAGAGAAAGCAACACTGCAGAAAACAATTTTAGAAGATTTAAGATCATATCCAAATAGATGGCATAAAATAGCAGAAGTGTTGAGAGGTGTTAGTGAAGAAACAACAACAGGCGTTCATAGATTATATCAAAAAATGGAAGATAAAACACTATTATTTCCAGCCATTAATGTAAACGATTCTGTTACTAAATCCAAATTTGATAATTTGTACGGATGTAGAGAATCATTGGCAGATGGAATCAAAAGAGGAACTGATGTTATGGTAGCCGGTAAAAATGTTGTTATTTGTGGATACGGTGATGTTGGTAAAGGGTGTGCTCAATCTATGAAGGCATTAGGAGCAAAAGTTACTGTAACTGAAATAGATCCAATATGTGCAATGCAAGCTTCAATGGAAGGAATTTCGGTCAAAACTTTAGAAGAAGTAGTTACAAAAGGAGATATTTTTGTTACAGCAACCGGTAATTGTGATGTGATTAGAACTGATCATATGGAGAAAATGAAGGATAATGCAATTGTATGTAATATTGGACATTTTGACAATGAAATACAGGTGAACAAACTTTATGCATTGCCGGGTGTAAAAAAGATCAATATCAAACCGCAAGTAGATAAAATTTTATTTCCCGATGGTCATTCAATCATTCTATTATCGGAAGGCAGATTAGTCAATCTTGGGAATGCAACCGGACATCCTTCTTTTGTAATGAGTAACTCATTTACAAATCAGGTGTTAGCACAAATTGAGTTATGGCAAAATGATCATGAAAATAAAGTTTATCGTTTAAGTAAAAAATTAGATGAAATGGTTGCTAAATTGCATTTGAAAAAATTAGATATTAATTTAACTAAGATGACTGATAAACAGGCGAAATATATTGGTTTGGATAAAGACGGTCCTTTTAAACCGGAACATTATAGATATTAAGACAGAATAATTAAACATAAAGGAAAAGATCACGATATTTACTTAAATATTGAGTAAACATTATGGAAAAGTATTTTAATTTTAAAAATTCACAAGGATTAGATAGACATTCAATTATTATTTTGCTTAGTTTATTTATTTTGTTTTTTGTTATTGTCGTTTTGTTTAATGTGTATTTTTTAATTCATCAAAAAGCAAATGATTTAGATACGGATAATGTAGTTACAATTGAAATTCCCAAAGGAGCTAATTTTAAAGAAATAGTTGAAATCATAGATGAAAATAATTTGATAAAGGATCGTTGGAAGTTTATTTTAACAGCAAAATTATTAAGGAAAACGAGAAGTATTCAAGCAGGTAAGTTTAAAATAAAAGGTGGAATAAATTATGTTTCATTAGTTTATAATTTGGAACACGCTGCAATTTTACAAAAAAGAATTACTATTCCTGAAGGAATGGAGTTGACCGAAATAGCACAAATATTTGAAAATAAATTACAAATTCCTGTTGACAGTTTTTTATCAAATAAAAGTGAACCAAAAAAGTTTGGTATTTATTACAAATCTGTTAAAAATATTGAAGGTTTTCTCTTTCCGAATACATATTATTTTTTTGAAGATACAAAGGCAGAAGATGTTATTCAAAAAATGGTAAATAATTTTAAAAAAAATGTAAGTGTGGATTTGATCTGGGATGCTAAAGAAAGGGATATGACCGTTAATGAACTCATTACTCTCGCTTCAATAGTACAAGGTGAAGTGATCTACGATTCTGAAATGTCAAAAGTAGCCTCTGTTTATTATAATCGATTGGAAAAAAATATGAGGTTACAAGCCGATCCAACAATTCAATATATCATACCAGGCCCAGATAGATTATTAAAAATAAGTGAATTAAGGACTGATTCCGAGTATAATACTTATATGCATAGAGGATTACCTCCTGGACCGATAAATAGTCCGGGTTTGAAGGCAATAATAGCTGCAATAAATCCTGATACTACAGATTATTTATATTTTGTAGCACGCGGTGATGGATATCATACCTTTACAAGAACACTTGCAGAACATAATCGTGAAAAGTATAAATTAAAAAAATTACGAAAAAAAAGACGCTATTAGAAATTACACGCCAAATAGGAAAAAATGTATAATTAACAGGTATTAATTATTTTTTATGAATAATATTTTAAACAAATTAAATGACAAGCAACAAGAAGCCGTTATTCATACTGACGGACCGTTACTGATTTTTGCCGGAGCAGGTTCGGGAAAAACACGAGTTTTGACATATAAAATTGCTTATTTACTACAAAAGAAAAAAACAATTCCAAATCGTATATTAGCCGTAACATTTACTAATAAAGCGGCTAATGAGATGAAAGAGAGAGTGAAAAGTTTACTTGGTCCTGAAGCTAATTTTGTAAATATTGGTACTTTTCATAGCATTAATGCTCGTATTCTGAGAACTGAAAGAAAATATTTTCAAGCTGATTTCACTATTTACGATTCTACAGATTCTCTTAATTTGATAAAAGAATCTATCAAAGCGATGGATCTTAATAGTGATATTGTCAAACCAAAAGCAGTTAAATATTTTATAAGTAATGCAAAGCAACAACTAATTTTACCCAATAATGCCAAAGATCATTTTGAAGATAATTTTATTAATAAGCAAAATATAAAAATTTACACCGAATATCAGAGAAGATTAAAGGAAAATAATGCTGTAGATTTCGATGATTTATTAATTGAACCATTAATTTTATTTAAAAAATATCGGGAACTGAAGCAGAAATATCAAAATAAATGGGATTATATTTTAGTTGATGAATATCAAGATACAAATCATGTTCAGTTTTCATTTTTAAAGACTATATCTCAAGTTCATAATAATATATGTGTAGTCGGAGATGATGACCAATCCATTTATAAGTGGCGTGGAGCTGACATAAAAAACATTCTGGAATTTGAGAAAACATTTAAAAATTCTAAAATCATTAAACTTGAACAAAATTATCGATCAACTAAAAACATTTTATTAGCAGCTTCAAGTGTAGTCAAAAATAATACTTTAAGAAAAAATAAAAAAATTTGGGCAGATTCTATCAAAGGAGAAAAGCTTATTTGTCAAGAACTGGATAGTGACTATTCAGAGGCAAAATTTGTAGCAGAAACCATTATTAGAAAAGTTAATCAAGGTTCAAAATATAAAGATTTTGCGATACTTTACAGAACAAACGCTCAATCTCGATTAATTGAAGAAGCTTTGCGAAATAGATCTATTAGATATACAATTGTTGGCGGAACGAAATTTTATGAGCGAAAAGAGGTAAAGGATATTTTAGCATATCTTAAATTTCTAACTAATCCCGATGATTCACTTAGTTTAAAGAGAATTATTAATGTGCCGCCAAGAGGAATTGGTAAAACTACAATAGACAGATTAGAAAAATTTGGTAATAATACACATAGAACGCTTTTTGAAACACTTCAATATCCTGATGAAGCAGGGGTAAGTTATGCAAAATCCAAAATAGAAAAGTTCTTGAAAAAAATGTTAGATTTTCAAAATGAAATTGATAAAAGTAAACCATCTGAATTTGTTTCTAAATTAATTGACGAAGTGAATTTTAAGGAACAGTATCAAGATAAAAGTGAATTTTCTCAAGATAAAATTGCTAATATTGATGAATTTTATAATAGTGTTCTTCAATTTGAAAAATTCAACGAAGATGCAAAAATTGTAATTTTTTTACAGGAAGTATCGTTAATAACAGATATTGATCAGTGGGATGACGAAACTGATATGGTTGTATTAATGACACTTCATAGTGCTAAAGGTTTGGAATTTCCCACGGTTTTTATTGTTGGTATGGAAGAAGGATTATTTCCATTAGAGAGAAGTAAAGAGAATAGAGAAGAATTAGAGGAAGAACGAAGATTATTTTATGTCGGCATTACCAGAGCGATGAAAAATGTATATCTAACTTCAACACAAAAAAGAATGCGTTTTGGTCAATTTATGCATAATATGCCATCACAATTTATCGAAGAAATACCAGATGAATGTATTATTCATAGTCATAATAATAGATTCCGAACTAATAATTTCAATAAACATGAAATTTTTCATGAGGAATTTAATAGGAAACAACCTAAACGATACAATATTGGTACAAAACCAAATAGTGGAATAAAATATAGTAAAAATGAAAAAATAGAAATAGATGATCATGTTTATCATAAAATATTTGGAAAGGGAAAAGTTCTTGCTATATCTAAATCAACTCAAATTGCATATAAAATATTATTTAATAATCAATCAGTAAAGATAATTGCGGCAAAATTTTTGAAAAAAATGTAATTATTCAAAAAATTTACGAATTTTGCCTTTTACAATCGTCATTTTAACATTAAAACTTTTATCAAAGATAGTTACATCAGCATCTTTGCCCGGGAGCAAATATCCGGTTTTAGTTTGCTTACTTATAACAGTCGCGGGATTACAACTTGCCATTCTCAATGCATCATCAATTGGAACATTCATATTTTCGACAAGATTTTTTACACCTTCGATCATCGTTAAAGATGAACCGGCAATTGCATCATCCGATTTTCTTTTGAATAAACCATCTTCAATGTAAACTTCTTCGTCATTTGCTATTAATTTACCGGTTGTTTGTTTAGTCGGTTTTAAAGAATCTGTAACTAAAATTATTTTGCTAATAGGTTTCACTCTTCTTAATAATTTAACTATTGCAGGATGCACATGATATCCATCAGCTATAATTTCACAAGATACATTTGGATGGATCATAATTGCACCAACTACTCCGGGATCACGATGATGAAGTCGTCTCATTGCATTAAAAAAATGTGTAGAGTGTAAAATGCCAGCTTGCATTCCTTCTAACATATTATCATAAGTGGCGTTAGAATGACCTGCAGAGAGAACAGTTCCTTTTTTTGTGCAAAACAGAGCCAATGATCTCATGTTTTTTAATTCCGGCGCGACTGTCATTATTTCAATATGATCTTGAGCTGCATCATAATATTTTTGCATCAATTCTAAGTTCGGTTTTTCCATAAATTTTGGAATTTGAACACCTGATTTTTTCGGTGATATAAATGGGCCTTCAAGATGTAAACCAAGAATTGTTGCACCCTTTTCTTTACCCATTGCTTCAACTACAGATTTAATTGACTTTAGAAATTTTTCATCTTCTTGAGGGTACAATGTTGGGCAAAAAGAAGTTACTCCATATTCTACTAATTTTTTGGACATTTCTAATATTGATTTTGAAGAGCCATCAGCAGTATCATAACCTCCGATTCCGTGAATATGTGTATCAATGAATCCCGGTGTAATATATGCTCCGTTTAAATAGTGCATAGCAGTATCTGGTGGAAGATTCGCCTTTTTTAATCTATCATTACTTATTACATCATCGATCTTTCCATCACGAATTATTACAGAGCTCTTTTTCAGCATAGTTATTCCCGTGAAAACAGTTCCGTTATATAGACAAATTGTACTCATTTTATCCTCTATTTAATTAATAGTAATTTATAAAGAAATATTTGATTATGCAATATGTAAAAGTGGAATTTGAAACACCCCGAAAAAAACGAGGATAAATCGTATAACTATCGATAGCATATTATGTTACATAAATAATATTTTTAAATTGTTTTTAATATTATCATATCAATTTATTTTATTAATAGATTGCTTTGTTTTTTTGGAGTGCTTTTTTTGGAGTGCATTAACCGTGTTAATGCAAAAAAAAAACGAAGTTTTTTATAAAGAAAGAAATGTCTCTGACATTTCTACACATCAACACGGTTGATGTATTCCAAAAATCGTTAAATTAATAAAAACATAATTAGAATGTTTTATTTATCTTGAATTTTCGGGGTGTTTTAAGTTAAAATGGAATGTGAGAAGTTAAATGTGAAATGAACAAATCTTCTGAAGTTTCTGTAATAACAAAATTAAGGAAATTAAATAATAGAAACTCAAACAAACTAAAATCTTCGGAAATTTTTATATTATATTTGTGATTTGATTTAATATCAAATTATTGTAACTTATTATGATAATAAACTAAATGAAAAGCGAAAATATTATGACAAATTTTCTACCAATGACAAAAAGCGAAATGAATAAATTGGGTTGGAAACAATGCGATATAATTATTGTTACGGGCGATGCTTATGTCGATCATCCAAGTTTTGGAATGGCAATAATTGGTAGAGCATTAGAAGCAAACGGATACAAAGTTGGAATTATTTCTCAACCGAATTGGAAAAGCAACAATGATTTTTTGGAATTAGGCAAACCGAAATTGTTTTTTGGGATAACATCCGGTAATGTTGATTCGATGGTAAATCATTATACTGTAAATAAAAAGAAACGCTCGAGTGATGATTATAGTCCAAATGGAAAAGCAGGCTTAAGACCAAATAGAGCGGTTATCGTTTATACAAATAAGATCAAAGAAAATTTTAAAGATTCTGTCGTAGTATTAGGTGGCGTTGAGGCGAGTTTAAGAAGGATCTCTCATTACGATTATTGGAATGATAAGATAAGAAAAAGCATTCTATTAGATAGTAAAGCGGATATTTTAGTTTATGGTATGGGCGAAAAACCAATAGTTGAAATTGCAAAAAGAATTAACTCTAATGAAAACATCTCCACAATTGATGATATTGAAGGGACAGTTGTAAAAGTAAAAAATACTCAGAAAAATTGGGATAAATTACCTTCACACAAAGAAGTATTATCTAACAAAAATTCTCATAACGAAATGGTTCGTATTTATGATAAAAATAAAAATCACAAATTCGCAAAAATAATGTATCAAAAAGTGGGAAATCAAATTTTAAAAATAAATATACCTTCAAAACCACTTACTGAAGCAGAAATGGATGAAATTTATGATTTGCCATTTACAAGATGTCCACATCCAAGTTATGGAAATAATAAAATTCCGGCGTATGAACAAATATTTTCTTCAATAACTTCGCATAGAGGATGTTTTGGAAATTGTAGTTTTTGTGCAATAGCAGTGCATCAAGGTGAAGTCATTCAAAGTAGAAGTCAGAACTCCATACTAAATGAAGTTAAAAAATTGGTCAAGCATAAAAAATTCAAAGGAACAATTACCGATGTTGGCGGTCCGACGGCTAATATGTATAAAATGACATGCAAGATCGGCGGATGTAATAATATGAATTGCCTATTTCCAAAAATTTGCAATAATTTACAAATTGATTCACAAGATAAATATATAAAATTATTGAATAAAGTTAGTAAATTAGATGGAGTTAAAAATATATTTGTCGCATCCGGAGTAAGGCACGATCTATTATTAAAAAACGATAATGTAATGAAAAATATTATTAAAAAATTTACAGGTGGACATTTGAAAGTTGCACCGGAACATTTAAATGATATTGTAACAAAATTAATGAATAAACCATCAAGTAAATTATATTTTAAATTTATGGAATTATTTAAAAAGTATTCAAAAGAGGCAAAGAAAAAACAATACATTGTGCCGTATTTTATATCCGGTCATCCGGGATGCACAAAAAAGATGATGATAGATATGAAAAATAATTTAAAGGAATCCGATCATAAACTTCAACAAGCCGCGGATTTTTATCCAACTCCAATGACGATCTCAACAGCAATGTATTATACAGGAAAACATCCGCTTACCGGTGAAAAAATTTATATTCCAAAAAGTATAAAGGAAAAAATGACTCAGTTTGGAATAATGATGTGGCATAAGAAGAAGCGAAGAGAGTATAGGAAAATGTGAGTTATATGTTTGAGTGGCTAATGTTTATCGTGTGTTACGAATATTCTTGTTTTTCTTCTCGCTGATTATGGGTAGATTTATTACATTTTTTCAAACATTTCATTCTTTATTCCTATTCTCTACTGCAATTATAATATCTTCATCAATTTTTGTAAACGACTTTTTAATGATATAGTTTTATCTAAATTTGTTATGAAATTATTCATTTGTACCTTCCAATATATTTTCTTTATTTTTGATAGAATTCTCTATTAATAATCTCTCTCTTTCTATTTCATCTTCTAACTCTTTTTCAGTTGGAAGATAAAGCATATATTTGGATGCGAAAATCTGTTCCCGTTCACTCAGAACTGAATATTTTGCAACTGATTCATTTTTATCTGCACAAAGGATTAAACCAATGGTT
>JAYEOX010000162.1:0-1673 GCA_034723415.1 Fidelibacterota bacterium | reverse complement strand
TTTTTTGTTATTAAATTCATCGCCAAGATATTCGCATAAAAATTTCATTCGTGGTTCTTTCGTATATATATAATCAATCATAGAATTTAAATCATCAAGTTTAAATTTTCTCAATTCATCAAACTTTTTTGTGTTCAATTCCGGAGCATTAAATTGATATTCATAATTTTTACTTCTACCAAATTTAACTTCTTTAATTATTTCTTGTTCAATTAAATCAGCAATAATTACTTTTATCGGAGTTCGCAATAAATTTGTTTCTCTCATCAATCCTGTGATATTAAGTGGTTCCTCTTTTAAAGCGTCAATTGTTTGATTATATTTTTTTATACTTGGTCTGCCACCTTCAATAAATGATTTTGGTAATTTATAATCTTCTGCAATTCCTTTTTCATTTTCTTTGGAATTATAAAATAGAATAATATAAGTTGGTTTGCCATCTCTTCCTGCTCTACCAATTTCTTGGTAATAGTGAATTGGTGATTGTGGAATTTGTGTATGAATTATAAATCTTATATTCGGTTTATCAATTCCCATTCCGAGAGCATTCGTAGAGATAATACATTTCCACTTATTATTCATAAACCCATTTTCAATTTCTTTTCTTTTTTCTCCGTCTAATCCGGCATGATAATAAGTTGAATTGATATTATTAAAATCAAACCATTTTGAATATGTTTCAGTATTAACTCTGGTTCCTGAATATAATAATCCCGAACCAGGAATACTTTTTATGTTTTCCGCAAGCCATAGTAATTTTTCGTCTTCGGATTTTGTCTCAATAACAAACAGATGGAAATTATCTCGAAGTAAGTTTCCACGAATTGTAATTACATCACCTGATATTTGTTTTTCAATATCTTTCTGAACTCGCTTAGTTGCAGTTGCGGTTGTGGCTAAAACGGGAAGCTCATTTGGAAGCAATTTAACTAAATTTATTATTCTCCGAAATGCCGGACGAAAGTCATGACCCCAAACAGAAACCGTATGTGCTTCATCAATCACGACCATAGATATTTGCATCTTCTGAGTTGCCTCTATCCACTTATCATTATTTTGTCTTTCCGGTGCAATGTATAAAATTTTTATTTTGCCGTCAATTGCATCTTGCATTACTTGTGAATTTTGCTCCGGTGTCTGTTCCGAATTTATAAATTTTGCTGAAATTCCTTTTTTATTTAACGCATTAACCTGATCTCGCATCAATGCAATCAAAGGTGAAAATATAATTGTAATTCCTTTAAATTGTGTCGCAGGAAATTGAAAACAAAGTGATTTACCAAAGCCCGTCTTTTCTATTAATAAAACTCTTTTGCCTTGAAGGAGCATATCAATTGTCTGCCATTGTTCATCATAAAATTTTTCAAAACCGAATTTCTCTTTTAATATTTTTTCAGCTCGATGTCTGTTCATATCTTTTCCATTTTGTTATTAATTTAAATTTACAAATTTTTTTACAATTCATAAAAATATTTTTAATAAATACAAACTTCCGAAGGTGTAAAGTTTTCAAACTTCGGAAGTTTTTCACAAATCATTCTATTTCAATAAAAATTCTCTTAACGGTATATAAGTCAATACATTGTTTATATGTGTACTTTCAAACCAAACGATTTTATCAACATTAAATTCTATTGGTTCAACTTGGAATAATTTGAATCTACGAATTAGAT
>JAYEOX010000161.1:1703-8837 GCA_034723415.1 Fidelibacterota bacterium | reverse complement strand
TCTTTAGGATTCAAATGATTATATTTACGGTTAACAAAAGTTCTCATTTTTTTATTAGGTTTAAAATGAATTTTATTATGAGCCGGTACTTGAATATTTTCACCTGTTTGTGGATTTCGTCTATTTTGTGTTTCAACCCAAATTAATTTAAAAATACCTAACCCTGATACATTTACATGACCATCTCTTTGTAGTCCTTCTTTAATGACATTAATAAGTTCATGAATAAAATCATTTGTAAATACTTTTTTATTGCCTGTTTTTTCAACAATTGCATCAATGATTTCCTGTAAGGTTACTTTAGTATTCATTATTTAATCCTCCATTCCTTTATTTCATCTTTAAAAAAGTCACTTGGTTTAAAACGTAGGACATTTTTAACGGGTAACATAAGATGAACTTTCTTTTTTGGATTAAATGATTTTCTTCTTTTTCTTTTTTGCACAGAGAAATTACCATATTTGGGTAGAGAAAAGATATCTTCTTTTTCCATTATTTGTTTGAAAGTTTCCATAGTTGTATCAAATGTTTTTTTTGCTTCTGCTTGAGTGCAATCTAATCGTTCCGATAAAAGTGTTATTAATTCATTTGTTGTCATAATCACACCTATTTTTTAAATTTTTTCATTTCATTTTGTTTAATTTAAAGATAAATTATAGAAAAACAAAATAATTTTATAAAAAAAAGGTTTTCTTAAGTATTATGATCGAAAATGAAATAAAAAGCATTAAGAATTTTACATCACATGAATTAAATAATTGGATCGAAGAAAATAAACATTCTAAATTTAGAGGTAAACAGGTATTTAACTGGATTTATAAACATTTTACAAATTCTCCGGATAAAATGTTAAATATTCCAAAAAAGTTAAGAGATGAAATAAACAATTATGGGAATTTTAATTTAGTAGAAGCTATAAATCCAAAAAGAAAAATTATTAATTCATCTAAAAAATATTTATTTAAATTAGTTGATGGAAATTATATCGAAAGTGTATTGATACTTGAAAATAAAAGAAAAACGGTATGTTTAAGTTCTCAAGTAGGGTGTGGATTAGATTGCAAATTTTGCCAAACTGCTAAAATGGGATTTATTCGTAATTTATCTGTAGGTGAAATTGTTGATCAAATATTGTTTATTAGTAAAGATATTTCAGAAAATATTACAAATGTAGTTTATATGGGAATGGGCGAACCACTATTAAATTACGATAATGTGATAAAATCAGCAATAATTATTAATGATAAAAACGGATTGAATATTGGAGCAAGGAAAATAACACTTTCCACATCTGGTATTGTGCCTGCAATTTATAAATTAGCTGACCTAAAATATCAGTTTAAATTGGCTATTTCTTTGAATTTTGCATTTAATGAAATGAGGACAATGTTAATGCCTATTAATAAGACATATGATTTAAATTCTCTTATTAAAGCAATGAAATATTATAATTCTATTACAAATAAAAAAATTACTATTGAATATGTGTTAATGAGAAATATAAATGATTCAGAAACAGATGCAAAACAGTTAGTTAAAATATTAAAAAATATTCACTGTAAGATAAATCTTATTCCTTTTAATGAAAATGAAACAGAATTTATGCGGCCAACAAAAGAAAATATTATGAAATTTTATAAAT
Organism: Fidelibacterota bacterium; assembly: GCA_034723415.1. Taxonomy (GTDB): domain Bacteria; phylum Fidelibacterota; class Fidelibacteria; order Fidelibacterales; family Fidelibacteraceae; genus TCS52. Next base: position 7,195 of record JAYEOX010000161.1, on the reverse strand, counting down.
TAATTAATAATAAAATTGATTCTACAATTAGATGGAGTAAAGGAGATGATGAAAATGCCGCTTGTGGACAATTATATTGGAAAAATAATCCTTAATTAATTTTGGAATATTTATTGTATATTAATTATATAAATAATTTATTGATCCGGGTCTTGAATATTTACATCTGTGGATAATGTATATCTTAAAATACGCCTGTTACCGGTATCACTAATGTAGATTACATCTTCATATTCGGCAATGGCAGTAGCACTATTTAAGACATCATTTTCGAATTCTAAAAACAATGTATCTTTAATTGTTGTGGTTGTGTCGTAAATTGTAGTATATGTAGTATCATCTCCATTAATAATTTCTGTTGAATCAATAAAAATAGTAACATTTGTATCAGGTTGACGAATCCAGTTATTTGAAACACCAACAAATTTATCAAAGACACCGTTAGAAGTAAATTTTTTAACTAAATTAGCTGCACTATCCAAAACAAAAATTGAAGCATCGTCATCGGCAGCAACATCTATTGCACTTTGGAATTGATCCAATTGCATTATTTCGTGATTGTCCTTATTAAACACACAGTTATAAGTAACTGAAAGTAATTTATGTAAACCGAAATAATTCCCCAATTGAGTATAATAAAGATTTCCATCGTTATCTGAAGTCATTCCGGTAGGGTTGTTTATTGTTCCACCACCTGTTCCTTCTTCAGCGACAAAATCGTTTAATACACCTTCATAGGTCCATATTGATTGTCCATTTTCCAAAGAGACAAATTCGGAAGGAATTAAATCTATTTTTGCTAATTTATTATTATACTTATCCATAGCAAAGATAAATTTATCATCGCTTGAACTTGGTGCTAATGTAATAAATTTCTTTATTTTTGTAGCATAGCTTGGATTTACTTGTATATTTTTTGGTGAATTAGGATCATAAAAAATATACGGCGAGGTTATTGAGTCCAAAAGAGTAGAGTTAGTATCAATAAACTCTGTATTTTTTAAGGATGTATATGATTCTAATTCCAAACTTTGCAAAGGTGTTGTGATAATAGTATCAGTACCATTTGTATATTTCATTGAATCAATAATACCGGCAATTCCTGTTTGTGAAACAAATTGATTCCAAGCATAAATTTTATCATTTCCATCTACAAAATAGACAATAAATCTTGGATCAACGCAGACAGCAGTTGGAGAGATAGTTTCACTATTAATGACAGGGTTTTTTAAAACATCGTAATTATTATCAGCCGGTTTACCGGATTGTCGTATAACTATTAAATTATTATTTACACTATCAGCAATAAAAAATCTTCCATCTTTAGCAACAAAAATATCTGAAACAAAATCGATACCAAGATCTGTAAATTGCCAACGAGGTGTAATTTCAACATATTGTTTATTGCTAGTAGGAGCTATTTCTGTATCTGGAGACGAAGGCATATTCATGTTATCTATACAACTAGAAAATATTAGTATATTGACCAAAAGAGATAAATAAAAAATCTTTTTTGGGAAAGATAGATTGCTCATAATAATTGAAAAATTAGTTTTGTATTTTAATAAATTGATATATTTTAAATATTTGTTCATAGTTTTATATTTTTTTTAAAAATTAAAATTTATTTGTATTTGTTCAACATCCAATAAATATTCATGATGATAATAAGCATAATCGATAGATATTTTCTTATTCCACTTTTTAGCACTGAATCCAAATCCATAAGATAATGGTGCATCAGAAGAATTCAATTTGTAGCCAACTCTTAGGTGTAATGTGTTAAATAAATTTAATTCATTAGCAATAACATAATATTCCGAGTTGTCAACCGGATGATTAAGTTGAAATATTGTTAAAAGTTTTATATATTTTGTATCAATTGTTGTCATCGCAGAATTAAGTTGAAATAATGTTGGTGGTGAAAACTCTTGGTAATTTGATTCACTGATATTTCCATCAAGGTCAGTTTCTTGATAAGTTCCATCTGGGTTTGCCCTTAATCCTAAATTCTTTAACACAACTGCAATTCTTAAATCTTTATATCCGGTTAGATAATATGTACCAAGTGTTAATAATATAGATTCCGTTTTGAGATCAAGATAAGATTCATTAACATATTTTCCTGAAATTCCAAATGAGAAATGTTCACTCATTCTTTGTGACCATGCAAGAGATATAAAGTAATCAGTAAATGTAAAATATTCACCAGAACCATACGGTTTATATTCTGTAGTAATTTCCATTGGTTCCATATGAAGTACACCGGCGTCAATACCTATTCCAATATTTGAACTGATAGGAAAAGTCAAAGCAGTATAATCATATTTAATATCTGCAAAATAATTTAAATGAGAAAAAGAGATGGCTTTATTATTCAATTGAATGATTCCCGCAGGATTAGAGTTAATAATTGAAGCATCGTCACATAATGATGCAGATGCATAACCTAAACTTGTAGCTCTTGCACTTGGATTGATCTTTAAAAATGAAAATATTGATGTCCCAACTCGTTCGCCACCCATTTCTGCATTTAGTAAAATTGGGAATAGTAAAAATACTGTTAAAAAGTATAATGTTATTTTATTTATTTTCATCATTTTTTTTAATCTCTCTTTGCGTTCCTTTGTCTTCTTTTGGACTTTGAGTGAACCTCTTTATTTTTTTATAACCTTATTGCAATTCCTAATATTATATGTCTTGGACCACGATAGCGTGAGGGATCGTAATTGGGATTTGTACCATTAGCATAACTATAACTGATTATTTCACCGGGATCATACGGTTCGCCTGTAAATGGATTAATTCTTCTTGGCACTTTGTAATTAAATACATTTTGTACATCTAAAAATACACTGAAATCTAAGTTGCTCATTTTATAATTTTTTGAAATTTTCACATCAACAATATTATATGGAGATGAAAGATTTGCATAAGGTTCATCAGATTGAGCAGTGCCAATAAAATATTGACTTCCGTCTGATTCTGTTATCGTGTCATTAGCAACACTTTGTGTATATCGTTTTCCTGATCCAAATACTATTCTTGTACTAATTTTCCAATGATTGGGAATAGGAATCCCAAATAAATATGGTTGACTTTTTTCATTCATATAAAATCTTAAATTTGCAGCTAATTGAATTGGTTTGTCCCAGCTAAGATAATTTTCTGTAATTGGTTTTGAGCTTAACATCCCTGCTTCTACAAGTAGATTATCATTTGGTGTAGAGCTTTTTCCTGTTCCAATAGAATATGAATAAGTAACATCACCGGAAAAATATTTTCCATATAATTTTCTATAAATAATTTCAATTCCACGAGACCTTGCATAATCCATGTTAATGTACATCATTAAGCGATAATGACCGATCAGTGGATTAAAAGTAGTAATTGATTGTGATGTTTCATAATCAAACATATCTTTATAATATGCTTTAAATTCTAACGCTTGTGAAGCAGAAAATTTATGTTTGATACCTAATTCATAAGCAACCGTTGTTTTGGGATTTAAATTTGGATTCCCTATTAGTTGGTATGTTGCTTCTGATACTGTGTTTAATTTTGCATAAACATATTGATATGTAGGTAATTGAGAAAAATGTCCGTAATTAAAATATAGCACATCATTATCAGTAACCGGATGACTTATTCCAAGGCGAGGACTAAAATGTCCTTTGCCTCTAGCTCCGAATATTTTCCATGTTTCATCTAAATATTTTTCTCTTCCTGCATCTGTAATTGTTAATACATCAGGATCTTTTACAGCATCTGTAACATATTTGCCAATAAACCAATAGTCATATCTTGCTCCAATGTTAACTATCATACCTTCAAATGTTATTTTATCTTGTAAGTAAAAAGAGCCATCGCTTGGGAATACCTTATAAAAATCGAAACTTTCACCAAATCCTGTTGATCCAAGCCAAGGTTTATAAATATCTACCAATTGCAAATTAGTATAACGATGAGCAAAACCGGTTTTAATTGTATGTCGAGTGCTTGGTTGAAAAGTTAAATCACCTTCTGCGGAGTAATTTTTGCTAAAATAATCATACCAATAGGGAGCATCACCATAATCCCAGAATCTATCACCGCTAACAATCCGGATTTGACCGGTTTGGTCAATAGCAGTATAAGTGGTTGGTTCTAAATCCAATGTTTCATTATATTCTGTCCAATGTTTATTTTGAACTGATCTGTGAACTCCGGTATTAAAATATCCTAAATTTATATTATAAAATAATTTCTGATTTATTGTATGAGTCCACATGAGATTAACAACTTGACTTTCATGAGTCGTTGTAAAATAATTATTTAAAATATTTTTGTAACTGTATGGGAAACCGCTGCTATGTTGCCAATAATCATAGTAACCTTGATCAACATTTGCAGAGTGATTATATGAAATCGCAAATTTTTGTTTACGAGTAATATTCCAATTAAGTTTAGCCATAAATGAAAAATCATTATCTTCTCGTTTTGCAAATGTTTCCATCCACTCTCTATATGGATATAATTTAGAAGCTCCTGGTAAATGTGTATCAGTCATATATATATAACCACTTGTAAAAAAACTAATTTGTCCGAGTTTACTATCTTTTGATTTTCTAATAATCGGTCCGCCTAGAGTAAATTCTAGGTTATCCGTAAAGAAATTATTTTTGAATATTTTGTCTGTTTTGTATCTTAAAGATGACTCAAATTTATTAGTACCTGATTTTAATTTTACATCAATTATTCCTGACATTGCTTGTCCATATTCTGCATTAAATCCACCAGAAATAAATTCTAATTCTTCAATGGCATTTGAGTTTACATAAAGATTTGAAGTCGAACCGGTTAATGGATCTTTAATAGAGAGTCCGTCAACAATAAATTGTCCTTCATCTACACGACCACCACGAATGTGAATTTCATTATTCGATTTTGTAACGCCAACTTGCTGTGCAATAATGTCAGTAACATCTTCGGCTATTTGATTTTGTAACTCATTTGATCCGATCTTAACAGATGAACTTGTAGATTCCGCATCAATAATTGGTTTTTCTCCGATTACTGTTATTTCTTGTCCCAGTGCTAAAACTGTTGGTTCAAGTTCAACGTTTAATTTTTTTCTTTCATTTAATTTTAATTCAATTCCACTGAATAATTTTACAGTATAACCAATCATTTGCACTGATACATCATAATTACCGGGCGAAACATCTGAAATAACAAATTCACCTTCTGAATTTGTGGCAGCACCATAGTAAGTTCCTTTAAGCATCACATTTACGCCACCAAGTGGTTCATTTGTATCAGCATCTGTAACAACTCCTCTAATTGTAGCACCTGCAGAAAAGGCGAAAGAATTGACAAAAATAACCATAAATATAATAGATAATATATTAACAATTCCAAATTTATTTATTAAAGTATTTTTCATATTAAAATTTCTCTGCGACTCTGCGTCTTCTTGCACTGAGCTTGTCGAAGTGTGCGGTTAAGTATTT
>JAYEOX010000161.1:0-1603 GCA_034723415.1 Fidelibacterota bacterium | reverse complement strand
AAGTATTTCTTTATTCATATCACTCAATTTCAAATAGTTTTTTAAATAAAAGATCTAAATTATCATTTGCTCGACAGAAATGTAAAGGAATTGACATATAATACATTTTTCCTTCATTGATGTCTGTTTCGATCATTACTGTTGGATGTCCAACATAAGGCAAGGATGCACTGCTTGTATCGGCATCTTCCATTTCATAACGAATTTTTGAATTACCACCTGGAATTATTGCAGATACGCGATTTCCTATTAGTTGATCAGTTTCCAAATTTAATTGTTCATTTTCTGTAGAATCATCAAAATTTGCATATATTGTATTTCCCGGATACAATCTACCACCGGGATTAAGTTTGAATGTTGAATCAATTTCTGTGAAAGTCCATGTTGTATCCGGAGATATTACGTTACCATTAGAAATAAATAAAATACCGCCATCTGATACAAATTGTGTAAATGCTAATGCAGCATCAGTTATATGTGGTCTTCTTAAGTATGAAAACCAGAAAACTTTATTAAAGTATGATAAATTCAATTTAATATCTCTAGTAGAGTAGGGGAGTGCGTTTTGTGGATTTACCATTGGTACATCATCAGCTCCTATTTCCCAAATAGAATAATTATCTTCGCCGACAATATTTTTAAAAACATCTTCATATATTGTTTGAATTTCGTAAAATATTTGATCCCCTACATAATCATTTACTAATAAAAGATCACCTTTAGGCTCTTTTACATACCATGTATTTGGATGATCTTCATCTGTAGGATCCGGAAAGGAGAGTGTCTCACTATATGCACCGGCAATATCTTGTGCTCTTATGAAAAATCTATGATTTCCGGGAGGAATGTTTTCAATTAATATTTGATCTTCATCTCCGGGCAATTCTTGCCAATTGGTTGTATCATCTATGGCATAAAATATTTTGGTCACTGTTTCTCTTCCATCTATATCACTAATATTCCAGAAGAACGAATGGTGTGGAAAAGATTTATGTGTAACATTTGGGGTACTGCCAACAGTTGGTAATGAATTTAATTTCCATTCAATTTCTGGGGATGAATTGATTACCGGAAAACTTATTCGTGCAGGAGAGGGGTCGAGTAAACTGTCATTATCCATTGCTTGAACTTGTAATGTAAAAATATCAAAATTAGTAAGAATTGGTAAATAAAAAGTATCTTTTTCTGTAGTAGTAAAAATCGTTGTATCGTCGAAAGACCATTTAAGATTGTATCCAATAACGTTTCCATCGGGATCATCTCCCCACCAATGAACAATTTGTCTTGAAACTGTTGTATCTAATCCCATTACCATTGTATCTGTTACTGCAATAGTATCATTTTCATTGATCCAATAATCACCGGGTACTAAAACAGTATCAGGCAAAATAAATAAAGAAATATATGTTCTTGGTGGTAAATTATAAGCTTTTGACTCGGGAATATTTTGGTCAAATGGATCATCACATTGCCAAAACGACAATAAGATTACTACTGTGATAAATAGTTGTAGTATTTTTTGTATTTTAATTTTTTTAATTTTGTTTTCCATTTTTGATTAATATCGAATATCGAACACTGAATGACGATATTTGATTTTTTT
>JAYEOX010000160.1:0-8864 GCA_034723415.1 Fidelibacterota bacterium | reverse complement strand
TGCAACATTTATGCTTATTGGGTGAAGTGCTTTTCCACTCATATACATTGATTCGGAATCAAAAACATTTTTATGATTTGTGGATTCCAAAGTATTTGTCAATTTTACACCAAAAAATACATTTTTGTTTTTAGCAGATTTTTGAAGCGATAGAATTACTTTTACAGCTGATTCATAATTTATATCGTGCTCAAAAGCAATATCCGGAACAGTTGTTTCATATTTCAATTTATCATTTAGAATTTCTCGAACTTTTTCTTTGCCGAGAAGTGTAGGATTCAATTTAATAAATGTATGTAACTTTCGTTCTTCAATTAAATATTTACCGATACTTTCAATTTCATCCGGCGGGCAACCGTGCATCGTCGATAAAGTTACATTATTTGAAATTTTATTTGGTATCTCAATTTTTGCAATTCTTGGATAAATATTTTCTATTTCATTTATCAGTTCATTTTTTTCTTCACTACAATCTGTCATCTTTTCCAAAAACCATTGCACATTTTTGTTTTTAATTCCGGCCAAATCGTAGCCAATGCTCATATTGAAAATCGTTCCAATTTCTTTATTCCAACCAAATTTATCTCGCAAAATGTGAATAATGATCCAAGCTTTTAAATATTCATAAAATGATTCTTTAATCGTTAATTCTTGAGACCATTCGCAGTTATAACCTTCGTCTTGAATATCAATACACGGTTTTGAGACATCAATTTCATCAAGTGTTTGGACGGTTTTGAGTTCGATATATCTCGCTCCGGAAATCCAAGCGGAAATAATATTTTGTGCCATTTGTGTGTGTGGTCCGGCTGCTACTCCGATTGGCGATTCAATTTTTTGGTTGAATACTTCTGTTTTAAAAACATCATCTTTCTTTGGTGTAAAAAATAAATTATCATAAATTCCAAATATAGAATCATTTTCTAATGAATTTAAAATTTGTTTTAGTAATTGTTGAATTGATATAGGTGAAAAATCTTTACTCATAAAATTTTCTGTGTAAATTATTTGCTACTTTTTTTATTTCTTCAAAAATTTCATTTTCATTTATTGTTTTCATTTTTCCGTCTTGATACAAAATTTTTCCGTCAGCAATTGTCATAAACATTTTTTGTCCTTCTACACCATAAATTAGATGATAAAATAAATTCTCAATATTGATTTTCGTTACCGGTTTATAATCTGTTATTGCAATGTCTGCAGAATTTCCAACTGCCAATTTCCCTGAATTGTAAAAATATTTATTTACAATATTTGCCGGTGATTCAAAAAGAATTTCTAATGGATTATTAATATTTCCATTGCGGCGCAAAAAGTGAGACCGCATCGTTCCAAGTATATTTCCCGTCATACCGTCAGTTCCCAATAAATATTTTTTTATTTTGTCTGTGTTCATTTTCCCAACATTATTGTTTGCATTTGATTCGGGATTGGAAACAATTGTCGGTTGAATTTTATCTAATAATTTATAGTCAGTTTCTGTCAAATGAATGCAGTGAACAAGAAGCGAATTTTCTGAAAGTAAACCATTTTTATGAAGACGATGAACAGGTCCGTCATAACCTTTTTCTTGACAATATTTCAAATCGTCAATCGCCTCTCCGCAGTGAATATGAATTGGAAGCTCAGTAGGTTTTTGTTTGCTAATTGTTGAAAGTGTTTTATCGCTTAAAGTAAAATTTGCATGCAATCCCAAAACACCTTTTATCTGATTATCATTTTTATGTTTCTCATAGAATTTTATATTTTCTTCTATTTGCGATTGAATATTTTTTTCACCCATTCTATCAGAAATTTCAAAACAAAGTAATCCTTTTAAACCAATTTTTCGAAATGCTTTTTCAATTATCTCGAGCGAACCGTCAACTAAATTCATCGAAGCATGATGGTCAAAAACTGTTGTCACACCGTATTTTACAGAATCAATCAAACCCGCAATTGCTGAATAATAAATACTCTCTTCGTCAAGTTTTTTATCGAGATGCCACCAAAGGTTTTTTAGAATTTGTGGGAAATTATTCATCTCGCCTCGTGGAGCCAAACCGGTTGCCAATGCCGAATAGAGATGATTATGTGGATTTAATAAACCCGGCAAAACAAGTCGCCCTTCCAAATCAATAAAATCAATTTTGTCATTTTTTAGTTTATCTGTTTTGTCAATTTTTTTTATTTTTCCGCCTTCAATAAGTATCGCTCCATTCTCTAATAAAAATGAGAAACCATCTGTGACAATTCCATTTCCAATTATATATTTTTCTTCCATAATTTTCCTATTTTATTATAAAATTTATTATCTCCTTATGCTTCGGCTCCGCTCAGCAACCGATTGGTTCATTTTTTGTTTGTTACTATAATTTTCCAATCCTCAATTAGTGTAATGCGTGAAATTCATTGTAATTTTTTCCTATCTTTTCATATTTTCCGTAGCAATTCCGACTATATTCTTTCCTGTTCGTTCTTGTTCGTTTTTGTTCGTTGCTAAATTCATTCTCTGCGACTTAGCGACTCTGCGGTAAAGCTCTTATGAATTCCCCAAATCCCGCCTCTTGAACAATTCCCTTTTCTATATCATAAACAACTTCCCCGCGAATAATTGTTTTCACTATGCGACCTTGAAATGTTTTATTTTCAAATGGAGTAATTTTCCCTTTTGAATAAAATTTATCTCCTTTCACAATCCATTTTTTATTTGGATCGAGCATAATTAAATCGGCATCTTTACCAACTTCAATAGAACCCTTTCTATCAAAAAAACCATATCTTTTTGCGGAATTTTCAGATACAATTTCTAAAAATCTACTTAATTTAATTTTTCTTTTCACAAATCCTTCAGAATACAAATATGGAAAAAGAGTTCCACTTCCGGGAATTCCGCAATAAATATCCCAAACCGATTCTGCACTTTTACTTTCCACCGGAGCTGGAGCATGATCTGATGCAACAAAATTAATCATTCCGTTTTCTAACATTTTCCATAATTTTTCTGAATTTCCTCTCTTTTTTACAACGGGTTTGGTTTTTAAAGCTCCACCAATTCGTTCCAAATCGTCAAAATTAAATTCTAAATAATGTGGTTCAGTTTCTCCAGTAATTCGATTTTTATCTCTTAATAATTCTCCAGCTTTCGCCGTTCCTATATGAACTATATGCAAATTCGCATCTGCTTTTTCTGCAATTGAAACAGCATTTTTTACGGCAATAATTTCTGCTTCTTCCGGACGAGAATTATAATAATTTTTCCAACTTGAACCTTTTAATTTTTCAACCGGTTCTGCTTTTTTTATATAATCGTAATCTTCAGCATGCAAAAGTACAACTTGATTTAATTTTTTGGCAAATTCTAAAACATCTGCAAATTGAGTATAATTTAATCGTTCAAATGTCGGCATTCCGGAAATAAAATATGTTTTGAACCCCATTACAAATTCAGCCAATTCACTCATATTATTTTTATGTTTAGAAAAAGATTGTGCCGAAATTCCACCAAATAATCCAAAATCAACAACAGATTTTTTTTTGATTACATTTAATTTTCTTTTGAGATTTTCTAAATTTGTGACAGGCGGAATAGAAGTGCAAGGCATATCAATCACGGTAGTCACTCCTCCGGAAACAGCTGAGCAACTTCCATGATAAAAATCTTCTCGTTGTGTATATCCCGGATCATCAAAATGCACATGCGGATCAATCGCTCCCGGAAATAAAAACATTCCTGTTGCATCAATCTCATTTTCACCGGATAAATTTTTTCCGACTTGAGAAATTTTCCCTTGATGAATTTTTACATCAAGTAATTTAAAATCATTTTCATTAGACAAAGCCACTTTTGCATTTTTAATAATCAAAACTACTCCTTTATTCATTCGATTAATATAATAAAATATAATGATTTTTTATGACTTATTCAACACAAATTTTAGTGATTTGCCCCCCCCCGAAAATTTTTAGGCAAATATTTTTTTTAATTATTATTTTGTAAATTTAAAAATGTATACGATTTATGGAATAAAATAACTCCCGCTGAAATGTGCTTCGCATTTCACAGGGTAAACATGCCTGCCCTGTAGCGAAGTATATCAAGGGTTAATGCACTCCATAAAATTCGCATTTCACAAAAATTATGGAGTAAAATATCCGTGATATTTTGTTAAATTCCGCTAGGAATTTATTCTTTATTGTTTTATAAAAAGCTTCGCTTTTACACATTAACACGGTTAATGTATTCCATAACTAGAAAATTCGTTATTCACAATTAATTATCAGGGTTTTGGCTTTCATTTTCCTGTCTCCGGTTTCCTGTCTCCGCTCTCCGGTTTTATGCATTAACCCTAGTGAAATATGCCTATGGCATTTCACAGGGTAAACACGCCTGCCCCGTAACGAAGCGTATCGGGGGTTAATGCACTCCAAAAACACAAAACAATTTATTAAAATGTAAAACTGTTTATCAAGTTAATTAAAAGCTTTTAATGTAAACTCCTACTCCATCACCAATTTCATAGATCTCTGTTTTGCCCGAGATATCATTTAAAAAATCATGATCAAACTTTCTTAATATTTCTACTCTCTTATCCGCGAATGACTTTTTCCGTCTGACTTTCCCTTGCCATAACAAATTATCTAAAACAATAATACCTTTTGATTTCAGTCGTAATTTTGACAATCGGTAATATTCGGGATATTCTTCTTTTTTCGCATCTATAAAAATGAAATTATATTTGTTTTCTGTCTTATTCAAAAAATTTATTCCTTTATCAAAATAGACATTTATGGAATTTGAATAATTATATTTTCTGATATTTTCTCGTGCTTCAATTACAGCTGGTTTTGATGCATCAATTGTATCAATTTTAAATTCTTTGTTCAAATTTTCTGCCATAATTAAAGAGGAATAACCAATTGCCGTACCAATTTCCAGTATCTTCCCCGGTTGGTATTTTCTAATAATTTTACTAATAAAGATCACTGTTTCAGGTGAAATTATCGGTATATTTCTTTTAATTGCTGTTTCTCTTAATTTTGGAAACGGTTCAATATAATTATTTAATTTACTTTTTATTTCTTTCTCCAATATATTCGGCATCAAATTCCGGTTCCATTTTGACAAGTTCTTTACTAATTAAATATCTCATTTCAGAAGAAAATTTTCTTCTCTCCTCAATTTTTATGTCATCATAATCGGGCATTACCGATTTCAAAATTTTCATTTCTATATCAATATTTTTAAGTTTTAAAAAATTAATAAAATGACTACCGAAATTTTGTTCATCATCAAACCATGCTACTTTCAAACGATGTTCTCTATCAATTTTTTTATTATTTACCTTTTTTATAACACATGCATAAGGTAAAATTGGATATTTTAATTGATTTGCCGGAACAAATAAAGCCGACTTAAATCTATACAAAAATGTGCCGTCCGAGTTTGTCCCTTCGGGTGAAAAGTAAATATTAATTTGATTTTTCAATGCTTCCTTTAATTTGTTAATATACACATCTGACTTTCCTCCCGAATCTCTATCAACGAATACCGTTCCGCCTAAACTTATGATAAATCCCAAAACCGGCCACTTTCTTATTTCCTGCTTGGATACAAATGCGATTGGCGTAAGTGAACAAAGTGATATTAATTCAACATAGCCAAAATGATTTCCGAAAACAACAAATCCATTTTTCTTTGGAATGTTTTTTTTGCCGATCACATTTAAACGAATTCCCAAGATTACTTTTAGACATTTTGAGATCCATTTTGAATTTTGAAATCCAAATCTATTTGAATATTTTTTAGAAAATATTGAAATGATCAATTTTGCGAGTGTAAGATAAAATATTAAAAAAATAATAAGAAGTGAAATTGCTAATAATTTGTAAATAATTCTAATGATCTTCATTTACTTTTCCGGATTATTTAATTTGCCAATAAAAAGAATTTGCTCGGTTTGGTTATCATAGATCATGAAAATAAACGGATGATCTGCTCTAAAAGTTATGGGTTTACTCGTTGGTGGAGCTGATGTAAGTTTCATTGTTACTGCCGTTGCAGCAGCAGCTTCCGTGCCTATTTCAGTTACATCAATATATGCTTTATGCAGCACATCTGAGATCATCAGTGCATCTCGTTTATTTTTATTAATTCCCGAGAAATCTGCTTTGCTTGTAAATGCATCTCTCATTCCCATTTCCTGCAAAACATTATTCAATAATGAAAAATATGTAAATTTAAATTTTGGTAAATACAATCTGATTTTTTCGGATCTTAGATCTTGAATATTTTTATTAAATGAATCTATCGTCAGTAATAAATCAGCACTATTTGAATTATTTGATCTTGGTAAAAATACTATCATTGACAGACGATCATTTTCATAAGGCAATTCAATTATTTGCACTTTTTCATTTTCGGTATATCTAAAATATTCTGTCTGATGCATCATTTTTATTTTAACTTTTTCACCATTCGACAAATAGAAATTATCCTCTTTTGTGTACCGTTTTTTAAATTGATTCTGCCAATCTGCAAGAAAATAAATTGCATTTGTTAACACCAATTTAGTCTGTTGGGAAATTAATCCTTCAGGAATAAGATCGTTAATTTTATTTTCTGTGTTTTCACTTGCCCAATTATTTATTTCTATGCGGCACTCTTCCGGTTTATTTACAAAATCCATTCCATTAATTTCACTAAGATATTTTGTTTTAACTAACTCTTCAAATTTATTTTTTATTTTAAAATTATTCTCCACCCAAATTGCATTTGCTGTTTTTAATTCTAAATTATCGTTTGAGTTGCCAAGTTCATTTATACTTTGTATCAAATATTGAAATGAATTATAAAGACCAAGATCGTTTTTCTGAAAAAATAGTGCTTTCCTCATCTGATCTTTTGTCTCTCCTTCTGCTCCACCATAAGTCATTGCCAACGCAGTGGAGATGCTATATGGGGAAATAAAAATATTTCTATCAATATTTTCTGACAAATTATTGAAAATTTTTAAAGCAAATTTATTATTCCCTTCTAATAAATTTTTTTCTGTTGTTAAAGTAATTTCTTTTTCTTTACAAGAAAGTGAAAATACTACTATTATCAACAATAAGAATATTTTTTTTATTTGCATTGTTGCACCTCTTAATTAATTTAATATAAGAATATAAAAAAAATCTGAATAATTAAATAATAGTGTCCTTGTAAAACTTATCGTCCTTATTCGGATAATCACTCATAAAATGTAAACCACGGCTTTCTTCACGACGAAGTGCCGATGTTATTATTAAGTATCCAATTGTTGTAAGATTTCTTAATTCTAAAATACTATCTCTAACTTTTGTTCTTTTATAATAATCCTCTATCTCATCATAAAGCATTTTTGTTCTTCTTGATGCACGATTTAAATGTGGTTTAGATCTTACAATTCCAACATAATCCCACATGATATTTTGTAATTCTTGTTTGTTATGTTTAATTAAAACCCACTCATCGTGATTTAATTTTCCATCATCTTCCCATTGGGGAATTTCAATATTGCTAAATTCTTCATCATGTTTTTTATTTAATATTTTCATAGCGGCTCGATGACTGAATACTAATGCTTCCGTTAAGCTGTTGCTCGCCAAACGATTTGCACCATGAATTCCCGTATGAGCTGATTCACCACTCGCATAAAGATTGTGCATAGAAGTATTCCCACTCATATTTGTCATTATTCCACCGCAAATATAATGAGCAGCAGGAACGACCGGTATCATTTCTTTTGTAATATCAATATTTAAATAATCAAGACAGTGCTGAGAAATAGTTGGGAATCTTCTCTTTACTTCTTTAGGATCCAAATTTGTCATATCGAGATGGACGAAATCACTTCCTGTTTTTTTCATTTCCGAATCAATTGCTCTGGCAACAATATCTCTTGGTGCAAGCTCCAATCGTTTATCGTAATTTTTCATGAATTCAACGCCGTCTTCATTTTTTAACTTTCCGCCAAAACCTCTCAGTGCTTCAGAAATTAAAAACGGTTCACTTTTCGGATCATATAATGCTGTCGGATGAAATTGAATAAATTCCATATTTGCGATCCTAGCACCGGCGCGATATGCCATTGCTATTCCATCACCTGTATCAACTTCGGGATTTGTCGTGTGTAAATATACTCTCGCCGCTCCACCTGTTGCCAACATTGTATAATTCGCTCTAAAAATATCTATATTTTTATTTTTCATATTCAAAATATATGCACCAAAACAGACATTAAAAGCAGATTGAAGATTATTCCTGACTTGGTGTTCGGTTATTAGATCAATTGCAAATCTATTTTCATAAATATTAATATTTGGATGTTCTTTTACCTTTTTTATTAGTGACTCTTCGATTTCTTTCCCTGTGGCATCTGCTGCGTGTAGAACTCTTTTTTTAGAATGGCCGCCTTCCATAGTCAAATCGTATTTGCCATTTTCTTGCTTTGTAAATTCAACTCCCCAATTGATCAATTCCCTAATTCTTTCAGGTCCCTCATTTACTAAAGCATCTAATGAATCGTTATGACACAATCCAACTCCCGCTATCATTGTATCTTTTTTATGCTGTTCGCTACTGTCATTCGGAGACATAACGGCCGCAATCCCACCTTGTGCTTTACTTGTGTTACAATCATTCATTTTACTTTTAGTAATTAAATTTACCTTTCCCGAATCGGCAACTTTTAATGCAAAACTTAATCCTGCAATGCCGCTTCCGATTACGAGATATTTTGATTTGATAATACTCATTTTTCTCCTTGTAAATATTTTTCCATGCTATAATTTATGAAAATATTTTTGTATTTGTAAAGAATAAATGACTAAATAATTTCAGATGATAATCCAATTCAGAA
>JAYEOX010000159.1:0-8879 GCA_034723415.1 Fidelibacterota bacterium | reverse complement strand
AAGGCAAAAATATGAAAAAAATATTATTAATAGTTATTTTACTGACTTCATTTTCGTATGGACAAGTAAAAATTGAAACAATGGCAAATGTGCAAAAATTTTCCGCAATTGATCTGCACATTACCGACTTTGGAACATCTATTGGCTGGTATAGACAATTTGCCCCAATAGGAAAATTCCATTATGGTTTCTGGATAAACGCAACTATGGTTACCGGTGGGCAAGAAACTACAATTAGGGATCCTTATACAGGATATTCTTATAAAATAAATGAGATAAGTTTAGATTTTGTTAAAGCAGGAATTTCATTAAAGTATCATCTATTCAAAGGGAAAATTGCAAATAGTTTTTCACCTTTTTTATCAACTCAACTCGGTGGTGTTATTGCCTTAGACACTCCTGAAAATACAAGTTTTTTCAAAAAATATGAAGAAGTTGAATATTATTATGGAGTGACATATAATTTTTATATTGGAATTGATTTCTTGGGTTCGCCCCAATATGAAATTTCTGTAGCGGTCGGATATGAAACTAACTACTTAAATGCGGAAGTTGATGGTGATAAAAATTGGAATGGAAAAGCAGTATATTTTCAATATGGTAAGTTTTTCTAATAAAAAAGGAGTAATAAAATGTACAATGACTTAGATCCGGTAAAATTAGTAAAAGACAATAAACAATTATTGATTATTATGGCATCAAGTTTTGTTTTTTTATTGATTATTTTCTTTATTTATTTAATGATAAAAGATTAAAGATTTTACGCCTCGATATATACATTTCGTTTCTTATGGAGTAAACAAAGATTGCAAAGAAATGCTAAGAAAATTGAAATTGGATGAAGCAAGATGTAAAACATTGGAGTGTTGAAATATAATAGCATCTAAATTTGTTAAACAATAAAACATTTATTAAAAATCAACTATGAGCCATAAAGAATATTTTTATTCAGATAATATTCAGTTAGGAAATTCTTCATTGATAATTTCAGGACAAGAACATTTTCATTTTTCAAGAGTATTGCGTGGGAAAGTCGGCGATAATATTTTTGTAACGAATGGAAATGGTCTAATGTTTTCATGTAAAGTTGCTGAAATAAACAAAGATAAAACAAGTTGTAAAATATTGGAATCGTTTAAAAATTATGGAGAATTAGAAACAGATATTTTTGTTGCTGTTGGAATGATAAAACAAAAAAGATGGGAATGGTTAATAGAAAAATCAACAGAGCTCGGTGTAAAGAAAATAATTCCATTAAATACAAGATATTCAGAAAATAAACATATGAAACAGAGACGAGATGAAAAAATAATCCTATCGGCTGTAAAACAGTGTGGCAGGAGTGTAATACCAAAAATATATTCATTAACTGAATTTAATAAGTTTATTAATCAAAATAAAAGTGCAAAAAAGTTCATACTTGCACAAAATGAAAAATATGCACAGTTAGATAAATCTGTAATTGAAAAGAATAACGAGATTATTTTATTAGTCGGCCCGGAAGGTGGATTTGCAGAAGATGAAATAGATTTGGCAATTGAAAATGGATATTTACCAACTTATCTAAGTAATCGACGGTTAAGAACTGAAACAGCGTGTGTTAGTGGATTAGCAGGAATAATCTCGCAAAGTCGCTAAGCCGCAAAGAATAAAATGTAAAGATTAGAAATTGAAAATTATTTAAAACTAAAAAATACTGAACAACGATTAACGATTTTAGATTTATGAAGATATAAAACAAGCAAGCAATGTCCCAAACATCAAGAGAAATAGTAAAAGATACATTAACATTTAATTATCCATCAAGAGTCCCACGGGAAATAATTTCTTTACCATGGGCAATTGAAAGATATCCAAAAACAGTTAAAGAAATAGAAACACGCTTCCCAAATGATATTTGCGGTGTGGATTATTTTTATCCCAAATCTCCGCGAGTCAAAGGTAAAGAGAATAAAAAAGGAAAATATACTGATGAATGGGGATGTGAATTTGTAAATATTCTTGATGGTATGATGGGTGAAGTCAAGAATCCAATATTGAAGGATCTGTCTGATTGGAAAAGTGTAAAACCGCCTTATGAATGGTTACCAAATGATTTTGACAAAGTCAAAGATATTACAAAAAAATTCTGTGAGAAGACGAATAAATTTGTGAGAGCTAATTGCATACCGCGGCCTTGGGAAAGATACCAATTTATTCGTGGAACTGAAAATGCATTGATGGACTGTGTCGTTCAAAATGATAATTTTTTTAATTTACTCAATAAGATCCATCAATTTTATATAAAAGAATTCCAATTGTGGGCAAAGACAGATGTGGATGGCTTAATGTTTATGGATGATTGGGGTTCGCAAAATAGTTTGTTAATTTCACCTGAATTATGGAGGGAGATTTTTAAACCACTTTATAAAGAGTATTGCGATATAGCTCACGTGAATAATAAATTTGTTTTTATGCATTCAGATGGATATATAATTGATATTTATGAAGATTTGATTGAGATTGGTGTAGATGCAATAAATTCACAATTATTCTGTATGGATATTGAAGAGCTTGGCAAACAATTTAAGGGTAGAATTACATTTTGGGGTGAAATAGATAGACAAAATGTTTTACCATCAAAAAATACAGGAATTGGTAGAGAAGCTGTTCAAAAAATAGCTAAAAACTTATATGACCCAAGTGGAGGGTATATTAATCAATTTGAATTTGGTTTGGATGCAAATCCTGAAACGGCTATTGCGGTTTTGGAAGAGTGGGGAGGAATAAAAGCAGAAAGCAGAAAGTAAAAAACAGAAAATAAAAAATAGAACCCAGTGAAATATTGCCTTCGGCATTTCACGGGTCAGGAAGCAAAAAGTTTACCCTGCGAAATGCGAAGTATGAGCATATTTCAACAGGGCAGAAAGTAAAAAGCAGAAAATAGAAAGCAGAAAGAAAAAATAAATTAAAATAATATTTACTTTATTTGCTATTTTTAAAAAAATATTGTATTATTGTAAAAAATGGAGGGAAACATGAAATATTCAATTAATTATTTAGAAACAATACCTGAAATGTTCAGCAAATCGATGGATGAGAATAAAGATCAGGACCTTTTTTATTATAAAAAAGGAGAGAAATGGTTACCAATTACCTATTCTGAAGCAAGAGATAAAATTGAACTCATTGCTATGGCATTAAGAAAATTGGGATTTAAAAAAGGCGATAAAATTGCTTTACAATCTGAAAATCGTCCCGAATGGACAATGATTGATTTTGCATGTGCTCATTTTGGGTTTGTAACCGTTCCTATCTATCCAACATTATTACCGGATCAGTGTAAATATATTCTAAAACATTCAGATACAAAATTTATTTTTGTTTCAACTGAAGAACAGGCGAAAAAAATTATCAAGATCAAGAAACATATTAAAGATGTAGATAAAGTAGTAATTCTTGATGAGGTGGATTTTAAAGAAGATTGGATCATAAAATTTTCAGAATTCTTAGATATTGGGAAAAAATTTCTAAAAAGTGTTAATTACACTTTGGAAGATGAAGGTAAAAAAATTAAAAAAGATGATCTTTGGACAATAGTTTATACTTCCGGAACAACAGGTCCACCAAAAGGAGTGATGTTAACGCATTTTAATATTGCTACAAATGCTCAGGCATCTCAGGGGGCGTTGCATTTTGAACACAGGAAAAGATGGCTATCCTTTTTACCGCTTAGCCATAGTTTAGAGCGAGTTGGCTCCATTTTTACTTTTTTAATTGGTTCCACAACTTATTTTGCAGAAGAGATGACGAAAGTTCCGGATAATTTAAAAGAAGCAAAACCGCATTATCTCATTTCAGTTCCTCGTTTATATGAAAAAATATACGCAAAAATAATTGATGGTATCGGTGATGCTTCGCCTTTGAAACAGAAAATATTTTTCTGGGCTCAAGATATTGGTAGTGAAGTTTCTAGAAAATATATCCAAAAAAATAAAAAGCCATCAGGAATATTAGGTTTAAAGTATAAAATTGCAAAGAAGTTGATTTTTAGTAAAATTCACGAAGTATTTGGTGGTGAATTTTTATTTGGGATCTCAGGTGGAGCACCATTATCTAAAAATATTGGTGAATTTTTTGCAGCTTCGGGAATTATTTTATTAGAAGGGTTTGGACTAACAGAGGCAACTCCTGTTACCAATGTTGTTCGTCGTGATAAAATAAAATTTGGGACAGTTGGGAAAACTATACCTGATGTTGAAATGAGAATCGCTTCTGATGGTGAAATTTTATTCAAAGGTCCGAATATTATGAAAGGTTATTACAAAGATCAACATAAAACCAAAAAAATAATCAATAAAGATGGTTGGCTTTATTCCGGAGATATTGGATTGATAGATAGTGATGGATTTTTACATATTACCGATCGCAAGAAAAATATTATTGTAACATCAGGTGGAAAAAATATTGCACCGACGAATATTGAACATAAGTTGTTAAAGTCGAAATATATCGATCAAATTGTTGTGCTTGGTGATAAGAAGAATTTCCTTATTGCTGCAATAGTTCCACCTCAAGATGTACTTGAAAAATGGGCAAAAAGAAAATTACTTTCATATAAGAGCTACAAAGAACTATTAGTTATGCCTGAAGTTTTTACTTTATTCAATAACGAGTTACATAGATTACAGCAAAATTTGGCAAGATATGAACAGGTGAAAAAATATATATTAATATCATCTGCATTTACGATCAAAGACGGTGAACTTACACCAAGCATAAAAATCAAGAGAAGAGTAATTACAGAAAAATATGCTTCTGAAATAGAGAAATTATATGCGGAATAGTATTTAGTAAATTATTTGCAATTGATATAATTTTTTATTACATTGTTTAATAAGAATGTATGATATATTGTGAAAATTAAACAGGGAGAATATTATGGCAAATGAAGAATTACAAAGTTTTTTGAATCAGCTTAAAACAAATTCAAAGAAACTAACAAGAATAATTATTATCGTGGTTATTGTTGTAGTGTTGTTGAATTCGTGGTTTACAATTGAGGCGGAAGAAATTGGCGTGATTTTAAGATTTGGTAAGTATAACAGGTCAGTTGATCCGGGATTTAAAATGAAATTTCCGTATATTGAAAAATTGTATAAAGTTCCTGTAGAAAGACAATTGAAGCAAGAGTTTGGTTTTAGAACAGTAAAAGCCGGTATCAACACTGCCTATTCATCACGTTCTTATAATAACGAATCATTAATGTTAACAGGCGATTTAAATGTTGCAATAGTGGAATGGATCGTTCAATATCGTGTTGGTGATCCTTATAAATACTTATTTAAAGTTCGCAATTCTACAAAGACATTGAGAGATGTAGCAGAAGCGACAATGCGTGAAGTTGTTGGAAACAGAACTGTAAATGAAGTATTGACAATTGGTCGTCAGGAGATTGCTAATGAGGTTCAAAAAAACTTACAAGATCTATGTAACCAATATCAAACAGGAATTAAAATTGAGCAAGTTGTTTTGCAGAATGTAACTCCTCCGGATAAAGTTAAGGCATCTTTTAATGAAGTGAATGAAGCACAACAAGATAAAGAAAAATTAATAAATCAAGCATATTCAGAATATAATAAAGTTGTTCCTCGTGCAAGAGGTGAAGCAAAGCAAATAATTCAGCAAGCGGAAGGATACGCACTGAATAGAGTGAACAGATCTAAAGGTGATGTGGCAAGATTTAATGCAATATATAATGAATATAGAAGAGCTCCCGAAGTAACTCGTCAAAGAATTTACTTGGAAACAATGAATGAAATTATTCCAAAAGTTGGCGTAAAATATATTTTAGATGATGAAGCTTCCGGTGTACTTCCATTATTAAATTTAGATAAAAAATAAAACATAGAGGAGTCAAAATGAAAAAATTAAAATATATTATTATTTTATTAGCGATAATTCTTTTGGGTGTTTTTTTATCAGTTTATATCACTGATGAAACCGAACAAGTTGTTGTTACACGATTAGGAAAACCTGTAGGTGATCCGGTTATTAATTCAGGGATTCATTTTAAAATGCCATTTTTAGATACCCCACACTATTTCGATAAGAGATTTTTAGAATGGGATGGACAGAGAAATCAAATTCCTACTAAAGATAAAAGGTTTATCTGGGTTGATACTTATGCAAGATGGCAAATAGTTGAACCGCTGCTTTTTTATAAAAGGTTGAGAGATGAGCGAGGAGCACATTCTCGATTAGATGATATTATTGATGGAGAAACGAGAAATGTTATAGCTAATAATAATCTTATTGAAGTTGTTAAATCTTCAAATAGAGAAGAAGAAATTAAAGATACAGTTATTTCTCAAGAGACCGCCTCGTTGGAGGAAATTACTCATGGAAGAGATTTTATTGCCGAAAGAGTTTTAGAAAATTCTCAAAAAAGAACTTTAGATCTTGGAATAAAAATTCTTGATTTTAAATTTAAAAGAATTAATTATGTAAAAGAGGTTCAAGAAAAAGTATTTGGACGAATGATAAGTGAAAGGAAAAGAATTGCTGACAAATATCGTTCAGAAGGAGAGGGAGAAGCATCTCGTATAAGTGGAGAAAAAGATCGTGAATTGCAGAGGATTCAATCTGAAGCATTTAAAACAGCCGAAGAGATAAAGGGAAAAGCAGACGCAAAAGCAACTGCAATATATACACAAGTATATAATAAAAATGCACAATCGCGAGATTTTTACGAATTCACAAAAACAATGGAAACATATAAAAATACAATTGATTCAAGCACTAAGTTGATACTATCAACTGAAAGTGATTTTTATAAATATTTGAAAAAGAAATAGAAAGAGATCTGAAAAGTGAGAGGTATTTTTGTGCCTTTTTTCGCCTGCCCTGTAGCGAAGCGTATCGGGGTGTATTTTGTGGCATAGACAGTGAAAAGTGAAAAGTGAAAAGTGAAAAGTGAAAAATATTCCCCAAAAAAAGCTCACACTATTTCTACTTTTGTTTTTTGTTGTATCAATCAATTTTTTATTTGCACAAAATAAAACATTTAATTTTTATGGGAAAGTCAGCGGATTTGCAGGCAGATCATTAAGCAATTCCGGTTATCTTTTTTCCGGCAGATATTTACCTTCTTTAGGAATAAATATTTATGAAAACACAGATTACTTTATAGATTTTGAAGCATCCGGAAATTTGTATTATCAGACGGATTTTGATACGATAAACAATTCGGATGTTGATTTTTATCGTTTTTGGAGTAGATATTCAACTAACCAATTTGAAGCACGACTTGGTTTACAAAAAATAAATTTTGGTCCGGCATTTTTATTTCGTCCATTGATGTGGTTTGCTTCAAGCGATCCACAAGATCCGCTCAGTTTATCAAAAGGTGTTTGGGGATTGAGATTGAGATATTATTTTCTGAATAATGCAAATATCTGGGCGTGGGCTTTATACGGCAATAATGATAGAAAGGGAATGGAAATGTTTCCTACAAAAGATAATACCATTGAATACGGTGGAAGAATTCAAGTGCCAATATTGAATGGTGAATTTGGGATTACTTATCATAATCGTCATTACGAAACGAATAATATTTTTCTGCTTCCGGAAGATGATAATTTCAATGAAAACAGATTTGCTCTTGACGGGAAATGGGATGTCGAAATTGGATTATGGTTCGAAGCTGAAGTGATTAATTCTGAAAACTATTTACCAAAATGGCAGGAGATGATCACAGTTGGAAGCGATTATACAATTCCACTTGGAAATGGATTGCATATTCTCGGTGAATATTTTTATATGAATATGACTGATGATTTTTTTGAGATTGACAATGATTACGATTTTGCAGGATTGTCAATCGATTATCCAATTGGATTGTTTGATATGGTAAATGGATTTATTTATTGTGATGTGGAGAATATGGAATTATTTAATTACTTTTCGTGGCGGAGAACTTACAATAAATTTTCTATTAATTTAAGTTATTCTTGGATGACTTCAGACGATTTTCAAAGTATTAACAACAATCAATCGATGTTAATGTTGGATAATTTCGTCAAGTTAATGATAATTTATAATTATTAAAATCTTGCAATTTTTGCTGATATTTGTTTTATGATATAAATAATTTTTGTAAATTAATCATAATAAGTAAAAACAGGAGTTTTATAAATGCAAAATTCACAAATTATTTCAATCAAAAATATGAAGAA
This sequence comes from Fidelibacterota bacterium, assembly GCA_034723415.1. Classification (GTDB taxonomy): domain Bacteria; phylum Fidelibacterota; class Fidelibacteria; order Fidelibacterales; family Fidelibacteraceae; genus TCS52. The sequence continues at coordinate 663 of JAYEOX010000159.1, read as the reverse complement.
ACAATTTCCTATGGGAAAGGGAAAATTCACCGCTTTGAAAGATGTAGATCTCACTTTTGAAAGAGGCGAATTCACCGGTATTGTCGGACCAAGTGGTTCAGGTAAAACGACTTTACTGAATATCATCGGTTCATTGGATTCCCCAACAGAGGGAGAAGCTATTACACTTGGAGAATCTATTTCAAAATTATCTCATAAAAAAGCTGCCAATTTACGAAACAAACATATCGGGTTTATTTTTCAGACATATAATTTACTACCTGTTTATACAGTTTATGAAAATGTAGAGTTTCCACTTCTACTTTTAAAAATGTCCAAACGAAAAAGAAAAAAAGCGGTAATGGATTCCCTTAAATGGTTGGGATTAACTGATAAAGAAAAATCTCGTCCGGGGCAATTATCCGGTGGCGAATGTCAACGAGTTGCAGTAGCACGTGCGATGGTAAAACTTCCGGAAATCATTCTCGCCGATGAGCCGACTGCAAATCTTGATGCGGAAAACTCTCACAATATTTTGAAAATGATGGTTAAATTGAATAAAGAGCTGGGAACTACTTTCATCTTTGCTACTCACGATGAAAAAGTAATAAAATATTTAAGAAGACAAATTGTTTTAAAAGATGGGAAAGTTGCCGGGGAAAAATAATGTAGATATTTCTCACG
>JAYEOX010000158.1:0-1689 GCA_034723415.1 Fidelibacterota bacterium | reverse complement strand
AATTGTTTTTAAAAAAAATACTTGACTTAACTCAATTATTTTAGTAAAATAAGAACAATGAAAAATTGTTAAAGTTTAAAATAAATAAGGCCGGAAATAATGTTTAAATATTATTTAGAGGAGAAAATAAATGAAATTATTTAAAGGAATTTTATTAATTATTATAATTGCAGGTATTTTATTTGGTAGCACAACCGGTAAGATAACTGGAAAAGTAAAAGATGCTAAAACTGGTGAACCATTGATGGGGGCAAATGTTATTGTTAAAGAAACATCTTTGGGAGCAGCGACAGATGCAGAAGGATATTTTGTGATATTAAATGTGCCGCCTGGCGAATATACTGTTTATGCGTCTTATGTTGGATATGCGAAATTTGAGAAGAGAGGTGTATTTGTACAAATTGATTTAACAACGGAAACTAATTTTGAAATGACTCCTCAAGCATTTCAGGGCGAAACGGTTACTGTTGTTGCAAAAAGACCTGTTGTCCAAAAGGATGTTTCAGGAAGTCAAGTAAGTGTATCATCAGATGAAATAAAAAAATTACCTGCTTCTACAATTGGTGAAATTGTTAGTACAAAAGCCGGTGTAACTTCTTCCATGTCAATTAGAGGATCTTCAAGTAATGAAACATTGGTAATGATAGATGGAATGCCTGCTCGAAATAGTCGATCAAATGAACCAATTACTGCAATGCCAAAAAGTGCAATTAATCAAATTTCTATTAATAAAGGTGGCTTAAGTGCTGAATATAGTAATGTTGGTTCAGGTGTTGTTAATGTTGTAACGAAAGAAGGTTCAAAAAAGAATTATAGTGCTACAGTATTAGTAAAATACAGTCCTCCGGCAAAAAAACATTTTGGTATTTCACCTTATGATGAGAATTCATATTGGTTAAGACCATATACAGATGATGATGTTTGTTGGGTTGGAACTTCAAATGGCAGTTGGGATAAATGGACTTTACAGCAGTATAAAGGTCGTGAATTTCAAGGATGGGATGCTGTTTCTGAAGAATTAATGCAAGATAACGATCCTACAAATGATTTAACACCGATGGCAGCACAGAAGGTGTTTTTATGGCAACACAGAAAAGAAGGATTTGTAGAAACACCTGATTATATTATAGATGGTGGATTTGGCGGGCCGGTACCATTGATTAGTGAAGGATTGGGAAATTTAAGATTTTTCTATTCATTTTATAAACAAAATACACAATATGTTATACCATTAGCAACTGATGGGTATGATAATTTTACAAATGTATTGAAAATAACATCGGATATTGGAAGAAAAACTAAACTTTCTTTTTCTGCAAATATAAACACAATGAATGCTACTAGTGCTTCTCGTAGTGGCGGTAGTAGTATTTTTGTATCGCCGTATGGAATTGCAAAAACACTTGATCGTAGTGGATTCACAGTTCCTTCCAGAGTATTTATTACTGATTATTGGTCAACAACACAGAGAAAAACAAATGTATTATCTGCTAAATTAACAAGCCAATTAAGTAATAAAACATTTGTTAAATTTAATGTATCCAGAACAGAGGTAAATTATACAACTGGTCCCGGTGCATTAAGAGATACAACAAGAAATTTTGAAATTGTTCCTGACTATTATGTAAATGAAGCACCTTTCGGATTTTGGCCGGAGGGAGCAAACGGAATAGATGGAATGTTTATGGG
>JAYEOX010000157.1:0-1701 GCA_034723415.1 Fidelibacterota bacterium | reverse complement strand
AATGGCAGCAGATTTAGATAAGATTAATGTTTTTCCAAATCCGTTTTATGCACATAATCCATTGGCTTCACATAGATATGATGAATATATAACATTTACTCACTTACCTGAAAAAGCAACTATTCAGATATACAATCTTGCCGGAGTATTGGTAACTACTGTAGAACATAATAATGCAAATAGTCAATTTGAACAATGGGATTTAACAAATGCATCTGGATTACCTGTAGCAAGTGGTATGTATATTGCTTATATAAATATGCCTGACGAAAGTGCAAGTAAAATATTGAAATTTGTTATAATTCAGAAGAAACAAATACTTGAATATTATTAAAATTGAACTATTATTAAAAAGGAGAATAAAATGAGAATAAAAAAAATATACAAAATGGCATTTGCTCTTGTATTACTATTTGCTTTCAGTTCTTTGTTATTCCCGGGTGATGCGAGTCGTATCGGTACAACTGCCGGTGTACAGGTTCAAGTACCTGTTGGCGGACGCACATTGGGAATGAGTGGAGCAGATATTGCAAATACAAGTTCAGTAGATGCTCTATTTTGGAATCCTGCAGGACTTGGTAATGTTGAAAACAGTGGAGCCGGATTCTTTTCATCATCACAAATAATTGCCGATATCAATGTTAATTATTTTGCTGTTGCATTAAGCGCAGGCAAAATAGGAAACATCGGTATTAGTTTAAAAAGTTTTGATTTTGGAGATATTCCAATTACAACAGTTGAAGATATGGACGGAGATGGTGGTGCTACTTATTCACCTACTTTTTCTACTATTGGGCTCTCTTATGCTCGCCATTTGTCTGATCGGATCAACTTTGGAATAACCGGTAAAGTTATTTATGAAAGTATTCCTAGAGCAAAAGCAACATCTTTGGCTTTTGACATTGGTATTCAATATCAAGATTTGATGGATGTTGAGAACTTGGCTATTGGCCTTGTTGTTCAGAATGTTAGTGGAAATATGCAATATACCGGATCAGGTATGATAACAGAAGCTAACGAAGAAGAAACTTTCAATAACTTTTTTGAAAGAGCAACTTCTTCCGATGGATTACCAACAAGTTTGAAAATGGGAATTAGTTATAAAGCAGGACCTATTTTAGGTGCAGTATCATATTTAGTAAATAACAATCAAAGAGATGAGTTATTATTTGGTGGAGAATTAAACTTAGTAGATATGATTTATCTAAGAGGTGGTTATTCTTATCAGATAGAGGATCCACAACATGAGGGCTTAGGTGAAACTGTATATGGTTTGACTGGTGGAGCTGGTTTGAGATATGATTTAGGAAACTTTAAATTGATTCTTGATTATGTTTATCGTCCAACAGAAAATCTTGGAAACGAAAGCGTAATAGCATTTGGTGTTGGTTTCTAAATAGGACTATTTAGTTAGTATATAAAAAGGTCGGTGATTTTCACCGGCCTTTTTTATTTATTAGGTTTTTTTATAAATTGCATATATATAAAAGATTTGATATATTCAGTTAGCATGAGATATTAAAATAAATAGAATATTATCATAGGTGTCAAAATGAGAAAATTCAATAATTTACTAATTATACTTTTTTTAATTCCAATAATTATTTTTGCTCAATCAAATGAAAAAGAAGAGAAAAAAATAACAGAAAAAAGTGAAGAAATTACAATTGCTGAAGATAGCATAAAAATTGTAGAAAAAAA
>JAYEOX010000156.1:0-1706 GCA_034723415.1 Fidelibacterota bacterium | reverse complement strand
GCAATTATTCTATCTTCAGAATCAAAATAGATAAATACATCTATCATATCTCCAACTGCACAATCTTTTGGTACATAGCGAGAAGGAAGCAATATCTCTCCCAGATCAAGCCCGTCAAGATAAACACCAAAATCGACTAACTTTGTAACTATTAATTTATTTATTCTACCAATTTTTATCATAAAAACATCTCTTTAATTTGTTAAATTTTTCATTAGATCAATCCATTATCTGCAAAACTATAATATTTTTTGTCTGCAATAATTAAATGATCTAATACTTTAATACCGATTATTTCTCCCGACTTAACTATTTTTTCCGTAATGGAAATATCTTCTTTACTTGGTTTATTATTTCCACTGGGATGATTATGCATTAAAATTACACCGGCAGCTAAATTATCGATGGCTATTTTGAATATTTCTCTCGAATGAACAACCGAGCCATTTAAATGACCCGAACTTACGATAGCATCCTTAAAAATCCTATTATTGCTATTTAATAAAAGAATCTTAAATACTTCATTATTTAATAAAGAGAGCTCACTTCCATAAATTTTTGCTACATCTGAAGGAGATGTGATCTTTGGTGAATCTTTATTTATATCTTGTTTAGAGTATCTTGTACCTAACTGAAAAGCGGAAGCTATTGTAACTGCCTTGGCTAAACCAATTCCATTTATTTTCTGTAAAGCACCAATAGTCATTCGCCCTAATTTTGATATTCCCCCGACTTCAGAAATTATCTGTCTTGCGATATCCACAGCTGTCTTGTGTTTCGTTCCTGTCCTGATCAGAATTGCAATTAATTCTGCATCTGTTAATTTATCCGCACCATATTTTTCCAATTTTTCACGCGGTCTATCTTCAATCGGCCAAGAGCTAATCGTCTTATAATTTGTATTTTTTTTATTCTTATCCATTAATCTCTTGGATTTTTTACAAACCAATCATTGATAAATTGGTTTATTTTTTTTGTAGAAGTTCCGGGACCGAATATTTCAGTAACTCCATTTTCTTTTAATTCTTTAATATCTTTAGAAGGAATTACACCACCACCGATCAACAACACATCATTAATTTCATTGTCTTTTTTCAATTTTACAATTTTAGGAAATATCGTCATATGTGCACCCGACAATATTGAAACTGCAATAACATCCGCATCTTCCTGAATAGCAGCATTTACGATCATTTCCGGTGTTTGTCGTAAACCAAGATAAATTACTTCCATCCCTGCATCACGAAAAGAATTCGCTAATACTTTTGCTCCTCTATCGTGACCATCTAATCCCGGTTTTGCTAATACGATTCTTATTTTTTTTTCCATATCTTCCCTTTTTCTAATAAGTTAATTATTTTTTATCATTAAATAAACATTTTTATTTTTTTAAATTTTTAATTTACTATCTAAAACAAATGTAGCAGGGCCGTCATTGATTAATGAAACATCCATCATCGCTCCAAATTTCCCTGTTTTAACCGAAATGTCATAATTCATCAATTCATTTACAAAATATTCGTATAAATTTTTTCCCTTTGTAGGAGATGCAGCTTTGGTAAAACTCGGTCGTCGTCCTTTTAACCAATTGGCACAAAGTGTAAATTGAGAAACAACTAATATTTGTCCATTTACATCTTTTACAGATAAATTCATTTTGCCATTCTCATCAGAAAATATTCTAAAACCGGCAATTTTCTTAATTA
>JAYEOX010000155.1:0-1709 GCA_034723415.1 Fidelibacterota bacterium | reverse complement strand
AAGGTCATTGATGGTCATTGGGTCATTGATGGGCATTGAGTTATTCAAAACTTCAAAATTTCAAAAATTAAAATGTTGAGAAAAATGAAATTCAAAATTTCAAAATTTAATATGGTAAACATTTCACCCCTGATGAAATATAAAAGCAATTTCACTGGGCAGACAGGTCAAGAATTATGAAAATAAAAAATCCATTAACCTCAAGCTTAAAATACGAAGTATATTTTATCGGGTTAGCTTGTGGAGAACAATATCCAAGAACAACACACAGCCCTTTCAAGGGCTTATGGGAGCAGAGATGAGTGTTAAAAAAAGATTTATTTTATCTATAATACTTCTTCTGTTTGTATTTGTATTTACTGCTTTTGCCGGCGAGACAGATTCTTTAAAAGTTAAACTTAACAGTGTGTCAGGTAAAGAAAAGATTGAAATTTTAAATAAACTGGCAGGAACATACTGGGAATTATCACCTGATAATAGAATTGCCTATGCTGAGCAAGCTATTAAATTATCTGAAAAATTTCACGATAAAAAATCTAAAGCAGTAGCTTTCGGTCATCTTGGTGTTGCTTACAACAATATAGGCAATATTCAAAAGTCAATGGATTATTTCATAAAATCTTTGGATATAATGGAACAGCTTAATGATAAAGACGGTATTGCTCATTCTTATGTAAATATTGGGCAGGCAAATTTCTATCTCGACAATTTTGATGAAGCGTTGGAATATTTTCAAAAAGCACTGAATATAAGAAATGAAATTGGTGACAAGATGGACATTTCTCAATCTTTCATTCATCTCGGAAATGTAAAAGCAATAACTGAAAAATATGATGAAGCTTTAGATTATTATTTCAAAGCACTAAAAATCAAAAATAAGATCAATGATAAAATGGGCATTTCTCAAATTTACAATAATCTTGCAAATGTATATTTAGCAACCGGTAAAATAGAGAAGGTATTGAAATATCGATTAAAATCATTGGAAATTGTAAGAGAATTGGACAATAAATGGGAAATATCTCTCACAACCTATAACATTGCAGAATATTATCTAAAAAATAAAGAACCCAATAAAGCTTATCCTTATTTAGTTGAATCTCAGAAATTAGCTAAAAAACTCGAAAATAAGGGACTGATCCGAGACAATACAAATTATTTTTCATGGTATTATGAATTAAAAAATAATTATCCAAAAGCACTAAAATATCAGAAAGATTATGCGAAATTAACAAAAGAACATTTTTCAGAAAAACTTAGTGAAGAAATTACAGAAATGCAGATAAAATATAAGACAGAGAAAAAGGCAAAAGAGAATCAAACTTATAAATATCGTTTGGAAAAAGCTCGTGCAGGGAGATTGCGGCTAATAATAGGTTTATTGATCATTCTCTTAATTGCTTTCATTATTTATTATCGTTATCGGGTTAAGAAAAAATCGGCTCTCTTATTGGAAGATCTAGTGGAAAAGCGAACCTATGAATTACAGAAGAGTATTAAGGCTTTAAAAAATACTAAAAAAGAATTAGATAAATATCAAAAACATCTTGAAGAACTTGTAAAAGAAAGAACAAAAAAACTCGAAAAAGCCCAAAAACAGTTGATTAACAAAGAAAAATTAGCAGTAATGGGACAACTTTCAGGCAGTGTTGGACACGAGCTGCTTAATCCGCTTGGAGTTATTTCAAATTCTGTTTTTTATCTAAATA
>JAYEOX010000154.1:0-1711 GCA_034723415.1 Fidelibacterota bacterium | reverse complement strand
GAATTATCTAGAAATGGAGTAACTCCTTTCAATTTTCCATCAACCCATACTTCTACGCCGTCTTCAGGTGACGAGTTAATTGCCAATGAAACAATAGCCGGATCAAGTACAATTTTCACAGTTTTTTTCTGATTATCTTGAATTTCAAAAATTGTTTCATAATTATGATAGGAATCTTTTTTTGCTATAATTTTATGTTTACCGCTCATGACGTGTTCTTTATCAATTGGAGTAGCTCCTATCGGTTTTCCATCTAAAGAAATTTCAACATCTTCTAATTGACTTGTTATTGATAGATAACCATATTTCGGTTTCAATGCATGTGATATATTTTTTGTCTCTCCTGCTTCTAATATAAAGTCACTTATATGTTGATAGTATAGTTTTTTACGAATTTCAAGGCGATGTTTTCCTGATGTCAATTCACCACTAAATGGTGTACTGCCCATTTTTTGTCCGTTGATTAATACTTCTGCACCGGGAGGATTAGATTCAATAGTAACCATTCCCGGTGGTCGATATGGAATTCGCTGGCTTTTATCTTTTATAAGGTTGATTTCAAAGGTTTCGTCTTTTTCTACTTTGATTTTTTTTGTATAGATTTTATACTGATCTTTTTCAAAACGAAATGTATATTCACCTTTAGGTAATTTATATTTTGCTAAACGGTTCTTTTTCATGATCGGCGCAAACTGTTCGTAAGAGCAATAAACATTGTCGACATTTAATTTGAAAGTAATCTCATAAGCTTTTTCTTTTTCAAGTATCATTAAACTTTTAGGCTTAACCCGCAATTCTTTATACTCTTTTTTAGGAATATGATAACGCTTTTTTATCGGTGAATATCCATCTGCTTTAAAAGTAATAATATTGGTGCCGGGATGTAAGTGCACTCTATATTCTCCCAAATCAGGTTTATCAACACTAATTATTCCTCGATTACTTTCAAAATTCAACTTAGTTATTGTAGAATGGACAACAAGAATAGCTTCGTTAGAATTAAGGACAACAGTAGGTATAGATTCACTTTCAGAAACTGTTTCAATTTCCATCTCTTTTAACTCTTGGGAGAAAATTGGATGGATTAGTATTAGTAAGATAAAAAATAATAGAGATTGATTTTTCATGGACTATTTCCTTTTTTTCATTATTTTAAACTAAATACATAAAATTATCACTAAATAATTATTATTAATTCTATACATAATCCTCCCAGTGAACTAATTTTATACTGAAGCAATTCTTTTGGTATTTCCAAAAAATTCACATCGTCTCCATTTTTTTCTTCATAATCTGAATCACTCCATTCACTAGGGGCAAAATATTTAATATACCCGAGACCAATCGCGAAAGGACCAAAAGATAATCCTGCTGACACTTTAACTGGATATATAAAGCCAGTTGGTGTGGCATTTCCATTTGTTACTTCCTTTCCGTCAAATTCATAATAACTACCTTCCGATAAACTCCATTTTTGAGATCCAATTGGTATAAGAAAACCGGTATTAAAACTTAAAAAAGATAATACTCCTCCAAAATTAATAAATTTATCATATCTTAAATCAACTTCTGGTCCTTGAATAATTGGTTGTAAATATGAATACCCTATTCTTAGAGATGGAAAAATTCGAAAAACTTTAAAAAATATATTAAAACCATATTCTTCCAATTCTTTTGTAGTATTTCCACTATTTAATTCATATTGTGAATT
>JAYEOX010000153.1:0-1742 GCA_034723415.1 Fidelibacterota bacterium | reverse complement strand
AACAATTTTCTCCGCCTTTTAGCAATATAACAAAAACATCTTCTATATCAACATTAGCAATGTAATTGAGTTGACTATTTATTTCTGAAAATTCATCTGAATAATCAAATTTTGACCAATCAAAGTGAAATAATAAACTATCAATATTAGCGTTATCACAATAGCGATAGATTTCTTCCGCATTCTTCATAAAATCATCTACACATTGAAAATATTGAATAACACCTAAACCGGCATGTGGATCTCCATCATTTGGATTACCTGTATATGGATTAATTGCATAATAATATTCAATTGCTTTGTTTGGTAAGTATGTATTTTCTAAATAGTCAGGATCCTCAATATTAATGACCATATCTTTATTAATTTTAGCTATAACATCTGATGGCAAACCGTTTGGGAAAATATTGCCGAATGTATATGTAGCAGGATTAGATGCAAAATAATAATCAAGGAAAACATCAGGAAGTCCAAAAGGAGCATTTTCAATTAAACCAACAGGACGAAATGTTTTTCCTTCTCCGTGATCAAGAGAATATTCTTTTCCTTTCAAAATTAAATCAACAGAATCAACAACTGCTTTGACAGAATCAATATAATCAACAGGTATATCTAATGATGAAAATGGTTGATTTGTACCAATTGCTTTTAAAGTGTCAAGTGCAATTTGTAATTCCTCAAGTCCTGCAATAAATGAATCAATTGCAGGTTGTGGGTCTCCACTTCCAACTTTACCTAATGAATCCAAAATATCAAGTCCGTCTCCAATTGAATTACCATAATTTACGAAATGTTCTGGTAATGAAAACATTCTATTAAAAGCAGTACGTGAAAATTCATAAGTTGTGTCAAAATCGCTGCTAAATCCTGACAATTCTAAAGTAAACACAAAATCATCTTCATTAGAAAATAATGAATCCATATTTTCTGTAAACTGGTTCATATTAGTATCAAGTGAATCTTCATAAAATGTAAATAATGAATCAAGTTCGCCGGCAAAATTTTCAGCATCAACTGCAAAACCATTAATATTATCTTTTGTAAGCTGGAAATCACCCGATTTGAAATATACAGCAAGATTGTGAACAAAATCTTCAGCGTGAATTACATTGCGAAAAACATTTACAAGTGTTGAATCTAAACCATTACCAAAATTCTCGGCATTAGTTTCAAATTCATCAAATGATGATTTTGTTTCGACAAGCATAGTATCAATAAAATATTCTGAATGAGCTAGTCCTAAGAATGCCAAGCCAAAATACCCTTTGTTTACAATGGTTGAATCTGCATCTAAAATCCAATCATTAAAAACACTGTCTTGCTCAGCATAATAATCCTTTACACTTTGATCGACATCTTGGTAAATGACCAAATCAGGAATTAGTGGTGGTGCAAAAAGAAAACTAACGCTGACAAAAACCAATAACAATAATTTCTTCATTTTTACTTCTCCTTTTTTAATTGTACAATTATAAATTACACATAATTAATATAATATAAGTTTATTTAAAAAACCTGTGATAAATATCACAAAATATTATTTTTTTTAGTTTTTATTAAATATTATTGCTATTTCTTATTAATAAGTAAACTCAGTTAAATATTGTCTTCGCTAAAATTAAATAAATTTATAAATAAAATTTAATATAGTAAACATTTCACAGGTCAAGAAATGAAATGAGAACGACAATTAAAGATTTTACACTAAAATTCACAAAGGAAAAAGCGCAAAGTACTCAAAG
>JAYEOX010000152.1:0-9300 GCA_034723415.1 Fidelibacterota bacterium | reverse complement strand
TGCCAAATGACAATTAAATTTCTAAAAAGTTTATAATTTATTGGTAAAATCACACTTTTATTTACAAACAATTTTCTTTTAACAGTTATTTTATTTTTCTCATTTTGGAATTCAATATTTACAATCCCGATTTTATTTTCAATATTTATTGATGTATCAGGATTTATACATTTTATAGAATTAGGCAAATTTATATTTATCGTGTAATTTTCACAAAAATCATTTTCTAAATAGAGTGGTGTTTGTCGTTTTGTTTGAGCAACACTGATTTTACGATTATTAAAACTCTGTGAAAGTTGTGGTAATTTCCATCTAATGTAATCATTTTTAATTTTCAATGTATCGTCAGAACTTAATTTTACATCGATAATTGATTCGTATTGATTCATTTTCAAACATTCAGCACTGTCAATTTTTGTGCCGTCGATAATTTCATTCATTACTTTTTTTACATTTTCTTCATTTTCATAAAGTTCATAATAAGGATTGTAAATTCCACTGTAAATTAATTTGTAATCACCTTTGAGAGTTAAGTCATTTTCCAGATTTAAATTCAAAATGATCTTTTGACCATGTTTGTATTCATTATTTTTTTGAATTTTTGTCAGTGTTTTTGTTTCATTATTAAAGTCAAATATTGTTTTGTCACCAATGTTGAATGAATAATTATTCTTCTGTTCGTGAATTGGATTGAGATAAATTTTTCCCGATGAATCCTTACTCAATACAATAAAATTATCGAACTGTAAAAGTGAAGGAACTTTATTTGAGAAATTATTATATTTTGAAACAAAAATTGGTGTTGCTTTTACATCTGCAAATTTTAAATAAGAGGATAAAAGTAATGATTTATCAAAAGCTGTGCCATTATTTTCATAAAATGTTTTTCTGACTGATTTTGGTTTGTATCCGTAAATTGCCGGAGAACAAGTTGTAGTTCCAACATTTTCATTTATATTTTTTTGTGCTGTAATAATTTTCATTAAGTCATCGGTTTCATCAGACAAATCATCTTTAATTTCTGTTTTTAATTTTTTATCTATTTTCATTGATTTTTCTGTTAATGATTTAAGATATTCACTAAGTGCTTCCCAAGATTTTAAAGTAGAAAAAACAAGTCGAGATGAAAATTCTCCAATTTCACTTTGGTTACTTTCATGAACAACTGTAGGAATATTTTCAAATTTCCAAGTAAATGTTTTTGTAGATTCATTTTCTTTTACTTTTACTTTTTTTGTTGAATTGAACAATTCGTAATTCAGATTTTTATCTGCAGGAATTGTTATTTTTACAGTCATTTTTTTAATAGGATAGAAGTTGGCAAAAATTTCTTCACCCATTAAATTTGGGAGAAAATCTTTTTTAGTATGAATTGAGTATTTGAAATCAATAACCGAGCCAATGTCAAGTCCTGTATGAGTTACAACCATTTCTCGCAAATGATTATAAGAGGGAGCTTTTGTAGCACATCGCGGTAGAACTTCGTTGTATCCATTTTCCGGAGTTGGTACAAACGTTCCATCATTCATTTTTGTTTCCGATTTGATGATCTCCATTTTTTGATATTTTGGGTTGTATGTAATTCTGTCATCACCGAGATATCGTATTGCATAATATGTATTCAATTTAACTTTATGATGATGAATAAAATCTATGCTTCCATTTTCATTTAGAATATATTCATTTATAATTTCTACATATTTTGCGTCTGCATTATGATCGTTTTGTTTGTGAATAATACATAAATTTACTGTGCCAATTATTACTAATAGAATTATCGTATAAATAAATTTTTTCATTTCAGATCTCCTGTTTTTTCAAGAACGATTTTATCTTTTGCCAATTCTTTTACTTTTTCGACAGAATTTTTGAAAGCATTCCACTCATCAGATTCATAAACTCGTTTCTCAAATACTAAATTCATATCAAAAAATAGAGTATCATTGTTTGTTCTATAATTTGCATTAAAAGAAGTTGAGGTGCTGTCAACTGATTCATATTCCGGAATTATTTTTGCTTTATAAGAATTCGGGAAAATAATTTTTTCTTTAAAATTTACAAGTCGTGAACAGCTGTATCTAAAGCCGTATTTCTTTTCTTTTTCAGACAAATCCATAAATAAATGATAATTAATCGTTCTATTCCAAAACGGGTAAGTTGCAACAATCGGTGTGAAATGAATTTCATTTTCTGTCACAAAAGCATAATTAGGAATTTTATATTCAATCTCAATTTTCATCGGCTTGGAAATATCATAGGGATCTTGATATGAAATATTTTCGATCTCAACATTCGGAGAAATATGATACATCATCTCTTCAAAAAATATTTTCCAACTATTTTTATGTTTTCCTCTGAGAACTCTTCTGAATCGTGCATCCGATTGTTTTTCCGCCTCAATAATAAAACTTCCATTCAGTGTTCCATCAGCTTCTAATTTTGAATTTCCATTCACTCTATAATAATGTTCTTCGGCCGGTGAAATCGGTGTCATTCTCAAGTCAATTCCTTCCGGAGCACCGATCAGATAATTCTGCTGCTGTTCTGCACTTGACCACAATTCTCTAACACCCGGAACCCAAGTTGGATCGAGTAATTTATATTTTCCGTTGTATTTTACAACTACAACAGAATGATTGAAATAGTCGGCTGGTATTGAATCAATCTTTGCTCCTGCCATTGTCATTGCTGCATAAGATTCAAATCCAACAGCTCTCAACATTGTTATCAACATTCCCGCTTTATCTTTACAAACTCCGCATCTGTCACGAAAAGTCATGCTTCCTTTGTGTAAAGTGTAACCTTCACCTTTTCCCATTGTCAGACCAAAATAGCGAATATTTTCAGCAACCCAATGAGTCAGCAATGAAATTTTTTCCAGATCGGTTTTTGCATCTTTTATTATTTCTAAACTCTTCCTTTTAATTTCAGGTGTAAACTCAAAACTTCCATAATCATGATTTACATTATAAAACCAAACGGATTTTGCTTCCCAATTTTTTGCTGTTGATAATACAATTTTTGGTGCAACATTATATTGTGAAACCATGTGTTTTTCTTTTTCAAATGGTTCTATATCTTTTTTGCTCCAGATGAAAATATTTTTGTCATTTGTCTCTTTCTTTGAAAATTCTAATTCACCGTGATAAACTTTATATTGTAGCGATTTATCTTTTGGAATTTTAACTTCATAATATTTTTCAAGAATTGGAATTGATGACCAAAATGGTTTGATACTATAAAAGTGTCCTTCCATTGGTGGAATAAATCTATCGTTTTCATCATCGAGAAGTGCATAAGTGAAACCTTTTTGAAAATATTCTACTTCAACAGCATCGCTAACTTCTAAACGGCCGATTGCTATCATTTTTTGTCTTGAACCCCATAAGATACTCCAAGCAGGTGCCGGATAATCGTAGATATTTTCGGGATTAATTTCAATTGTTTCTCCGGTTTTTTTGTAAATTGTAACTTTACGAATTTTGATAAGTGCCGATGACGGTTCGTATCGATATTGAATTGCTCGTAAATTTTTCGCACCTTTTTTTGTTAGAATTTTGGTTAAATAATGATTCGTTTCAATATTCATTCCACTTTCCATCACATCTACTTTTGTGCTGTCAAAAATCAAAATTCTGTTTGCTTTCGGATAGTCAGAAGTGTCGCCGGATGACTTTATCATTTTAAAAATATCATCTGAACTTTGAGCATTCAAACTAATTATGGAAGTGAATAAAAAAATCGAAAATAATAATAATTTTATTCTTTTCATCTATTTCTCCTTTTAAAATATTTTTTTATAACTATGACAAGTTGGAATTTCGCCCTGTTTTGCAAAATAATTTTGATGATATTTTTCTGCTTTCCAAAATTTTTTTGCTTTTGAAATTTTTGTAGCTACGGTATAATTTTTCTTTTCAAGCAATTTTATTAAATTATTTACAATTTTTTTCTGTTTATCAGTTGTATAAAAAATTTCCGAGCGGTATTGATTCCCAATGTCCGGACCTTGTCTGTTAACTTGGGTGAAATCATGAATTTCAAAAAATAGTTTAGCTAATTCTTTAAATGAAATTTCTGCTAAATTATAAGTAATTTTTACGCACTCTGCATGTCCGGTTTTTGAAGTACTAACATCGATATAAGTCGGGTTTTGTTTTTTTCCGCCTGAATAACCAACTTCAGTTGAAATTACGCCATTGGCTTTTTTAAAATAATATTCTATGCCCCAAAAACATCCGCCGGCAAAAATAGCAGTTTCAATTTTATCTTTTGGAATAAAATTCATTGAAATGGAATTTACACAATGACGAATATTTTTTGCAGTAAATTGTTCGCCTGTAAAAATATGTCCGAGATGAGCACCGCAATTTGCACAAGTGATCTCTGTCCGAACTCCGTCTGCATCTACGGATCTTATTATTGCTCCTTTTATCTCATCATCGAAACTCGGCCAACCACATCCTGAATCGAATTTATCGTTTGAATTGTATAGAGGAGCATTACATTTTTTGCAAATATAGATTCCTGCTTTTTTGTAATTATTGAATTTACCTGAGAATGCCGGTTCGGTACCTTTATTTAAAATAACATTTTTTTCATCGGAGTTAAGTTTGTTGTAATTCATTTTAATTTCCTTAAAATTAATTTAATTAGAATAAATATACAAATTTTTAATTTTTATTATAATAGAAAAATGTTTTTTCCAAAATTCCCTAACAGGGAATGATAGTCCAACATAGGGCAACGCCTTATGGCTAGGATATCGTCATAAAATCTAACTCTGAAAGAGTTAAATATTATTAAACTACTCCGTAGTTTTATTTTTGTGATAGTTTCTTATCTACAGGTTGACACCTGTAGTTATTAAAATTAAATCCCATTCGGGATTTTATATTTATTATTCTCTTTCAGAGATTTTTTTTGCATGTTATCAAACTTACAAGTTTCTTATTTATAGATTCTGAAATTTTTATTTTATTTATGGTTTCATTATTTTTTAAACTTCGGAAGTTTTTATTTAAAAATCTTGGTAAATTTATTTTTTTATGTGTATTTTTGGTTTTAATTGTTTGGGGCGTTTTGTTAAGTTTGCTTTGAATGCTAATAATGCCGATTGCCTTAGATTGAACCGTATGAGTATGATTAATATTGTTGTTTTGTTAGAATAATCATTTAGACAATATCAAAAAATAAGGAAAATATATGGATAAAATAATTGTAATTTTGTATCTGTTGATCATTTTGATTGTTGGACTTTTTGCAGGTAGAAAAGTAAAAGATCTTTCTCAATTTTCAGTAGCTGGACGCTCATTTGGTTCATTCATTATCTTTGCAACTCTTTCTGCTTCATTTATTGGCGGTGGTTTTTCTATGGGAAATGCTGAAAAGGTATTTCTTTTTGGAATAGTTAATATTTTTGCTCTCTGGGGGTTTAGTTTAAAGGAAATATTAGTAGCAAAATTTATTGCTCCGCACATGGACAATTATAATACAGCAATTTCTGTTGGTGATATAATGAACAAACATTATGGAAAATTTTCTAAAGTTATTACCGGATTTTTTTCCGTTATTGTTTGTGCCGGAATTTTAGGAGCTCAAATTGGTTCTATTGGTTATATTTTTAATGTATTCTTAAATATACCGCAAATTTACGGAATATTTATTGGATTTGGTATTGTATTTATATATTCAACTGTTGGTGGAATGCGTTCGGTTGTTTATACCGATATAATTCAATTTGTAGTTCTTTCGATCGGTATTCCATTAACTCTAATATTTGGTATAATAAAAATAGGTGGATTTAGTGAGATCCAAGCCGCTGTTCCTGCAACTCATTTTACTTTTCTGGGAGGTTACAAATCTATAACCGTTTTCGTTTCACTTTTTCTAACTTTCTTATTAGGCGAAACATTGGTGCCACCATATGTACAAAGATTATTTTTAGCTAAAGATAAAAATCATATTCGTAAGGGAACATTATGGAGTGGCCTTTTTTCTATACCGTTTTTTGCAATAACAGGACTTATCGGATTGATTGCCTTCACACTAAATCCTGGACTTGATCCAAATTTATCCATGCCATTTGTGATCAAAGAAGTATTGCCCGTAGGTATTTGCGGAATTGTTGTAGCAGGTGTTATTTCAATTGTTATGTCCTCAGCAGATTCTTTTCTAAATGCTGCTTCAGTTTCATTTATTCACGATATTATCACACCTCTGAAAAGAAAAAAAATGACTGTAAAAGTAGAAATGATGTCTGTACGTTTTATTAATATATTGGTTGGAGTTATTTCGGTATTTTTTGCAATAAAAATCAGAAGTATATTGGACATTTTAATTTATGCATATAATTTTTGGTCACCGATCATTCTGGTGCCTTTGGTATCTGCTATTTTGGGATTTAAGGTTAAATTTTCTCATTTTATTGCCGGTGCGGTTGCAGGTGTATCAGGTGTTATTATTTGGAATTTCATTATGAAAAATCCTTTCGGGATTGATGGTTTAGTGGTTGGAATTATATCCAATGCGATCGTCTTTTATGGCTTTTTAATCATATCAAAGATAAAAAATCATTAAGTTTTAAAGAATAGATTGAAAAGCAAAAAAATTTAAATTATTTTATTGATATTAAATACATAAAACATTAAACTAACAATAAATAACAGAAGGAGGCAAAATGAAGTATTTTAAATTATTTATGATTTTAACTATTTTGTTAGGTAGTTTTTTATTTGCTGATGAAGGAATGTGGACATTTGATAATCCACCGATGAAACAATTACAAAAGAAATATGATTTTGAACCAAGTCAAAATTGGCTGGATCATATTCGTTTATCGAGTGTGAGATTCATGGATGGAGGTTCGGGTTCATTTATTAGCCCGGATGGTTTAGTATTGACAAATCACCATGTAGCAGTAGGGCAATTGCAAAAAATGTCCGGAGAGGATAGAAATTATGTAAAGACAGGATTTAAAGCAGAAAATTTGGAAGATGAAATAAAATGCAAAGATCTCGAGGTGAATGTTTTAGTTGATTTTGAAAATGTTACAAATGAAGTGATTTCAGTAGTTGAATCCGATAAGAGTGTAGCTGAAAACTATAAGGCGAAGAAGGCAAAAATGGCGGAGATTGAAAACAGAAATAAAGAGAAAACTGGTATGGAATGTGAAGTTGTAAGCTTATATCATGGTGGGGAATATTGGCTTTATCAATATAAGAAATACACCGATGTTCGACTTGTTTTTGCTCCCGAAAGAAGTGTAGCTTTTTTCGGCGGATATAATGATAATTTTACATATCCTCGCTATGACCTTGATTTTGCTATGTTTCGTGTATATGAAAATGGAAATTTAATTAATAGCAAAAATTACTTAAAATGGAATCCTGATGGAGTTAAAAAAAATGAATTAGTTTTTGTCTCCGGTCATCCGGGTTCAACTGATCGGCTCTATACATTCTCACAATTAGAATTTCAAAGAGATTATATTTATCCTTATGTACTTGATTTTATTGATAGAAAATTAGCTTTATTGAAAAAATATGCAAAAAGAGGTCCGGAACAGCAGAGAAAAGCTATGATATATCAATTCGGTTTAAAAAATGGTTTGAAAGCAATGCAAGGTGAATATAAAGGTTTACAAGATACTGCAATTACAAATCTTAAAAAAAGACAAGAAGAAAAGTTGAAAGAATTGGTTAACAATGATTCAAAAATGAAAAAGAAATATGGCGATGCTTGGGAAAATATCAGCAAAGTAATTGAACTGGAAAAAGAAAAGTATGATGAAATGTTTTATCGAAAAATTAGTTTTTCCAATTTGAGTAATTATGCACTCAGAATTGTAAGATTTGTAGAAGAAATTGAGAAATCGGATAAAGAGCGTTTAGAAGGATATCATAAAGCAGATATTGAAAGATTGAAATTTAGATTATTTTCGCCGGCACCAATTTACAAAGATTTGGAAGAAGTAAATATGGTTGATCTGTTTCAAACAGTAAAAAAGAAATTGGGTGAAGATGACGAGTTTGTTAAGAATTTGATCGGAGGCAGAAATCCTGAAGAATATGCACAAAAGTTATTTTCAGAAACAAAATTAGACCAAGTGGATTTTCGTAAAAAACTTATAGTCGGAGGAAAAGAAACTGTAGAAAAATGCAATGATCCTCTGATCTTACTTGCCAAAAGAATCGATCCAATTATGAGAAAAGATAGAAAATGGCGTAAGGAAAAAATTTCCAGCAAATTGAATTTTGCATCTGAAAAAATTGCCAAAGCTCGTTTTGGAATATATGGGAAAGATGCTTATCCAGATGCTACTTTTTCTTTGAGATTATCTTATGGGACTGTAAAAGGATATGAAATGAATGGAACATATGCACCATGTTTTACCACATTATACGGATTATACGACAGAGCAATTAGTTTTAAGGGAGAGGAAGGATATTTTTTACCCGAAAGATTTTGGCAAAAAAAGGATGAATTGAATTTATCAACACCGTCGAATTTTGTTTCAACTTGTGACATTATAGGTGGAAATTCAGGTTCGCCGGTTGTAAATAAAAGTGGTGAAATTATAGGATTGATATTTGATGGAAATATTGAAAGTTTGACAGGAAGGTTTGTTTACGATATAAAAAGAAGCAGAGCCGTGTCAGTACATATTGGATATATAACCGAAGCTTTGGACAAATTATATGATGCTGATTTTCTATTGGATGAAATTGGTGTAGGAAAAAAATAATTTAAAAAATACTTGACAAATTCAAAATATGTTATTATTTTATATATGTAATGATTACAAATATGAAACATATCAAAAAAGAACTAGAAAGTAAAGATATAAAACCTACTTATCAAAGATTGTGTATTTTGGAATATCTTCATGCCAATTTAATACATCCAACAGTTGATGTAATATATAATAAATTGATTAACAGAATTCCAACAATATCTAAAACAACAATTTATAATACATTGAAGTTATTCCATGAAAAGGGGGTTGTGAATGAACTAACAATTTCAGGAATCGAAACCAGATATGATATAATTACTAAAGATCACAATCACTTTTTATGTAAAAAATGTGGTGAAATATATGATATTAATATAGATTTTAATGATTTATGTAATAAGAAAATGATAGATGGAAATAAAATTGATGAAATTCAGGTCTATTTTAAGGGGATTTGTAAAAAATGTTTAGCAAAAAAAAGAAAAGGAGATGAATATGAGTGATATTAAAGGAACTAAGACAGAGAAAAATTTAATGGCAGCTTTTGCAGGAGAATCACAAGC
>JAYEOX010000151.1:0-9381 GCA_034723415.1 Fidelibacterota bacterium | reverse complement strand
CTCATCATCTTTTTTTAATCCTGCTTTCATTTTTACAATCTCTTTTGAAAACTTATCTTTTAACCTTTTAATATTCAAACTTCGCAAGGAAATTAAAGCCGCATTCTTTGGATCTGTTACTGTTGCTGCCGGAGTATTCGAAGGCATCATCAATGAAGAATTTACATTTGTCAGCAAATCAATTTTATCTTTAAACGGAGGACAATTAAAAACAGGAATATTTAAATTGGCTGATAACGCTCCACCAAGCCCATTTGAACGACCGGCAACAGCAATCACAGCTCCGGGTTCCATTGAATTGTTATATTCATCTGCAATTTCCAAAATCCGTTCACCATTTTTATGTGCAGAAACAATTCTCATATCCGCAAAAATATCATACTTCTCAATCTCTTCCTTTATTTTTTTACAAAATTGCAAATCGGATTTTGAGCCCATAATTATTGCAACAAACCCGTCTTTCATATACTTTTGTTTTATCAGATCATTTTTCATCCTTTCAATAGCATTTTCATTTTTATTGTTTAATTTTTTACCGGTGATCATCGTATAAATATTGTTATATCTTCTCTGAGTTTCTTTTACAATTTTGCTTGGTAATTTTGTAGGAAATTGTCCATCAATTTTATTTGCCATTAAATAATTTCTGACGAACTCTTTGTCGATCTGTTCTACTTTTGATGGATTTTTTTTATAATCTTCTACTGACCAAAAACGAGAAGAATCCGGTGTATGAATTTCATCGATCAAAATTAGTTTATTTCCAATCAAACCAAATTCATATTTTGTATCAACTAATATTATTCCCCTCTCCGATAATAATTTTTGTCCTCTTTCAAAAAGTTTCAATGATATCTTCTTCATCTGATCATATATTTTTTGTGTAGTCCACTTTTCCGCAATAATTTCTTTTTCAGTAATCTCTCTATCACTTTTTTCTTTTGTAGTTGGAGTTACTATCGGAGTTGAGAATGCTTGATTTTTCTCTAAACCATCAGGTACTTTTTGGCCGGAAAGTTCTCGACCGCCTTCCTGATATTTTCTCCAAGCTGATCCTGTAATATAAGCTCTCACGATCATTTCAAGTTTAATCGGTTTTGCTTCTTTTACCAATGAAATATTTGGATGAATTGATTTAACAAGGTGATTATCAATTATATCTTTCGTCTTATCAAACCAAAAAGTAGCAAGTGAATTTAGGATCGCTCCCTTACCGGGAATTAATGTTTCCAAAACGCTATCAAAACTTGAAAGACGGTCAGTTGCAACTATCATTCGTATCTTATCATCAATGCGAAAACTATCTCTTACTTTTCCGGAATGAATTCTATCTAACTGAGGCGAAACGATTTTTTTAATACTTTCCATTTTTCTCCTTTTTAAATTATTGATAATGGATCTATATTTATAATTAATCTGACATTTTTATTGAATTTCTTTTTATATTTGTTGATACTTGCAAGTGCTTTACGCATTTTACTTCCATTTCTATCCGTATCCCTATTTGATTTGATCAATATTTGCCAACGAAATTTGTTTTGTAACTTTTCAATTGGAGCAGGAGCCGGTCCTAAAATATTTTTTAATTTCATTTCCTTTTGTAAGATTTTATAAACTTTATATATATCTTTTTTAACCAAATCTAAACTTTTTCCTTCAACTCTAACTAATCCTAATCTGCTGAATGGTGGATAATCAAGCTCTTTTCTGTTAGACATCTCGATATTATAAAATTTCTTTAATTCAAGATGTGACGCCATTTTTATTGCAATATGCTCCGGAGAAAATGTTTGCACAATTACTTCACCCGGTTTTTCGCTTCTGCCGCTGCGACCTGCAACTTGATAGATTAATTGAAATGTTTTTTCAGTGCTTCTAAAATCCGGTAATCCCAGGCCAACATCTGCATTGATAACTCCGACTAGAGTAACATTGGGAAAATCCAAACCCTTGGCGATCATTTGTGTACCAAGCAAAACATTGAATTCCCCATTTTCAAACTTATTTAATATTCTCGCATGAGCATTTTTTGTTCTTGTTGTATCATAATCCATTCTAACAATTTTCACATCTGGAATCTTTTTTGATATTATTTCCTCAACTCGCTGAGTACCGCTACCCAAGATTCTCAATTTATAACTGTTGCAATTTGGGCACTGTTTAAATTTTTCTTTACTGTATCCGCAATAATGACAAATTAATCTGTCAATAGATTTATGATAAGTCAAAGATACAGAGCAATTGGGACACTGAACAACTTCACCACAATTTGCACATCTTAATAAAGTATTATAACCACGCCGATTTTGTAAAATAATTACCTGCTCACCTTTTGAAATTTTATCGTAGATAGCTTGTAACAAAACATTGCTGACATTTGTATCATATTTTTCCTTTTTCATATCAACTATTTTGATTTTGGGATGTACAGCTTTACCAAATCTTTTGAGTAAATTTAACGAATGATATTTTCCCATTGAAGCTTGATAATATGATTCAATACTTGGAGTAGCACCTCCTAAAATTATTGGGATATTAAGTAACTTAGCATAATATACAGCCGAATCTCTGGCATTATATCTTGGGGTTTGATCTTCTTGTTTATGCGTATTTTCATTTTCTTCATCTACAACAATTAACCCTATGTTTTTTAACGGAGAAAAAATTGCACTGCGCGCTCCAACTACTATTTTTATTTCCCCTTTCATTATTTTTGACCAAGTCCATAACCTTTCACTTGCACTTAATTGACTATGCCAAATTGCAACCTTGTCTTTAAATTCACTTCGAAAACGCCCGGCAATATGAGGAGTTATTGCTATCTCCGGAACAAGAATAATTGCATCTTTATTTTGTTCTAATTGATGTCTTGCTAATTCAATATAGATCTCTGTTTTTCCACTTCCTGTTACCCCTTTTAACAGAACCGGAAAAAAATGTTCACTATTATTTTTTATTTTATTTATGACTTTCAACTGCTCTTTAGAATATTGAATGTCTCTTTTTTTAGGAAAATAATCTTGAAGAAAAGGATCTACATCAACAGATTTTGAATATTTTTTTAAAATACCTTTTTTTACAAGCGAGCTTATTGATGAATACGAAATATTAAAGTTTGAACTCATTTCAGAAATTTTCATTTCTGAGTTTTCTATCTCTTTTAATATTTTAATAATATGTTTTTGAACTTTACCTTTAACCTCTTCATCGGGTTTTACCAACTTAATAAAATTTGCACTTTTTTCTTTATTGGTTCTATGCCATCTATTTTCAATTGACAAAACATTTTTATCTATCATCGATTTTATTATTTCTCTTTTTTCATTTTGCACATTTTCCAAATCCAAATAAGGCATTCCATCCGACGGGAAATTTATTTCTTCCAATTTTTTAAAATTCAGTTTTTCATTTGTTTTACTTTCGTATTCTTTCGCCTGTACCGTAGTTGAGCGTATCGGGGTGTCTTTCGCAGTCTTTAATTTATCATCTTTCATTACAATAAATTCGATCTTTTTAAATCCTGTTTCAGATGGATGTGCTGCTCTTAAAGTCAATCCCAAAGGAGCAATATAGTATTCCGAAATCCACTTTAAAAATTTCATCTGAACTTTCGTAAAAATAGGTTCTTTATCTATTATTGATACTATACTTTTATATTTTATGTTTTCCCTTCTAAGTGAATTATTATTAACACTTATACAGTATCCTATTTGATTTCTTTGACCAAATGGAGCAAGAATTCTCATACCCGGTTTTAATTGATGCTGTTGATCAACAGAATATTTATAGTAAAAAGATTTAAATACTTGTATCGGGAAAACAACTTCACAATATTTTTGATTTTTCATATAAATAAAATATTTAAAATGAGAACTAAATACAATAAAAAAAGATGCTAATATTTACTTAGCATCTTATAATAAAACAATTTAGTAAAACTGTCATTTTTTATTAAAATTATTTTTTAACAACCCACAGTTTTACTTCTGCAGTAATATCAGTATGTAACTTAATCGGAATATTAAATACACCTAAGTTTTTTATTGGTGCTTCAATAACTATATTGTGTTTATCGATTTTGTAACCCTTTTCATCCAATAATTCTGCAATTTTTTGTGTAGTAATTGAGCCGAATATCTTTTCATCTTCACCGGCTTCCGCGGATACGGTAATTGATATATTTTTTAATTTGTCGGCTAATTTTTGAGCTGTTCTAACAACTGATTTTTCTTTCTTATCTTTTACTCGTTCTAATTCTTTAACAACATTAATATTAGCTTTTGTAGCTTTGAGTGCCAACTTTTTTGGAAATAGATAATTTCTTGCATAACCATCTTTCACATCAATTATTTCGTTTTTATTCCCTAATTTTTCTATATTTTCTTTTAATATTATTTTCATTTACTTATTCCTTTCTTAATTAATTCTCAAGATTATATGAATATGGAAGTAGTGCAATATTTCTAGCTCTTTTCACTGCTTTTACTAAATGCCTCTGGTGTTTTGTGCATAATCCGGTAACCCGCCTTGGAATAATTTTACCTTGTGAATTTAAAAATTTTTTCAAACTATTGTAATCCTTATAATCAATTTTTAAATCTCTATTCTCACAAAATTTACAAATTTTCCCTTTATTAATAAATGCCATTATTTCTCCTCTTAATAAATTTTTTGATCATTTTAATTATTTCTTAAGCTTCTTTATTTTGGTCTGTTGATTCTTCTTCAATATTTTCATCATCAGATTTCTTATCTTCTGCTACTTCCTCTTCTTTTTCAATTTCATCAGATACTGCTGTTTTTTCTTCTTCCTCTTTAATGCCTTTTTTATTGTCCTCTTTTAAATCTTTATTATCCAATTTGACAATAAGTTTAGCTAATATCTGTGATTGAATTTTTAACCATTTTTTAAATTCTGCTATGAATTGTGGCTCCGATTCAAAATTAATAAGTACGTAACTACCATATCTTTGATTGTTTATTTTATAAGCCAATTTTTTCTTTCCCATTTCATCTACATTGATTATAGATCCACCATTATTAGTTATCTTTTCTTTTACATTATTTACTATTTTAGTTATTCTGTTATCTTCATAATTTGGATGGACTATAAAAAGTATCTCATATTGTTTCAAGTTATTTCTCCTTTAATTTATTTTATTTTTATATTTTAATTAATAGTTAACATGTTTTTATTATTGAAATCGATCGATTCTTCAATGTCGTTAGAAATAAATTTTTCAATAATATTTACACTTTGTGTAATTACCTCTTCAATTACTTCTCTCTCTTTTTCTATGAATTTTCCCAATACAAATTTATCTGCTTCAATAAATTCTCTTTTTTCATTACTAATGCCAATTTTTAATCTATGAAACATATCGGTATTTAGATGATATATTATTGATTTTAACCCATTGTGTCCTCCACTGGAACCGTTTGATCGAATTCTAATTTTACCAAACGGAAGATCTAAATCATCAAAAACAATAAGCAGATCGGTAGTCAATATTTTAAAATATTGTATCATTTCCTGAACTGCTATTCCACTGTTGTTCATATATGTCAATGGTTTGATCAACATTACATTATTATTTGAAGCATATAGGTATTCACCTTTGCCGGATTTAAATTTTAATCCCAATCTATCTGATAATTCATCAATGATCATGAATCCAATATTATGTCTTGTATCAGAATATTTTCTTCCGGGATTTCCCAATCCAACAATCGCCTTCAAGTTATATTATTCCTTATCTTTTTCTTGTTTATCTTTATTTCCATCTGTTTCTGTTTTTTCTTCACCTTCTGCTGCTTCAACTCCTTCTTCACCTTCAACTTCACCTTCAACTTCTTCTTCAGCACCAACTTCTCCGACTTCAAGTTCTTCTCCTTCTTCAGGTATCTGAGCTTCTAGTTCAATATGCGGTACAGTAACAGTAGCAATAATAGAATCCGGATTTGATAAAATTTCTAAATCTCCAAAATCTAAATCTTTTACAAAAAGTATATCACCGATGTCCATTTGGCTGATATCAACATCTAAAGATTTTGGAATTTCACCGGCTTTACATCTGATTTCAATACTATGCATTTGCATTTCCGGAACTCCACCCTCTTTAATTCCTATTGCATCACCGATAAAATTTAAATTGATATCGACATCAATATCTTCTTTTAAAGAAACACCTTGGAAATCAACATGTAATATTTCATCTGTTACCGGATGAAATTGAATCTCTTTTATTAATACATTTTTTGCCTTTTTGCCAATATTTAGATCAATAACATGAACTCCTGTTTTTAATATTTGCATAAAATCATGACTGTCTATTATTAAGTTTATATTATCTTCACCTCTTGAATAATAATTTACAGGAATTTTCCCTTCTTTTCTGATCTTTTTATTTGACCTTTTATTTATCTCTTTTCTTAAATTTGCTTTTAGTTCATTTTTTTTCATAAATTTATTTACTCCTTCCTTTTAATAAAATAATTTACTTATTGATTTATTGTTATGTGTTCTATTAATTGCTTCTGCAAAAATTTCTGCAACAGAAACAATCTTTAATTTATTAAATTTCTTCTTTTCTGACATTTCAATAGTATCTGTTGTTATAACATTTGAGATTTTTGATTTCTTTATTCTTTTAATTGCATCTCCTGATAGTACCGAATGCGTAAATAATGCATTAACTTCAACAGCTCCCATATCAACTAATTTTTCTGAAGCAGCACAAAGAGTTCCGGCTGTATCTGCCATATCATCAAGTAACAGAGCAGATTTACCTTTGACATTTCCAATTAAGTGCATAATTTCAGCTTTATTATGAGCCGTTCGCCTTTTATCAATTATTGCCATTTTTTTGTTCCAATGTGATGCAAAACTTCGTGCCATTGGAACGCTTCCCATATCCGGTGCGACAATTACTGTATTTTCTTTCAACATACTGCTCTGTTTAAAATAATTTAAAAAAGCTGGCCTTGAATACAAATGATCGAATGGAACATCTACATAACCTTGGATCTGAGTAGAATGTAAATCCATTGCAATCAACCTTTGAGCACCTGCTTTTACAATTAGATTTATAAGCAAACTTGCAGAAATTGGAACACGAGGTTGATCTTTCCTGTCTTGTCTTGCATAGCCATAATAGGGAATAACCGCTGTAATTC
This sequence comes from Fidelibacterota bacterium, assembly GCA_034723415.1. Taxonomy (GTDB): domain Bacteria; phylum Fidelibacterota; class Fidelibacteria; order Fidelibacterales; family Fidelibacteraceae; genus TCS52. The sequence continues at coordinate 2,205 of JAYEOX010000151.1, read as the reverse complement.
TGTCAGCAGAAGCTCTTTTTGCAGCATCCAATAATAATAACAACTCTAAATAATTTTCAGCAGGTGAATTGGTTGATTGAACAATAAAAACATCATCACCTCTGATACTTTCTTCAAATTTACACCAGATCTCACCATCACTAAATCGTTCGAGAGTTAAATTTCCCAATTTCATATCCAAAGAATCACAAATTTTCTTTGCTAATGGTAAATTAGAGCTACCGGAAAATATTTTTAATTCCATACCAAATTTCTCACTTTTTTAATAGATTACTTATTATTATGTATATGTTTGGCTCAGGGAAAGGGAATCGAACCCCTATTGCATGGACCAAAACCATGTGTCCTACCATTAGACGACCCCCGAGAATAATTTTTATTTTTATATCGGTCTTGCAATAATAGCTTTACCAAATTCCTGTAAATTACTTTTCGCTTTTTTCGCCGATGATAAACTTTCAAATATTCCATACACAGTCGAGCCAGAACCCGACAAACTGGTAAAAACAGCATCATTCTTTTCCAATCTTTCTTTAATAAAACCAATTTGCGGATATGCCGGAATAATAATTTTTTCAAAATCATTTTCAAAAAACTGCCATTTAAAACCATTTTTTAAATAGCTTGATAAAATAGTGTTTTTTATTCTATCTGTCAAGGAAATATTTAATGATTTGTATGCCCATTGTGTGGATATAGAGAATTTTGGAATAATTAATAATGCAAACCACTCTTTGGGAATATCTGTTTTTTCTAAATTTTCGCCAATTCCCGATGCATAAGAAGTTCCACCATCAAGAAAGAAAGGTACATCGGCACCCAATTCTGCAGCATACTTTAATAATAATCGTTTTTTATCATTATCGTTGATTTTGGACTTTTCAAAACAATTAAATAAATATTTCAAAACAGCAGCCGCATTTGCAGATCCGCCTCCCAACCCAGCTCCTATAGGAATATTCTTTTTTAATTTAAAATGAGCTCCAAAATTAGTTGGCAATAGTGGTTTTATTAATTTAGCTGTCTTAATTATTATATTATTATCTGTTTCTAATGATTTGTTATTACATTCAATAGTAAAAACTCCAGTTCCATTATTTTCAACAATTATTTCGTCAGAAAAATCTATCTCCTGAAAAACCGTCTCAATTAAATGATAGCCATCTTTCCTTTTTCCAAGAATCCTGAGCCCAATATTTATCTTACTGTTTGATCTTAAAATTGTAGTCATGTTTTTTTACTATTAATAAGCCACGAATTCACGAATATTTTACTTCTGTAATCTGAATTCGTTGATCTGTATTCTATATACTTTTTTTCTATCATTTTATACTTTCTTATTTTTTTCAAAATTCAAGTCCAATCCTTGCCCAAGATATTGGAGTATAATTATCATTATTCAATATTGAGATACCATAACTAATTGGACCAATAGGTGTTTCATATACAAGAAATAATTCACTCCCAATTTGGGATGTATTTGAAAAATAATCTGGATCATTAATATTAATATGGTGTGATTCTCTAATAAAAAATTGTAATTTTATCCAAAAATCCTTAAAGAAAAATTTATTACATGCTCCAAATAGTCCACTCCAAATGTTATCTGCAAAAAAATCTTCACCAATTTCATACTGTAAATATTGTGGTTGATCTTGAATGATATATTCTAATAAAGGCGCATTCCCATATATTTTACTATATCTAAAATTCCCATATATTCTAAAAGTATTAATTAGTTTTTTGCCGAATTCACCTTGAATATCAATTTTCAAATATGCGTCTTCTTCAAAAGAATCAAATTTTCCTAATTTATCAACTTCTTGCCCGACCTGAGAATTTATTTCTATTTTCGAACCAATTATTGTTGGGGACAATTGGCTTATATTAACATAATTATAAGAAACTCCAATATTTGTGTAAGGTTTATTATAATTATAATTTTCCATATGTTCATCAATTCTATTTTTAGTATCTGAATAACTTCCGCCTTTTCCACAAAGATGAATATCTATTTTTCTATCCCAACCGAGTGAACTGGATGCTATAATTTCAAATCCGTAAATTGTTTTATAAATATTACTAATTCCATATATGTTTCCCTTATATAAATATCTATGCAAAAATGGAGATAAACTTAGTGAATATCGTAATTTTGCCATTGGCACCTTATATGAATTTAATATTGATATAGATGATTTTATC
>JAYEOX010000150.1:31443-32766 GCA_034723415.1 Fidelibacterota bacterium | reverse complement strand
CCACTTGTAATTTTTTGTGTAATTTTACCATTTACTCTTTTTGTTAAACGAGTTTGGATTGCCAGATTAGTTCAGATAGTTTTAATTTTGGGAGCTATTGAATGGATTAGAATTACAATTGTTATTGTCGGAGAGAGAATAGATGCCGGTGATGATTGGATTCGACTTGTGATAATTTTAGGTGGAGTTGCACTATTTACTTTATTCTCCGGATTACTTTTTCCTTGGTCAAAAACTCTCCAGAGAATATATGTATTGAACAATTGACAATTGAAGAAAATATAAATTGTTAAAAAGGGAGTTAATTATGGAAAACAGAGAATTAATGGCAAAAGCTCGAAGATCTTTAACTGGAAAATGGGGATTAGCAGTTGGGACATTTTTAGTTTTCTGGTTAATTATGGCTGCTGCAACATCAAATGGAATTGCAACATTGCTGATCGGTGGACCGATGGCAATAGGACTTGCAATTTTTTCATTGACAATGGCGAGAAATCAAGATGCAAAACTTAAGCAAATATTTGAAGGATTTCAAAAGGATTTTGGAACTGCATTAGTAGCATATCTTTTAAAAGGAGTATTTGTGTTTTTGTGGTCACTTTTATTAATTTTTCCCGGAATTATTGTTGCAATTTCATATTCACAAGTATTTTATATTTTGTCAGAAAACGATTCTATTGGTGGTATGGATGCTTTAAGAAAAAGTCAAGAAATGATGAAAGGTTTTAAGTGGAAATATTTCTGTTTAAGATTAAGATTCATTGGTTGGTGGTTACTTTCTATTTGGTCTTTAGGTATTGGGTTTTTATGGCTTACACCCTATAGAACGATTAGTTGTGCTAATTTCTATGAAGATATAAAAAACAATCAAATAAGCGAGTGAAAAAATGAAAATAGGAATTATTATATGTGATCGTTACAAAAATTGTGCAGGTGGAAAGTGTTTCAGAGCTATGCGAAATAGAGATGGAGCTTTCGATATTTATAGCAAAGATGAACAATTGGAGATTGCCGGATATACAAGTTGTGGTGGCTGTCCGGGTGGCAATATTGAAAATACTCCTGAAGAAATGATAAAAAACGGAGTAGAAGTTATTCATTTTGCTACGGGTTTTGTTGTAGGATATCCACCCTGTCCCTATATATCACATTTCAAAAAATTTATTGAATTGAAATATAAAATTAAGGTTATAATTGGTACTCATCCTATTCCGGAAAAATATTATATTGTACATAAAAAACTAAATACATGGAATACAGAAGAGTGGCAGGAAATGATCAAACCAACTTTGACAAATGAATTAGTTAGAAAAGCATATGATT
>JAYEOX010000150.1:0-31343 GCA_034723415.1 Fidelibacterota bacterium | reverse complement strand
AGTGTGATAATTAATTATTTTTTTGTAAATTTAAGTAAGTGAATTTTAAGAAAAAGGATATGAAAAATCGTTTAAAATATTATTAATAAAGAGAAATAAGGAAATAAATGGACATAAGAAATATTGCAATTATTGCACATGTTGATCATGGAAAGACAACATTAGTTGATAGAATTTTGCACCAGACGGAACTATTCAGAGAAAATCAGGAGGTGCGGGATTTGATTTTAGATTCAAATGATTTGGAGCGCGAACGAGGAATAACTATTTTATCAAAAAATGTTTCGGTAAGATACAAAGGGACGAAAATAAATATTATTGATACCCCCGGTCACTCCGATTTTGGTGGAGAAGTTGAGCGTGTATTGAATATGGCAGATGGGGTTTTGCTGGTTGTTGATGCTTTTGAGGGACCTATGCCTCAGACGAGATTTGTTTTGCAAAAAGCTTTGGAACTTGGCTTAAAACCCATATTAGTAATTAATAAAGTTGACAAGCTAAATTGTGATCCTGAAAAGACAAATGAGGATGTTTTTGAATTAATGTTTTCACTTGATGCGACAGAAGAGCAGTTGGAATATCCTGTTATTTATGGTTCTTCAAAACAAGGATGGATGGGGCCCGATTGGGAAACGCCGACGAGAGATATTACTTTTTTATTAGATACAATTATTGAATATTTTGATTCTCCAAAAGATAATCCCGGGACTTTACAATTACAGATCAGCTCTTTGGACTATTCTTCATATACAGGAAGGATTGCGGTAGGAAGAATACATCGTGGAAGTATAAAAATGGGAGAAGAGGTTGCCATTGTTCAGAAAAATGGTGAAACAAACAAAGCTGTAGTAAAAGAACTATTTCTTTTTGAAGGGTTGGGAAAAGAGAAAACAAAAAAAGAAGTTAAATCAGGGGAAATAGTAGCTATTGTTGGTCTTGAGCATTTTGATATTGGGGACACAATTGCAGATTCTGAAGACCCGGAAGCATTAACACCAATTTCAGTTGACGAACCGTCAATGAGCATGATTTTTACAATTAATGATTCACCATTTTTTGGCAAAGAGGGAAAATTTGTAACCTCAAGACATCTCAGAGAAAGATTGTTTAAAGAGACGGAAAAGAATTTGGCATTAAAAGTTGAAGAAACAAATTCACCGGATAAATTGCGGGTTTATGGCAGAGGCGTTCTTCACTTATCCATTTTAGTGGAAACAATGAGACGTGAAGGTTACGAATTTCAATTAGGTCAGCCAAATGTAGTTATTAAAGAGATAGATGGATTTAAACATGAACCGATAGAACTATTATATGTAAGTGTTCCGGAAAAATATTCAGGAAAAGTAATTGAAATTGTCAGTAAACGAAAGGGAGATATTTTAAATATTGAGCCAAGGAATGATAGGATAAATCTTGAATTTAAAATATCTGCAAGAGGACTAATAGGAATTACAAATCCTATGTTAATTGCAACAAAAGGAGAAGCTGTAATTTCGCATCGGTTTCACGGTTATGAGCCATGGAAAGGTAATATAAAAAGTAAAAGAAATGGTGCACTGATAGCGATGAATACAGGATTATCTGTCGCATATTCGATTGACAAGTTACAGGATAGAGGACAATTTTTTATTGATCCAAATGAAAAAGTATATGCAGGGCAAGTGATCGGAGAAAGCAATAAAGATGAAGATATTGTAGCTAATGTAACGAAGACAAAAAAACTATCAAATATGCGTGCTTCAGGTGCAGATGAAAAAACTTCAATCGCCCCGGCAGTAAAATTTTCATTAGAAGAAGCAATGGAATATGTTGGGAAAGATGAATATATTGAAGTAACACCAAAGTCAATTCGTATAAGAAAAATTTTACTTAATGAGAATGATAGGAAAAGAGCTAAGAGGAAAAAATAATAAGAGTAATAAAAATAACAAATAAAATATTTATAATAGAATCTGAATAAAATATATTAATAGGATTATATGTCAAAAGTAAATAATGTACACAAAGTAATTAGTAATAATAAAACCATGTTATTCAATATCTCAGAAAAAGTTAATATAAAGAAAATAATTCTTCTTGGTGTTTTTCTATTGAGCATTTATTCCTGTTTTGGTCCGGAAGATGAAAATAATGAAAGTTTTGAATATCCACTCTCAATCGGTAACACTTGGGAATATACACACAGTTGGAATATGTATTCTTATTCAGATACTGCTATTATTCAACATCAATATGAAGATACTTCAACTTTTTCGTCTGGCGTTTCTGTAAAGGTTACAAAAAAAGTTACTCTTGAAAATTTAGTTGAAGCAATTGAAGTCGTTGGAGTTGATAGTAGTATCACAGGAATAAATTCTATGAGCACAGCAATAAATTATTATAAAAATAATAATGATGGCCTTTTTGAATATGCTTATAAATCAGGCGGTTCCATTATCTTGCTTAAAAAACAAAGTGAGGGTTCAATTGTCTTTAAAGGATTAAAATTCAAGAATTATAAGCAATTGTCTGATTTTATACAGCAAGCAATACCAAACCAAAGAGTTTTTTCAGATTCAATTATTTATGAAGACCCGCCTTTAAAAATATTACAATATCCAATTGAAATTGGTGATCAATGGATATTCAGACAAGATAACGATCCTTGGCGGTTGGATAAAAAAGTTATTGATAAAAAGGATGTAGAGTTAAATGTTGGCACTTTTGAATGTTATGAAATAAAATGGCTTTATGATATGGATCATGATGGTGAGTGGGATGATGATATCTGTGTCTCTGATCTTATAAGCAAGCAAGGTTTAATTCAAAGAATAATCACAATAAATGGGATTGAAAATACGACAGTATCGGGAGAATCAGGAGGATATTTTGATTCTGTTGATTCACTTATTCTAACTGATTTGAATGTAGAATTGGAATAAAAAACAGATATTTAATAATTAGAAACAAATTTATAAAAAACAATATGCCAAAAATAATAATGGAATAATGAAAAATTTCGTAATCTGCTTAACAACATTTTTATTAAGCATCAATCTTGTTGCACAGCATTCTAAACCCGATTCACTCAGAGCAATGTTCTACAAAGGACAAATTAAAATAGATGGAAATTTAGATGAAAATTGCTGGAATAGAATTGCCGGTATTGAGAATTTTACACAAAGGGAACAAAATGAAGGAGAACCGGCAACAGAAAAAACTAAAGTTAAAGTTGTTTACAATAAAAATGAAATCTATTTTGGTATTTGGTGTTTTGATAGTGAGCCAGAAAAAATTTCGGCACAAAAAATGGCTCGTGATTTTAGTTGGAGAAGTGATGATAATTTTGAAATAATGATCAGCACATTTAATGATAACAGAAACGGATATTTATTTGTAACGAATCCAAATGGTGCAAAGGCAGATGTTTTGGTCGGTGATGAAGGCAAGGAGTTTAACAAAGATTGGAATGGTGTTTGGGATGTTGTGACGAGAATAACCGAAGATGGTTGGTTCGCAGAAATGAAAATTCCTTTCAGTACATTGAAATTTAAAAAAGAAAAATCACAAATTTGGGGTATTAATTTTGAGAGAAATATTCGAAGGAAAAAAGAACAGCTTATGTGGCAGGGGTGGTCAAGGTTGTATGATGTAGAAAGTATTTCTCAAGGTGGTAAACTAATTGGAATTGAGAATATTGAGCAAGGAACAAAAATAGAAATCAAGCCATATATCCTTAGCGGTTATGAATTTGTTGATGGTGAAACTGAAAATACAACCAAGATTGGTGGCGAGATAAATTTCGATATTACACCAACTTTGAAATTAAATTTTTCAGTAAATACCGATTTTGCTCAAGTTGAATCGGACAGGAAGCAAATTAATCTTTCAAGGTTTTCAATATATTATCCTGAAAAGAGACAGTTTTTTCTTGAAGGAAATAGCTATTACAAAATGAATGTAGATAGAACTCGTCTTTTCTATAGTCGTAGAATAGGTATTGATGATGGAACAAAAGTTCCAATATTAGGTGGTGGGAGATTATTTGGGAAATTGAATAAAACAAATTTTGGAATCATGACAATTCAAACAAGCGAAGTTGATTCAATTCCTTCAACAAATTATTCTGTTGTAAAAGTGAAACAAGATATTTTTAAGCAATCGAGCATTGGCGGAATTGTAACGCAGAAATATTCTAAAGACCATTATAATAGAGTTTATGGGACTGATTTTACATATTCAACAACAAAATTTCTTGATAAGAAAAATCTTCGTGTCGGTGGATCGTTTGCATTGTCAGAAACCAAAGATTTTGGGGAAGCTGAAAATTTGAATCACGACAATCTTACCTATAGTGTTTTTTTAAATTATCCAAATGATGTTGTCGAATATGATTTTGAATTCACAACTGTTCAATCTGAATTTAATCCTGAGATGGGTTATAGAAGCAGAACGAATTACCAAATGTTTGCTACGGAATTGCAATTTAATCCGCGATTTAAGAAGTTATCATTCTTTAGAAACCTAATTTTTAAACCGATTGATATTAACTATTATATCAATAATGAAACCAAAAAGACGGAATCGGTTTTTTATGAATGGCGGCCATTTGGATTTGTTGCAAAAAGTGGCGATTTTTTTGAATTCAATGTCCAACATGAAATTGACAAACCAACTGAGAGTTTTGAATTATTTGGAAATGATACAATCCCGGCAGGTAATTATTGGGACAATCGTCTTGAAATAATAATGAAGACTTTTGGCGGAAGGAAAATATCAGCATTTGCTATTGTTAGTGGTGGCGAATTTTATACAGGTCATCGTCAAAAAATTGGATTGTTTCCCTCATTTAATATTAATAAACACTTAAATTTTGAATTAGATTGGGAAAGAAATTATATACAACTTCCGGAGCATTCCTTTACAACAGACGAGTTTGGCGGAAATATTGCTTATGCATTTAACCCTAAACTTCAAACTAGTTTGTTTGCACAATGGAATAATGAAGATAATAACATTGTAGTAAATTACAGAATAAATTGGATACCAAAAATTGGCAGCTATTTTTATTTTGTAATTAATCAAGAATATGATACGGAAAATGATTTTAATTTAGAGCGAACTACTATTGTTGGAAAATTAATTTGGCGATTTGCATTGTGAGGATGGAATAGGAAATAATATGAATAATAAATTTGCAAAAATGAAAAAACAAAAATTTTCATTTGTTTATATTACAACAAAGAATTGTAATGTGTGTAAAGTGATCCAACCAAGAGTAAGAGCATTAGCTAAAGATTACAAAGGAGCTGTTTTTCATCTTATTGAGCTGGATGACAATAAGGAAGCTTCAGGATTTTTTATGGTATTTGCTGTCCCAACAATTCTTGTCTATTCGGAAGATAAAGAACTGATCCGCACAGGTCGTCATCTAAATATTGATGAGATGAAAATGAAATTAGATAGATATTATCAAATGATTTTTGATGATGTTTAGTAATATCATTGTCAAAGAAGCTCAATAAAGCATATACATTTGTTTATAATTTCAGAAGTTGGGAATTTGGTAAAGGTACTTTTTTTCTTGCATTTGTTACTTGAATTTGCCAAATTAAACTTAAATAAATGGGAAAAATCTCAAATGAATTGGATAACGATAATTGGATTTATGGCTGCCACAGCAACAACAATCTCAACAATGCCTCAAGCGATAAAAATAATAAAAACAAGACACACGAAAGATATATCTTTAGAGATGTATATAATACTTACCACCGGAATGCTTTTATGGTTTATTTATGGAATTTTAATTAAAGATTTCCCACTCATTATTGCAAATGGGATATCACTTATTTTTTCTTCAACTATATTAATTTTAAAATTAATTTATAAATAGATTTTTTCTGAGTTAGTTTCTTATTTCCATATTGGCAACTTTGCCCGACTTACAATCATTTTATTATAATGGCAGGCGGGCGAGAAATCTTTTCAGTCTTTAATTACTATAACAAAGTCAGTAATATTATATCCAAGATCCTGAATATTTTTTTCAACTAATTTTAGATCATAAAGTTTTACAGATGCTTCCGGAGCGATTACAAATACATCTTTTCCTAATTTGTTTTTCGCTAAGTTTTGTGCAGCCGAAGCAGTGTCATTTTCTTCAACCAATGGGACTTCGGGAAAATGTTTTTGTAAATAATCTTTACATTGTTTCAACGCTTGTGGATGAGAATGTATCTCTTTTGGTTTATTATCTTTAAAATCTTTATGTTTGATCAAACATTGATTTACAACGAATGGGAAATGTTCTTTTATTTTACACCTGTATTTTGAAAGTCCTAATATTGTTTCATCTACTACGCCGCCTACGGCATTTTGAATTGGTAAAATTCCCAATTGTATTTTACCGCAATTAAGTTCATCAAATACTTTTTTTGCTGTAATTAAATATTTTATTTTTCCCTTTTTAATATGTTTATTTTTCAGCCAATTATTTGCAGCTTCGTGTGAAAAGCTTCCTTTAGCTCCCATTACGCCAATTGAAAAGGGCAAATCATAATCGATAGTTTTCTTTATAAAATTGGAAGATACATCATGAGTGGCTTGTAAAAATGATTTAAGCATTTCTCCCGAATGACGATTATATGAGATCATATCTCTAAAAAGTTGACTTGTATTATTTTCACAAAACTGTTCTACAGACATCAGCATACTATAACCCAATGTTGGTGTTTCGGTTTTGGAGATATTCATTTTTTTAACAATGTTGCCAACGAAATGTGTCATTCCTTGTGAAAAGGCAATGCTTTTATCATGATCAGATGCCGAAACGATACGTGTGAAGAAGTGCCAGCTTTCCAATATTTTTTGCCACTTTTCTATAAGCGAAGGAAATTTTTTAGAAGTCGAAATTATGATTAAATTTATCCGATTTTTTGCATAACTATCAGGTCCGAAAAGAGGATGGAGGCCCAGATGTGGAATATTTGGAATATGTTTGTCCATCCATTTTAATGGCAATTCTTTTACAGAAGCAGTATCAATAACTGTTGAAGTTTTTGATATTTTGGACATGTTTTCTTTTAAAAACGATTCCATTTGTGAAATAGGAATACATAAAAATATTACCTCTTTTTTGAGTGCTTCTTTAAGATCTACAAAGTGAATTTTTTTTATCTGAAAATTTTTCTTTTTATCAAAAACGGACACATCACCATGTTTGGACAATATTTCTGTCCATAATTTTCCAAATCGTCCATATCCGATCACGCTAAACTGTATTTTATTTTTCATATTTCATTCTATTCCATAAATTTTTCTTCCAATTGAATTTGATATAATTTTTAAGTCGGTCATTAATTCTTCAAATTGTTTTGGAAATAATGATTGTGGCCCGTCAGATAATGCCTCTCCTGGATGTTCGTGAATTTCAACCATTATCCCATCTGCACCTACGGCAATTGCTGCTCTTGCCATTGGCAAAACCAATTTCCGATTTCCCATAGCATGACTTGGGTCAACAATAATTGGTAAATGAGATAGTTTTTTTATAACAGGTACAGAAGAAAGATCTAAAGTGAAACGAGTAGAGTTTTCAAAAGTACGAATTCCTCTTTCACATAAGATAACATTAGGATTTCCACCACTAACAATATATTCTGCTGAATTCAACCACTCCTCTACTGTTGCCGAAATTCCCCTTTTTAACATAATTGGTTTTTTTGTGTTTGAAAGTTCTTTTAAAAGCGTAAAATTTTGCATATTTCTTGCACCTATCTGAATAATGTCAACATATTTCTCAAATAATTCCAGTTTATCTGCAGACATTAATTCAGAAATACAAGGAACATTATTTTCTCTAGCAGCTTTATTAAGATATTTTAAACCCTCTTCACCTAAACCTTGGAAACTATATGGAGATGAGCGAGGTTTATAAGCTCCACCCCTGATTATTTTTGCACCACTTTTTGTCACTTTTTTTGCAATACTGTGAACCATTTTCTCATTTTCAACCGAACAGGGACCTGCGATAACAACAATATCTTTTCCTCCAATAGAAGTATTGCCTGCTTTGACTATTGTATCGGTTGGCTTGAAAGTTCTGGAACATCTTTTATAGGATTCGCTGATCCTGATAGCATTTTCTACACCATTGAATTCTTTTAATCTATCTATGTTTATTGTAATTACATTGCCGATAACACCTAAAACAAGGTGGTCTTCTCCTTGTGACTTGTTTAATCCAAAATTCTTTTGTTTTAAATAGTTTTCAACTTTTTGAATATCTCTTTGTTTAGCATTTTTTTCAAATATTACTATCATTTTACTGTTTTCTCACCTGATTTTTTAGTTAATTAAATTTTATTGTGTTCCATTTTGCCCAATTCCCCATGTTTTCTTCCGAGTTTAATTATTTCTTTAAATAAGTGTAATAATTCATTATCAGTTATATGGCTTAAGTTTATATTTTTTAATGAATCATAAATTTCTTTTTCACGATCTTGAACAAGTATTGGTAACCCATTTTTGCCTTTTATTTTTCCAATTTGATATGCATAATTCATTCTTTTGTCAAGAAGTTTGATCAATTTATGATCAGTTTGATCGATTTTTTTTCTTATTTTTTCTATTGTGTTCATTTTATCTTGCCATATTTTCTAAAAATAACATACATATTATAAATATATTTAATGCTAATTACAACTTATATTATTATCATATAAAGCTTAATGTGAGAAACTGAAATAATTTATTTTGTTAGTTGAAAAATAAATAAAAATAATTAATTTATAGAGAGTTTAAAAATAGAAGAAAGAGGTCATTAAACAGATTGGAGCTAATATATGGCAAAAGAAGAAAAAATAAATTTGTCGGAATATGAATTTAAGGAAATTTCCATTTTGAAAGAAGGGGAATTAACTATTCCGGAAGAAAAATTTCTGATCGCTTTTAAACAAAATATTAATAAATATACTAAATTATATAAACATAAAAATAATCATAAAATACTACGGGAATTAAAAACCAGCAAATCTGTAAATGTTGGCGATAATTATTATTTAATTTCAGAATTTGATAATGAAGAAAAATGTAATAAAGATATAATTGCAAAGAGAGTAGTTGCAAAAGGTGGAGACCCTATAATTACAATTTTGGATAAAAGTAATAAAAACATTGTTACTGTTGGAATAAAAGGTAAGATCAATAAAAAAGAAAAGGTAAATATTGGTGATTCACTTTTTATTGTTGAAAATAGTTTAGATAAAATTAATAGTGACACAAAACGCAAAAATAAATATAAAACGATCGAACTGCTTAAAAAAATATGGATAATCAACTTAACAACAATTTCCGAAAAAGGTCTATTAAATGAACTGATAAAATTTAATAAAAGATATAATGTTGGGATTGATGTTTTATCAAAAAAGGTCTATGATAAGTTAAAATTAGAAGGCATTAATGAATTGTTATTTTCATCTTTAAGTGAAAAAACGATTGTGATTATCAAAAAGGAATTTAAAAAAGAGGCAAAAGAGTTTTTTAAAACAAATAAAATAGAAAATTTTCAACTTGGTAAAATAATTACAGACACGAAATTGAATTTGCATAATGGTGATCAACAATTAAAAATTCCCTTTCAATGTTTTGATGTTATTTCAACTGAAAATCATAGACATAAATATTCTGATAATGAATGGTTGAGTGAGCATAAAAATACTGATATTGATATTGAAACAATTCCAGAGCCGGAAGATCTATTAAAAATAATTAAAGAAATGGTTGCCAAGCGTATTATCCAAAAGAATTATCAAATCTTAGCCACTTATGATAATGAGTTATTATTTACTACAAATGATTCATTGGGAATAAGACATAGAAATTTAAATAAATCAATTGTAATTACCGTTGGTGATTATGCAACTTCTGGAGTTGATCAAAATTTGATTGCGGTAAATATAGTTGATTCTATTCAAAAAAACATGGCTACGGGATCTGAAATAAAGGCAATTAATTATTTTCTTGAAGATGAAACAGAACAAACTATTCACCAAATTGCAGAGGTTTGTTCATATTTTGACATTTCAACACTTAATTGTAAAATGGATGATATGGTAGATGACAAAAAATCAACAATTTCAAATATAACTTATGGATTATTAGATGATAAAGTAAACCCAATAACACCATATTTTAAAAATGATGGAGATTTTATTTGTATTGTTGGTAATTTAAATGGCGAAATCAAAGGCAGCGCATATTTGTCGATAATGAAAAAAAATAGCGAAACGATTCTTCAAAAGCCCAATTTTGAAGTAGTTAGAAATATTAATCATGTAATTCATGAGAGTATTAAAATAGGAATAATTAAATCTGCTATTAAAATATCTAAAGGTGGATTGATTTTTTCTCTTATTAATATTATTAAAGATAGTGCAGAAGATATAGGAGCAAATATTTTTTTTGACAGAAAAATAAGAGATGACTTTTTTTTGCTTGGTGAATCACAATCTGTAATATTGGTCTCTTTGGATGAACAAAATCTGATAGAGCTTATAAAAATCGCTCAAAAAAACAATGTCAATTGCTCAACTATTGGCAGAGTGAAAAGTGGCAGAAAGATAAATATAAATAATAAGATTGAAATTGAAGTTGATAAACTGTAAAATTAATAAATAATTTATTGATTAAAATCTTACAAATTTTCCAGATGTTTTCTTTGTTTGAACAAAATAAATCCCGGTAGGGATATCTCCTAATCTTATGTAGAGCTCATGGTTTTTATTTAATGAAAAATTAGTTGTAGTAAAGATCTTTTGACCGAGCAAATTATAGATATTAATTGTCTCATTTGGATTGGTATTTGTCCATTTAAGAAAAATATTTGATTTAGTTGGATTTGGCCAGATTTTCAGAGTTGATTTAATTGTATCACTATCAAATGAATTGATAGCGATTTTATTAAAATCAGGAATCCCATAACCAATATCATTGTTTGCATTTGGTAAATAAGAATTCTCTGAAAAAGCATTAATGAAATCATTTAAAGTCCACTCAGTATGAATTTGTTTCAAAAGTGCAACGCCACTTGCAATTAATGGAGTAGAATAAGAAGTGCCGCTTCCAGTAGAGACGCCGCCCTGTAAACTTGCATGTGTAATATTTGTACCGGGAGCGGAAATATCAGGTTTAATTCTACCATCTGAGGTTGGCCCTCTGCTTGAAAAGCTTGCTACTTCACCTGAAAAATCGGTAGCGCCGACTGCAACAACACCAAAAGCATCGGCAGGTGACCAAATTGATTGATTAATGTCAGAATAGGCATTTGCTTCATTTCCCATAGCAGTAACTATAATGGTTCCTCTATTAGCTGCCCAATTACAAATTTGTGCAATTGCAGTAGTCATGCCGTTCATATCTTCATAAGAATAATCATTAAGATCGCCATCAAAATCTCTATAGGCAAGTGATGAAGAAACAATATCAACATCTAAACTATCAAACCACTCTATTGCTGCAACAAAATTATCCTCTTCTATTCTCGTTTCGGATCTAATATCTTCCGTTTTTGCAATTACAAATTCAGCATTGTATGCACCACCAACTTGTTCCCCTTCAACATAAGCTCCAATTATCGACCAGGTTCCCGTGCCATGACTTTGTATATAACCATTCTCTCCATCTTCACTTTCATCTGAGGTATTATTATCATCGAATACAAAATCTTTTTCTGCTATTAACCTATTTTCGTTAAGAATTTTACTAAATGCATCTAATGATTTTTTAAATCCGGCATCTACTATTCCAATCCGTATGCCATCACCGGTAATTCCTTTTTTGTGTAACTCGGGTATTCCCAGTGTATTAAGTTGTTCATACATTTCACCATAAAGATCATCTGATTTAGTTTTGAATAATTGCTGAATTTTAATTGGCTGAGGAATAGTAAGTTCAAACATTGGTGAAATTTGTTTTATTCCTTGAATATATTTCATTTTAACAATTGTTTCTTGAATATTTTCATCAATGGAAAAACTAAAGGCATTTAATGCATGGGAATAATATCGGGTTTGAATATTTACAGGCAAATCATTTTTAATTATTTCAAAATTGCTTTGTGATGATAGATAAGCCCATCCATAATATGTATCTTCACCTTTTAAGTTTGATAAAAGAAATGTAGAAATAAGTAAAATAAATGTTAAAATTATATTAGTTTTAATATGATATGATTTCCTTTCCATACAATAAAATAATATTTATATAAGAGATATTAAAGAAAATTAAAAAATTTATTGCAAATGTAGAAAAATTGATTTAAATTAATAAAAATTGAGGAGTATTTATTATGAAACAAAAAAAAATCATACTTACTACCATAATGTTTTTGCTGATTTCAATAATTAATCTTAATGCAGAAGATTACAAACAGAGCAACAGTTTTAAGCAATTGGTAAAAGAAATTAATGATGAGAAATATGATACGTTATTTAGAGCAGAGCAACAACTTGAAAAAGATAAGGAACCAAATAGACTTATGCTAACATTTTCTAGTGGTTATTTAATTCCTTTTTGGCAAAGTGTGAATCGTCCATATCATAATGGATATGGTGGTTCTAT
The DNA here is from genome assembly GCA_034723415.1 of Fidelibacterota bacterium. GTDB lineage: Bacteria > Fidelibacterota > Fidelibacteria > Fidelibacterales > Fidelibacteraceae > TCS52. The sequence continues at coordinate 18,743 of JAYEOX010000150.1, read as the reverse complement.
ACAATTAAAAATATCCAACATATATGAATTAATGGGATTTATGCATAATTTAGGAGTTGAGGGGGAATATTATTTAAATAGTGGAAATTCGCGTGCTGATTTAACTACATATATTGCAAATTTTATTATTGATGCAAACGTAAATAACAGAACAAAAGCCATTTTTGGATATGAGATTGGTGCTGGAGTTTGTTACCAAGAATTAAAAGAGCAATACAATAGTATAAGTAGTACATATGATTTTGATGTAAAGGGAATGATTAAATTGGGTTATAAATTTTCAGATAACGTTTATTTTATAATGAAGTTTGGTGGTATTTCTATTTTGGATGATTTTGAAACTGGTAACACACAAGAATTTTTAAAAAGTAATTTAGATATTTCTTATATATTTTAATTAAAACAAAATATGTAATCATAATTTTTTTATATAAATAAATTATATATTATGAATTTGTGGTTTGTTCTAATTACATAAAAAAACAGCGCTAATGTTTGTAATTTATTTAGCATATTATTTTTTAAACACAATTTATAAAAATGTTTTTAACTAAACGAAAGTAATTACGTTATCTGTTTTAATTTGCTAATATTTTTTTTATATTATTTAAAATGATAATATAATATGAATATTTGGAGTATTATATGGAAAAGTTTAAAAATATTGTAATAACAATTATACTGATTTTCATTGTTACACTAACTGTAAATGGTAATGATATTAAGTTCGCATGGCTTACTGATACACATGTTGGGTCTGATGGAGCCGCACATGATTTGGCTTTGGCTGTAAAAGATGTAAATTCATTGTCTAATATTGATTTTGTTATTGTTTCCGGTGATATTTCCGAAATGGATATTGATAATAATTTAGATACTGCAAAAGTGATTTTAGACGAATTAAATGTTAAGTATCATATTATTCCGGGGAATCACGATACAAAGTGGTCTGCTTCCGGATGCACGAAATTTAAAAAACTTTGGGGAAAAGATAAATTCAACTTTGAATATAATGGTATTCGTTTCATTGGTCTTCATCAGGGACCGATTATGAGAATGGCGCCGGGTTTCTTCTCACCCGAAGATCTGCAATGGTTAAAATCGGAATTAGGAAATCTCAAGAACAAATCTCAACCAATAATTTTCATTACACATTATCCGATTAATAAATCTGTTTCCAATTATTTAGAATTTATAAATATTGTTAAAAAATATAATGTTCAGTTTGTTTTGCATGGACATGGACATGCGAATAAAAAATATGATTTTAGTGGAATTCCTGGTGTAATGAGTAGATCAACATTAAGTAACAGCGAAGAATATGGTGGATATAATATTGTAGAGATAAACTCTGATTCTGCATTATTCTATAATAAAATTGTAAACACTAATAATCCCAAAAAATGGCATTCATTGCCTATTGGAAAAAAACACTATGATAATCAACTTCAAAAATCGGATTTTTCCATTCCAATCAATTCTATTTTTCATAAGAAATGGAGTTACGATTCAGGATATTTGGTGGCAGCACCTGTAAAAGTGGATGATGATATGGTAATTTTTGGCAATAGTTCAGGTGATGTTACTGCTATCTCATTATCAGACGGAAAATTGATCTGGAAATTTCATACTAATGCAGGTATTTATACAACTCCGAATGTTTATCGCAATAGTGTAATTGTTACTTCATCTGATTCATATATTTATTGTTTAGATATCCAAAACGGCGAATTGAATTGGAAGTATAAAACTGGCGCGGCGATCGTTACTTCACCTGTAGTTTTTAAAAATACAATATTTGTTGGTGGTAGTGATAAAAAATTTAGAGCAATTAATTTAAGTGATGGCAAGTTAAAATGGGAATATTCTGGAATTAACGGATTTATTGAAAGTACACCATTGTTGTATAAAGATAAGGTCATTTTTGGTGCGTGGGACGAAACAATTTATGCATTAAGCATTGCAGATGGAAAATTAGTTTGGAAATGGTCAGGTGGTATAAATGGGAAATTGTATTCACCTGCTGCCTGTAATCCAATAGGTGCATATAATAAGGTTTTTATAGTTGCTCCGGATAGATTTATAACTGCGATAAATATTAACAATGGTGAAACAGTTTGGCGAACAAATTCATTTACAGGGAGAGAGAGTATTGGATTATCAGAAAAAAGTAGAATGATCTACATAAAAACAATGCAAGATACTTTAGTTGCTGTTTCTACAATTTCAAATGATTTAAAAATTAAGTGGAAGTCCGGATTAGATTACGGTTATGATATTGATCCGTCTTATGCCGTAGAAAAAAATGGGAAAATATATTTTACTACACAAAAAGGATATATTTATTCTGTATCTTCCGAAACAGGCAAATTAATTTGGGAGCAGAGAATAAGTATAGGATTACTAAATACACCTGTGGTGACAGATTCAGGTGATATTTTACTTTCAGGATTTGATGGTAAAATAACTTGTTTAAATATTCAAACCAAATAGAAGATGTTGAATAGAATTAAAATAATAAGTTTAATATTAATATCTGTTTTTTCAATATGCTTTACACAGCCGACTTTTGTATTTTTAAAAAAAGCGTATTTGGGAAATGGGATTTGGCAGGATAGTATTAAAATAAAAATTGATAATGGTATTATCAGAGAAATTACAAATTTTGATTCTTTGCCAAAATATGGCAATTCCTTAGATCTGTCAACAATGACGGCTTTACCCGGATTGGTTTTACCCTTAAAAAATATTGACCTTGATTCATCCTACAGTAAAGTAAAATTTATTGAAATTGATAAAATTAATTATAATTATTCTAAAAAATTGAAATATTCCCAATTCGGTATTTGTACTTATTTATGTTATTCACTTAATGGTACAGATCAAATTTCCACACTTAAAATTTACCCAAAATTAGATATCCCAATTTCACCAATTGGTATTACTATTAACAAATTTAGTCCATTTGAACTTTTAACCATTGATAATCGTATTCGAAATTATGGTGAATTTTTGATTAATGATTATGCTGACACTATAAATGTTCAACATTTTATTAATTATAAAATGAATAATTTATTGTTAGAAAATCTATTTGAAGAAATGCCAATATATTTAATAATTAATGACCAAAAGCAAATTGAAAACTTGCTGCAAATATTTTCTCAATTTCATATCAATTATATTGTTGCTTATGAATTATTGAGTGAAGTTTCCAATTCGAGTAATCATTTAATATCGGCAATATTGTTTCAAGATGTAAGAGAATATGTAAATTATTTAAACCAAACGACAAGTGAAGAAAGAGATAAATATATTCCGATATTGAAAAATTATTCAGGTTGGAATTCTGCTTTAATTACAATTAAAAAGCAAAGTGACAAGGAACGATTTATTGATGCAATGACAAATATTCCAGCAATGTTTTTTCGTGTCAATGAACATTATGGTGAGATTAAAATTGGCAAAAGAGCAAATATGTTGTTTTTTTCAAGCAACCCATTTATTAACAAAAAAGATATTGTTAGTGTAATGATAAATGGGAAAATAATTATTGAGTAAATAGTTTAAAATATAATTTAGAAAATGGGAAACAAAGGACTTGAGAAATAATATAAATGAATACATAAGAGGCAATGAATTGAAAATGAAAAATAATAGGCGAATACAAGTTAATATTATTTTATTAATATTGATAATGATATTATCCGGATGTGCGTATTTTAACACATTTTATAATGCAAAACAGTTGTTTAATGAATCTCAAACTGCATACGGAAAAGAAAAAGAGAAAGGGTCATTGTCTTCCAAAACGGTAAAGAGTTTAAATGAAGCGGCTGCAAAATCTCAGAAAGTGATAATGAAATTTCCTAATTCAAAATATGTGGATGATGCAATGTATTACTATGGTGTTTGTAATTTCCAATTAGGGAAATATTTAATTGCTCGTAAAAAATTATCGGAATTAATATTAGAATATCCTAATAGTGAATATTTTCCCAAAGCTCAATTATGGATAGCAAAATGTTACTTTAGGCAGAATAAAAAAGATATGGCATTTTCTATATTGGAGCGATTCATTAAAAATAAAAACAACCGAAAATATTTTAGTGACGCAATGAGTTTAGCAGGATATTTGGCCTTAGAAGAGGGAGATGATGAAAAAACATTCTCATATTTTAATCAAGCAATAATTAACACCAAGGATAGAATAGAAAAGAGTCAATTACTTTATAATTTAGCTGTTATTTATACTGATAAAAATATGCTAAAAGATGCTTTGCAGAAATTGGAAAAAGCAAAGAAAATATCTAAAGATCCGTCATTACTTATGGATGTTAAATTGCAATACATAAAAGTATATAGATTACAAAAACGATATGCAAAAGGTAAAAAATTAATTGAGGAAATGTTGGGGGATCTAGATTATGAAAAAATTTGGCCTCAATTAGAAGTTGAATTAGGTTTGATATTATATTACGAAAATCAAAATGAAAAAGCGATTTCGAAATATGAATCGGTCTTAAAAAGTCACAAAAATACTTCATCCGCGTCGCTTGCTGCATATTATTTGGGAGAGATCTATTTATTTGATAAAATGGATTTTAAAAAGGCAAAAGAGAATTATAATAAAGTAAAAGACAATGATTTGAAGAAGGGAATTGTTGTTGATGCCAACAAAAAGGATAGACTTATTAGTAATTATATAAACATTGAAAATGAGAGGACACAATTAGTTAAAAAAGAACCGAAATTAGTTGATCATCCGGGAGAATATTATAATATTCTCACCGATTCTACTAACACTAACTATTCTTTTATAGATTCATCAAAGATAGATTTATACAAAATAAATTTTTCCCAAAATGATTCATTGAAAATAGATTCATCAGAAACGGGCTTATCTAAAAATGATTCATCAGAGTTGGATTTTTCTAAAATAAATTCATTGCGTTTATTGAAATTAGATCAATTTAAAAAAGATGCAAATAATTATGGACGAATCCGTTTTAATGAAGCTGAGTACTATGTATTCTATTTTGATGCTGTAGATTCTGCTTTATCGGTTTATCATAACATTTCATCAACTTTTCCATATATTGATATCATACCGCAATTATTAAATACTTGGGCTTTTGTTTTAGAAACAGAAAAGAGCGATACAATTAAAGCTGACAGTTTACGTAATTTAATGGTTGAAAAATTCCCCGAATCATCTTTAACATACCACTATTTAGGCAAACCAAATCCTGATAGTGTGAGATATAAAAAAGAACAAAAGCAGATATATGAAATTGAAAAAACATTTATTAATGAAGATAAATATTTACAAGCTATTGACAAATTCCACAATTTAATATTGAAAGGTTCAATTGATTCGACAAGTATTGCTCACATATATTATCAGATTGCTTGGCTTTATGATTATAAATTAATAGAAGTTGATAGTACGATTGATGAAGCAATGAAATATTATCAAATAGTAGCTGATGATTTTCCTGATAAAAAATATGCATCAAAAAGTAAAAAACGAATAGAAACAATTAAAAAAATAATCGAAGAAAAAGAGAAAGCACTGCAAGATACATCACAACAAGTTAAACAAGAACCTAAAATTAGTGAAAAAGAAAAATTGCTTAAAGATGAATTTCCAACAAAAGAAAAAAATAAAATAAAAGAAATTGAAAAAGACCCGGAGCATAAACGACCCAAATTCATTAGGAAAAGAAAATTAGAAGAGTAATCCAAAGAAGGATCATATATTGAAAAACCAAATAATAATAATTTTAATTCTTATATTAATTATAGGGTGTACATCTTTCCCTCGTTACAAATCTTCACATTCTTCATCTAGATCTTATTCAAGCCGGAGTAGTAGAAGTTATATAAAGAAACAGCAATCATCACCAATAAAAAAATCAAAGTTGATCCCTGTTACAAAAAATCCAAAATTATCATATAGACAATCCTGGCATGGAACAGCTTCATATTATGGCAAGAAATTTCATGGGAAAAAGACAGCAAACGGCGAAATTTACAATATGTACGCATTCACGGCCGCTCACAAAACATTACCTCTTGGCACGATGGTAAAAGTTACTAATATTGCAAATAAAAAGTCGATAATTGTGAAAATAAATGATAGAGGCCCATATATTCAAGGCAGGATCATAGATCTTTCTTATGCCGCTGCTAAAAAATTAGATTATGTTGGCAACGGTACAGCAGAAGTAAAAATAAAGGTTTTAAAATTTGGTGATAATGGTTATAAGAAATGAAAATTATGGTATGAAGCGATATATTTATCAATGTTGGGAATTAATGCTTCTTTATACGAATCAATCAATATTTTTATTTTAGATTAAACAGTTTGTTTGAAAAATTTTAACAATCCTTCTATAATTATCCAAACAACAATAATGAAAATTGTAAAATTAACTATTTGTAATAAAATATTATTACTTTCATAAAATGATATCTGATTTAAAATGATCGCCCAAGTTGTCATAACACTCATAAAAATTGCTGGCAAACCCGATACTAACCATTTGTATCCGCCTTTTTTTCTTAGAAATAATGTAATGATTATCAACACAAGTGCAGCTAATGTTTGATTTACAGCACCAAAAAGTGGCCACAATTTTAATGCTCCCTTTCCTCCAATTCCGGTAGAAAATGCTAATAATCCTGCAGAAATAACTGCAACTGCAGTGGAAAAATATTTGTTTTTAAAAATATTGATTTTTGCTCCTGTGAATAGTTCCGTTAAAACATATCGCTGGATACGAGTTGCTGAATCTAAAGTTGTTCCGGCAAAAGATGCAACAAAGACACCCATAATTACAACCGCAATTGATCTTGGGATACCCATGTTACAGATCATGTTTGCCGCCCCATTTACAAATGCTCCAATTTTAGAACCCAACCCTTTAGCAGCTACCCAAGAAGAGTAATGAGAATTCCAAGCGTCAATTCCGAACAAAGTTGATTCTCCATGGTTATATCCTAAACCAATCCCAGCAGCGACAGCAATAATAACTAAAGTTGCTAAAACACCCTCCATAAGCATTGAACCAATTCCAACGAAAGGAGCGTCACTTTCATTAAGAATTTGTTTTGAAGTAGTTCCTGAGGAAACCAATGAGTGAAATCCCGAAATAGCCCCACAAGCAATTGTAATAAAAAGAAATGGCCAAAGCGATGGAGCTTTTGTTGGTGATGCATTATAAATAGGTGCAACAATATCTAAACCACCGAATATTGTAGATGTGATAATTCCACCAACTAATAACAATATTGTAAAAAACAATTGATATGCATTGATAAAATCTCGTGGTTGCAGTAATACCGTTACAGGCAAGATCGAAGCGAAGAAAACATAGATCAAAAGTATTATCGTCCATATTCCCGTTGGAGGGATTCCCCAAATTTCATGAATATTTATTGGGATATATTCCCCAACGATTATTGTTAAATACATTATAAAAACGGCAATAATAGGCAACCAATTGTTTTTTACTTTTTTATTATATATCATAAATCCTAATAACATAGCAATCGGAATTTGAGACCAAATGGGAATTATTGCTGTTGCAAACATTTTGAAAATAATTGCTATTACTAAACCAAAAATGGCAATTACAATCCATAACTCTAAAAATGCGATAAGAAAAAATAAAATCCTTGTTCTTTTATTGATATATTTTGAAGTAAAATCAGAAATTGATTTTCCTTGATTTCGCATTGAAATTATTAGAGAGCCGAAATCGTGTACAGCTCCCATAAATACTGCCCCAAAGAAAACCCATAAAACAGCAGGTAGCCATCCCCAAATAATTGCAATTGCCGGCCCAACAATTGGCCCAGTTCCGGCTATTGATGCAAAATGATGACCAAAAATTATCTCCTTCTTTGTTGGGACATAATCAACTCCATCTTCTAAGTCAATTGATGGTACACTATTTTTACTTGATATATTAAATATTTTTTTTGAAATAAATCTTCCGTATAGAAAATACATTAAAATGTATCCAACGAAAATTATTATCATTAGAATTAATGCACTCATTTTTACTCCTTTTCAATAATTTCAATTTTTATTTGTTTAAGGTTACATTTAATAAAATTGCCACCATTATATTTGATTACATAAATAAATTACAGTTTTTCAGTTACGTTAACAATGGATATTTTCATAATCATGTGTATTTTATTTTTATTAATGGTAAATTTATTAAATATTCATTTCCCAATTTCCAATCTATCTGCTAAAAATTTTGGCAATCCGCCTGCAATAATTTTTTCTTGTGTATTTTTGATATTATAATCAACTCTCAAAATCTTCAATCTATTATTTTTCGTATTAAAGGTACAAAAAGATGATTTAGGATTTCCATCTCTTGGTTGGCCGACACTTCCTACATTTACAATATATTTGTTTTCACCGTTTATTTTAAGTTCTAATCCATTTTTTGCCGTGTAAAAGTTAACTTCATTTATACATTTTTCAAAAACAATCGGTTGATGAGTATGACCAATAAAACATATTTTTTCATTAAAGTAATTAAATTCATTTTTTACACTTTCTATAAATAGAAGATATTTCCAAGCAGAGGGTGTAGAAGGAGATGAGTGAACTGAAATTAAATTCCAAGCCGGGATTTTTTTTGTGAGTGGTAATTTTTGCAAGTATTCATAATTATTTACTGATAATTTTCTTCGTGTCCATTGAATTGCACTTTTAGCGAATTTGTTAAAATTTTTTATAGATGTCTTTTTTATAACTCCATAATCATGATTTCCGGCTACACAATATTTAACATTTTCTTTGACTATTTTTATGCATTCGTTAGGATTAGCTCCGTATCCAACAATATCTCCAATGCAGATAATCTCATCGACTTTTTGTTCATCAATTAAATTTGACATCACTTCATTAAGTGCTTCCAAGTTGCTGTGTATGTCAGATATTATACCAAGTTTCATATTAATTCCAAGATCAGTTATTCATAAATATTATACAAATATTTTATCAAATTAGCAATTTTTTATTTTCTGAAAAATATTTGTTATTTATAGAAATAATTTATTATATTTAATGATAATGTAAAATGGGAGAGAAAATGAGTAGATTAACTGTAAAAGACATAAATTTCAAAAATAAAAAAGTATTAATACGAGTTGATTTTAATGTTCCTGTTAGTAATGGCAAGATCACAAATGATTTTCGTATCGTTTCATCTTTACCTACGATCAAAAAAATATTGAACGATGGCGGTTCTGTAATTTGCATGAGTCATCTTGGTCGTCCAAAAGGGGAAGCAAGGTCCGATTTTAGTTTAAAGCCGGTACAAAAGAGATTAAGCGAATTGCTCAAATTAGATGTAAAATTTGCTGATGATTGTATAGGTGAAAATGCTAAAAAAATGGCAAGTGAATTGAAAAACGGTGAGGTTTTATTATTAGAAAATTTGCGTTTTCATAAAGAAGAAAAAAAGAATGATCCGGAATTTTCAAAATCATTATCTGAATTAGCTGATATGTATGTTAACGATGCTTTTGGAACAGCTCACCGTGCACATGCAAGTAACATTGGTGTTGCCAAATATTTTGATAAGGTGATTTCCGGATTGCTGTTGGAAAAAGAATTAACTTATTTAAAAGATAAAATTGAATCACCACAAAGGCCATATACAGCGATACTTGGTGGAGCAAAAATAAGTGGGAAAATTGATACGATAAATCATCTGTTTGAAAAAGTTGATAACTTAATAATTGGTGGAGGAATGATCTTCACTTTTTTTAAGGCGATGGGTTATGAAATAGGAAATTCGTTAGTAGAGGAGAATAAGATCGAACTTGCAAAAGAAATACTTGATAAAGCAAAAGCTAATGACAAGATAAAATTTTATCTTCCGGAAGATGTAGTTGTTGCAGATGAATTTAAAAATGACACAAATTATAAAACTGTTTCAATAGAAAATATTCCAACAGATAAAATTGGGCTGGATATTGGAGGAAAAAGTATTAAACAATTTTCAGAAATAATAAAATCAAGTAAAACCATATTGTGGAATGGTCCAATGGGCGTATTTGAAATGGAAAATTTTGCGAAGGGAACAGAAAAAATTGCAGATGCTTTGGCAAAATCTACAGAGTTGGGAGCTATTTCACTTGTAGGTGGAGGCGACTCGGCAGCAGCAGTTAAGAAACTTGGATATTACGATAAGATCAGCCATGTTTCTACTGGTGGCGGAGCATCGCTTGAACTTATTTCAGGTGTTGAATTACCAGCTGTAGCAGAAATTTCATCAAAATAAAAAAAGGAAACATTAAAATAAAAAAAGGAAACATTTATGAGAAAATATTTTATTGCAGGCAATTGGAAAATGAATCATACGATTTCAGAGACAGTAGAATTTTGTCGTCAATTTCGTGTAAAGGGTTTGAAAAACATTTCTTCTGATATAGTTCTTTTTCCGCCTTCAATTTCAATTCAATCAATGATAAAAACATTAGAGAATACACCTGTGAAAATAGGTGGCCAAAATATGCACAAAGAATCTAATGGTGCTTTTACTGGTGAGATTTCATCTGAAATGTTTGTTGATAGTGGATGTGATTATATTTTAATCGGCCATTCCGAAAGAAGACAATATTTCAATGAAACAGATAAATTGGTAAATGAAAAGTTAAAGAAAGCATTAAAAACAAAGTTACAACCGGTTGTATGTATTGGAGAGAAACTAGAAGAAAGAGAAGCAGGGAAAACAGAAGAGATAATACTTGAACAGCTTAAAAATGGTTTGAAAGATATAACCGAAGCTGATATGCAAAATGTTATTATTGCCTATGAACCTATTTGGGCGATTGGTACTGGATTAACTGCAAAACCTGAGCAAGCTCAGGAGATACATGCTTTAATAAGGAATACAATAAAAAATGATTTTAGTGAGCATTTAGGAAAAAATTTGCGTATTTTATATGGTGGAAGTGCAAAAGTGAAAAGTGCAAAATCGTTGTTATCAGAAAAAGATATTGACGGTTTATTGATTGGAGGCGCAAGTTTAAAAGTTGATGATTTTTATGAAATTATTCAAATAGCAGAAAATTTAACAAATAAGTAAAACAAAGGATATTAAGTTATGTATGTATTTTTAATAATAATTTTCATTATGGTTGCAATACTATTGGTTGTATCAATTTTATTGCAATCTTCAAAAGGTACTGGATTAGCAGGCACATTTGGTGGCGCTGGTGGTGTAAATACTGTTTTTGGAGGGCGAGGGGCGGCGACACTGCTTTCGAAGATTACGACCTATTTAGCAATATTTTTCTTTCTATTAACGATTGCAATAAATTTTATTATTAGATCGGACACACAAAGAAGGGATAGTGTTGTAAAAGAACAATCAATGGAGAGAGTTGTAACGCCATCTTCATCTTTACCAACACCAAAAGATATTGATGTAGATGAAGTTCTAAAACCTTCTCAGCCAGTTGAAAAAAAGAAGAAAAAATAAAGCCGAATGAAAGCATCTATTTTTATAATTAAAAAGAAAGGCCCAGGTGGTGAAATTGGCAGACACACCATCTTGAGGGGGTGGCGTCCTAACGGATTTATGGGTTCAAATCCCGTCCTGGGCACAAAAATGATTAGGAGAAAAAAATGAAACTAAAAACAACTATAATGCTTGTTATCTTGCTATTTGGTACATTTACTTTTGCTCAAACTGATTCAAGTCAAATAGCATTGGCAAAGTCACTTATTGAAAAAAATAATGCAATGCAGGCAAAGATTATTTTGAAAAGAATAACTACTCAAGAGTCATCAAATGCTGATGCGTTATTTGCGCTTCACAAAGTAGAATTGATGTTGGGAGATATTAACGAAGCACAAAAAATTTTAAAAAAAGCAATTGATGCTGATAAATCAAATACTGATTATCGTGAACGATATGATAAAATACGAGAATTAGTCAATATAATGAAAGATGGCCAGCGTGAATTTGATGTATCTTCTTTTGATGATGCAAAACGAATTTATGAACAGGCATTAGAGGAATTCCCTTATGTTTCTGAGATCAATTACAGGTTGGGAATTATTGCATTACATCAAGATGATTATAAAAATTCTGCGGATTATTTTGACAAAGCTACATCATTGGCTCCAAATGTTAAAAAATATTCAAAAGCAAAGCATAACCTGGTAGGTAAATATTATCAAAATGGAGTAAATGCATTAAAATTAGGTGATTCTCAAAAAGCAAGTAAAATTTTTAATATATGTATTGAAATTGATCCTAAATTTGTTCACGCATATTTGCAATTAGGAGTAATTAAAGCAAGATCTGGTGATATTGATGGAGCAATTGGTTGTTTAAAAAAAGGTGTAAATGCCGCTCCGGACAATTATGTGGCTCAATATAATTTAGGTAATTTTTATAAAAAAGCACGTCAATATAGTAAAGCCGTAATCCATCTTCAAAAGGCAGTAAAGCTAAATTCAAATTATGACAAAGCATATTCAACACTTGGAAGTGCATATTTGGCTCTCAATAAAAATGATCAAGCGGTAAAAGCATTTAAAAGTGCTATTAAATTAAATGATAAATCTGCAGCATCTTGGGACGGATATGGAGCATTGTTAATGCAACAAAAAAAATATAGTGAGGCTATTGACGCCTTGACAAAAGCTGTTGAATTATCTCCAAGAAACTATAATGCCTATTATAGAATAGCATCTTGTTATAATGAATTAGGTAAATACAATGAAGCTATTGAATCAGCAAAAAAATCAACAAAGTATAGACCAAGATTCGGTGCAGCATGGTACGAAATGGGAATTGCTTATGGAATGTTAGATAATAAAAGCGATGCAATAAGTTCATTTAATCGTGCTAGAGCCGATAGAAATTGGAGAAAAACAGCCGATTATCAAATTCAATTATTAAGAGATGGTAAACCTATTCAACCATAAAAGCAAACGATAAATTAAATTGATGAAAGAAGGGGAAGATATTAAATTCCCCTTCTTCATTTTAGGATAATATGATAAAAGCAATAATATTTGATATAGATAATACATTAGTTGATTTTGTTCGTTTAAAAAGAATGGCTGTAGAATCTGCAATTTTAGGTATGATTGAAGCAGGATTTCATATTGACAAAGATGAGTCGATTGAAGACATTATGTCAATTTACGAGAAAGAAGGCTGGGAAGATCAATTAGTTTTCAATAAATTTATTGAAAATAAGTTAGGTTATCTCAATTACAAATTTTTAGCTGCCGGAATTCTTGGTTATCGAAAGGCAAGAGAATCGGCTCTTTCACCATATCCTTTTGTAACAAGCACATTAATAAATATTCTTAAAAAAGGAATAAAATTGGCTATTGTCAGTGATGCACCAAGTAGAGAAGCATGGCTCAGATTAGTTCAATTGAATTTACATAATATGTTTGATGTTGTCGTAACTTTTAATGATACAAATGAAAGAAAACCGTCAACTAAACCATTTTTACTCGCATTGAAAAAATTAAATTTAAAAGTTAGTGAAACAATTATGGTTGGTGATTGGCCGGAAAGAGATATTGCAGGCGCTGAAAAAGTTGGTATGAAAACTGTTTATGCAAAATATGGTGACGTGAACAAGACAGAAAAATCAGGTGCTGATTATGATATTAATAGTTTCGACGAATTGTTAGAAATTATTGAAATGGAAAATAAGGATGATTGAAACGGGAATTGACATTGTTGAAGTTGCTAGAATTAAAAAAAGCATTCAAGGTTCAGATAGGTTTACTAAAAGAATATTTCATAAAAAAGAAATAGAATATTGTAGAGCAGGTGCTGCCAAATATCAACATTATGCAGTTAGGTTTGCAGTGAAAGAAGCGGCAAGAAAAATTTTATTAGATCATATAGAACATAATATATTAAAATGGAAAAGTGTTTGGATAGAAAACAATCAAAATGGGAAACCCGTTTTAAAATTTTCAGAAGAAATATTAGGTAAAGTAAAAATAAAAAATTGTTCGGTCAGTTTAAGTCATATAAAAGAATTGGCAATTGCTTCTGTTGTGATGGAATTTGAGATCAATAATTAACATATACCGAAAATTTTAATAAATACTAATATAAATAATTAGCAAATAATATTATAATTTTTTTAACTCATTTTCTATTGAAAGAATTTTATTTTTTATTCTGTTATCCCCAAATTTTCTGATATCAAATTTTACAGAAGAGTAAATTCTATTTGAAAATGGTTTCAGCACTTTATACGATTTTTTTATGATATTTAAAGCTTCATCCATAGTATCAGTTTCTACAATTGTTCCCATTGGCGTTAACTGATAATTTACTTCACTTTTATCTATCATATTTATTATTTTACTAACGTATTTGCTAACACTTTCCCCCTTATCGGTGGGAAACATTGCAAACTCAAATAAGACTGACATTATTTATACTCCAGATTAATTAAAATTATAATTGTTGTAATTAGATATTTCTTTGATACTTTTTCTCTTTTTCTCTCTGATCGTTTTATGACCGGAATAACCAAGTGAAATAACTAAACCGATTTTATTCTTCTTTGGGATACCTAAAATTTTCTTGATTTTCTTTTCATCGAACCATCCCAATATGCAAGTTCCCAAACCTTCTTCTGTCGCTTGTAAACAAAAATGTTCTGTAGCAATACCAATGTCGATCAATCCATAATTTGTTTTTTTTAAAATATTTCCCATTTGTAACATTAGTTTTGGTTTATCTATTGTTATTACAATGATGACCGGAGCAGTTGGAACGAATGAGTTGAATTTTACAATTTTAGTAAATGTTGCATTTGCCACTTCATTTTTTAGTTTCTTGTCATCAATTATGATAAATTTCCATGGTTGAGAATTAGATGCAGATGGCGCCAACCTTGCTGCTTCTATACATCTATCTAATTTTTCTCGTTCCACCGGTTTATCCAAATATTTTCTATCGCTTTGGCGTCTTTTTATTAAATCTAAAAATTTCATATTTCTTTACTTTATTAATTCTATTTTTTTTACTTCTTTGTCACTTCGCTTTTGCAAAATCAAGTCTTTTCCTTTCATTATTTTTTGCGTTTTAGCGTCTTTACGAGCGATTTCCCATGCTTTAAAATATACCCAAATTTCTATCCAAACTACGATATTGAATTGCTTCACTAAGATGCTCGGGACGAATATCTTCACTGTTTTCCAAATCGGCAATGGTACGAGATACCTTCAAAATTCGATCATAAGCTCTTGCACTTAAGCCGAGTTTATTTATTGCATTTTCTAATAGTTTCGCTCCATCTTTATCTATTTGAGCATATTTTTTTATCTCTTTGGGGCCCATTTGAGAATTGTTGAAAATTCCTTTGTTCAATGTGCCAAATCGTTCGTTTTGAATTTCACGAGCAAATTGCACTCTTTTACGAATTTCGGAAGATGGCTCAGCGTCTCTTTTATCTGATAATTTTTTGTATGAGACAGCCGGTACTTCGACATGAATATCTATTCTATCCATCAACGGCCCGGAAATGCGATTTAAATAGTTCTGAATTTGTCCGATACTGCAGGTGCATTCATGATCCGGATCGGTTGCATATCCACAGGGACATGGATTCATTGCGGCAATTAACATAAACTTTGCAGGATATGTTAAACTCATCAAAGCACGGCTGATCGTTACTGATCCGTCTTCAATTGGTTGTCGCATTACTTCTAAAACATTCTTTTTAAATTCCGGGAATTCATCTAAAAATAGAACTCCATTATGAGCTAAACTTACTTCGCCGGGGCGTGGGTATCGTCCGCCTCCAACTAATGCACTATCGCTTATTGTATGATGTGGTGCTCTAAAGGGGCGCACAGATATCAATCCTTTTTCTTTTGGAACAAGTCCGGCTATTGAATGTATTTTTGTCGTTTCTAATGCTTCTTGCAGAGTTAATTCGGGTAAGATCGTAGGGAAGCGTTTGGATAACATTGATTTGCCGGATCCTGGAGGGCCGATCAGAATAATATTATGTCCACCGGCAGCAGCAACTTCCAAAGCTCGTTTAACATGCTCCTGACCCTTCACTTCTGAAAAATCTAAATGATAACTTTTATTTATTTGAAATATCTTCTTTAGATCAACTGTAGTTGGTTCAATTGTCGGATTTGAATTAAGTACATCAATTGCTTCTGAAAGTGTACTTACTCCCCAAACAGTTGTATCGCCGGGAATTGACGCTTCTTTTGCATTTTCTTTCGGTAGAATTATATTTTTCTTCCCAAAATTTTTCATCTCAATGGAAATTGGTAAAGCACCTTTTATCGGACGAACAGTTCCGTCAAGAGCTAATTCTCCCAAAATAATAAAGTCGTCTAATTTATTGATTGAGATTGTGTCTGAACCGGCTAATATTCCAATCGCTAATGGCAGATCAAAAGAACTGCCCTCTTTTTTTAAATCCGCCGGCGCTAAATTTTGAGTTATTTTTCCTCTTGGATATTCAAATCCGGAAGATTTTATTGCAGATATTATTCGAGCCCAGCTCTCTTTTACAGCACCTTCTGCCAAACCAACTACGATATAATGAGGTGTGCTGCGTTGTAAATGAGTTTCTACAATTATTTCATACGCTTTTATTCCTCTTACACCTGCTGAAAATACTTTTGTTAACATTATTTACCCTTGTATGATTTTTATATATTCATAAAATAATTATTATATTTGTATCTGTTGAAAATGTCATTATTCTCATAATATGTTCAAAGTAAAATTTCATTGCGGAGAGAAAGGGATTCGAACCCCCGTTCCGAAAAATCGGAAACCGCATTTCGAGTGCGGCGCATTCAACCGGACTCTGCCATCTCTCCACCCATAATATATAAAATTACAACTACAAAAATAATAAATTTTTAAAAATAATGTGATTGTAATCAATATGTTATTAATTAATTTGTTAATTGATGGAAACTATATTATATTTTAATTATATAAACATGAAAATATTTAGGAGTAAAAGATGAAAAAAATATGGATGTTAATAATAGTAATTTGTATCTCTACAATTATTCTAACTGGAAAAGAAGTAACAGAAGAAACGGCATCACAGGTTGCAAAAAATTGGATTAGCTATATAAATTCACGAGCAGATAATAATTTTCGTGAATTTAAAATTAATCAGAGCATTGTAAATGAAAATTTATTTATTTTCGGATTTGAAAATGGTGGATTTGTAATTTTGCCGAATGATGATGACATTGCACCGATTTTGGGATATTCACTAACTTCAAATGTAAAAGAAGAGGTTAAAAATCTTGCATTAAAAGAATGGCTTGGCACTTATCAAAAAACAATAGGATTCGTGAAAGAAAATAAAATTATGAATTTTGAGTCCAGAAAAAAATGGAATAATTTATTAGAAGAACAAACTCCATCTTTAAGAAAAAGTAGTGCTACTCAAGATGTTGCACCACTTTTAGGAAATATTGAATGGAATCAGGAGCAATATTATAATGCACTATGTCCCGAAGCTGTATCGGGTGGTTCCGATGGTCATACCTATGCCGGATGTGTTGCAACTGCAATGGGACAAGTGATGAAATATCATGAACACCCAACAAATCCAATTGGCGGACATTCATTCATTCCGGGAGATCATCCTGAATATGGAAAACAGAGAGTTATTTTTAATGATGCAACTTACAATTGGGGAAATATGCCTGACTCTTCATTAACAGATTATAATAATGAAATTGCAAAACTACTTTATCATTGTGGTGTTTCTGTTGATATGAATTACACACCGAATGGTTCAAGTGCGTCTTCTAGCGATGCAATGAATTCATTTATAACATATTTTAATTATAAAACAACTGCTGAATTATTATGGAAAGAAGATTTCTCTGGTAATTGGGATAGTTTGTTAATATCAGAAATTGATAATAGCAGACCAATATTCTATCGTGGTAGTGGGCCTGATGGCGGACATGCTTTTGTATGTGATGGTTATCAAAATGGATCACCAAACTTTTTTCATTTTAATTGGGGTTGGTCCGGATATTATAATGGTTATTTTAAATTGGATAGTTTGGATTCCGGAAATGGAGATTTTACAAATGAGCAAGGAGCAATAATCAAAATAGAACCAAACACTTCAGATATATCTTATCAAATTTATAATAGCTTTGAAAATTACACTTTAGCCGGTTGGAATGAAATTAATAATGACGGTAATGACGATTCGTTGGGTTATTATTCTGAAGTTGCTTATCCAGCAATTGATTTGGCTCATAGTGGAGTTCTTGGGCTTGGTATAAAAACTGCTGACGGTTCAGATGACTGGGTTGTGACGAATCAATTGTTTTTACCTGATGCTGATGAAATTACTTTTTCTTTTTGGGCGAATTCATATAGTCCAAGTTATTTAGAAGATTTCAATGTGAAACTATCAACAACCACAAATGATGTTAGCAGTTTTTCTACTACATCAGCATCCATTACAAATACACCTGCAAATTGGACAGAATATACTTATGATCTAACTTCTTATGTAGGTGATTCTATTTACTTGGCAGTGCAATCAATAAATACAGGATCCTATTTATGGCTCGACGATTTTGAATTAATTGTGATTGATACAGTTAGCACGAGCATAAGCGAAAAAAATATACCAAATGATTTTACACTAAAACAGAACTATCCAAATCCATTCAATCCACAGACAAC
>JAYEOX010000149.1:7270-32792 GCA_034723415.1 Fidelibacterota bacterium | reverse complement strand
AAGTTTTAAATCAGCGCGGCTCACGCGTCGTCCGTTATACCGTTTAAGAAGGAGCGAATAAATGAATACGAAAAAAAATACTCATTTTAATTTTATAATTTATTGTTAAAAAAAATCATTTCTAACATTCTAAACTACTAAACCACTAAACTTCTAAACATTTTTATCATTTCATTCTGTTATGTGTCCTTAAATAAGCAGGAATTTCCAGATCATTCTTATCAATAATTGCATTTTCATCAAGTTCAGCAGTTGAATCAAAATGTTCGATAATTTTTGAATCATTTATATCTTTTGTATCATCAAAAACGAGATTGTTGGTTTCTTTAATTTCCTGAATGTTATATTCCGGACTTGTCCAATGTTTTTTTGTTTCCATAAAATTGTTTTTATTAAATCCTGTAGCGATAACAGTTATCCGGATTTCATCTTTAATAGACGGATCAATTACAGTGCCGAAAATAATATCTGCTTCATCTCCAACTTCTTCTTGGATTATTTTTGCTGCTTCATTTACTTCAGTCAGCCTCATATCGTGTCCACCGGTGAAATTAATTAATACACCTTTTGCACCACTGATGCTGATATCATCTAATAATGGACTGGATATGGCCATAGATGCCGCCATAACCGAGCGTGATTCTCCCTTTGCAGTTCCTGTTCCGATTATTGCGTCTCCCATATCTTGCATTATTGTATTTACATCGGCAAAATCAAGGTTTACTAATCCATTTTGGGTAATAAGATTAGAAATTCCGCTTGTAGCTTGATGTAAAATAGAATCAGCTTCTTCAAAAGCATCTTCAATTTGTGTATTTTCATCTACAATATCTATTAGCTTTTCATTTGGTACAACAATTAAAGTATCTGTATTTTTTCTTAATTCTTCTATTCCTTTTTCTGCTCTTTTTGTTCTAGTTGGTCCTTCAAAAAGGAATGGTTTGGTAACAATTCCAATTGTCAATGCACCTAATTCTTTTGAGAGTTGTGCAATAACCGGTGCCGCTCCGGTTCCTGTTCCGCCGCCCATTCCACCGGCAACAAAAACTAAATCTGCACCTTCTAATGCTTGAATAATTGTTTCTTTACTTTCATTAGCCGCTTTTGAACCAATTTCTAATTTTGCACCGGCTCCTAATCCTCTTGTTAGTTCATGTCCAATTTGAATTTTGGTTTCTGCTTGATTGTGATTTAATGCCTGCGCATCTGTGTTTATTGCTATGAATTCCACTCCCATTAAATTATTCTTTATCATTCGATTAATAGCATTACCACCGGCACCGCCAACTCCGATAATTTTGATCTTTGCATTTAAATCGTTCATTTCATCATATTCAAATAACATAATATCCTCCTTAAAAATATTGTTTTATTATTTTTGTTAAAAAATCTTTTAATTTATACCAAATTTTAGCATCTGAATCAACTGATGTTAGCGATTGATTATTATTATTTTTTCTTGCCCAATTAAGTAATCCAATTGCTGTAGAATATTCCGGGCTAAAATTATTTTTTTCTAAACCCGGCAATCTGTTTGGATATCCAATTTGACTTTGAACCCCGAATATTTTATAGTTAATTTTACTTATTCCTTTAAGCAATGCACCTCCGCCTGTAAAAATAATACCACCACTTAATTTTTTGATATTAATATATTTTTCTATTTGTTCTTTTACTAAATTTAATATTTCCTCTATACGAGCTTCTACATATAATGATAATTGATATGAATCTAGTTTTATTTCATTTTTACGATTTAATGATTTTACTTTTATATCAATTTTATCATTTTCATTTATTAATGAAGTTGATGCCCAAGCGTATTTAATCTTTATTCGTTCGGCTTCATCAAATGATGTATGAATTAAAGAGGCAATATCTTTTGTAATAATGGAACCGCCATATCCTACAACTCCGGCATGTTTTACGTATCCATCTTGAAACACTGTTACATCTGTTGTGCCGCCACCAATATCTATTAATGCGACGCCTAATTCTTTTTGATCATCTGTTAAAACAGATTCTGCCGATGATAAAGGTTCTAAAATTATTCCATGAACATTCAATCCGGTTGATTGGACACTCCTAACTAGATTTTTTACATTATTTATTGCTGCTGTAATAATTAATGCATTTATTGTAAGTTTATTTCCAGACATTCCAATTGGATTGACTATCCCAATTTGATTATCAACATAATATTTTTGTTGTAAAATATGAATGATCTCTCTATCAACTCCAACATTTATTGATCTTGCTGAATTTAATACACGCTCTATATCTGATTCATCAACTTCGGCATCGTGAATAACATCTTCACCTTTATGGCTAATTGTAATTGTAGAATTTGAGTTTAAACTTCTAATATGATCGCCGGCGATACCAACTGTTACACCGGTAATTGTAATATTTGCGCGTTTTTGAGCTAACTTGACTGCTTCAATAATTGATTGTTTTGTTTTTTCAATATCTACAATTACGCCTCTTTTTAAACCAAGAGAAGGAGCTTTTCCCATTCCGAGAATTTTATAAATATTTTCTTTTGGATCATATTCACCTATAATAGCACATATTTTTGTCGTTCCGATATCCAATCCACTTATTATTTTATTTTCACTCATAATATATTTCCATTATTATTTTACAATTAATTGATTTTTAAATCTTAGATCAATGTATTTGAATTGGTTAATATTCCTTTTTTTATTTTTCATCATTTTAAAGAAATTATTTAATGTTTGCAATTTTGTAGGAAAATTATCTGTTCCTAATTTGATCAAAGGCTTATTTCCAGAATTAATAATTATCCATTCTTTATACTTTTTATTCCAATATAGTTCAGAAATAAAATCATTTATTTCTGAATAAAAATTATTAATTTGTGCAATAATATTTACACCTTGTCGTATCTGGTAGTGGACTGTAGATTCACCAAATTCAAATTTATAAACAGATTCAATTCCTGTTAATATAGGTAAATCATTATTGATCCTTGTTGGTTCCGGAAGTAAAATGCCACTAATATCAAAAGAATATAATTTATCCATTGAAATTAATGCTATAGGTTTTCTCTCTATAACATTTATGGAAATTTTATTTGGCAGAGTACGACTTACATAAGCATATCTAATATATGGTTCTTCTCTAAGTTTATTTATCGTTTGACCGATATTTACGGTGAAGATATTCATACCTTTGTTTATTCCACTGATCTTAATTATTTCGTTTTGAGTTAATTCTATATTTCCAGATACTGATATTTTGTCAATTAGGAAAATAAATTGAGAGCCGGCATAAATGATCGAAATAAATACTAATCCTATAAATAAAGCTATCAAAAAATATTTTTTTATTTGTTTTGTCTCTTTAATATTTATTTCAGTAGTATTCATTTGTTATTCAGAATTTTTTTATAATTATTGTAAATTTTATCTAATGACTTGTTAATATCACCGGCTCCAAGTGAAATTACAAGATCATTTTCTTTTATTATCGAAGGAATCTCTTTTTCCAATTTTATTTTATTTGGAATATAATGAACACTTTTATGACCGGCTTTAATGGCAATATTTGCGATCAATTCGCTGGTAACACCTTTAATTGGTTTTTCTCTTGCCGGGTAAATATCCGTAATGACAATGACATCTGCAACAAGGAGTGATTTACCGAATTCTTTGTAAAAATCTAGAGTTCGACTATATAAATGAGGTTGAAAAATTGCGATTATTCTTTTTTGTGGATTTGCTGATCTTGCCGATTCTAATGTTGCTTTTAGCTCTGAAGGATGATGTGCGTAATCATCTATAAAAATAGTGTTGTTAATTTTGTATTTTATCTCAAACCGACGTTTTACTCCTTCATATTTTATCAAACCGTTTTTTATTTTGTCAATTGGTATTTTTAATTGGTGAGATAAGGCGATAATACCGGTTGCGTTTTTTATATTATGAATGCCAAGTGCATTTAATTTAAAAGTATCTAATAATTTATTTTTATAATATATTTTAAAGATCGAATATTTTTCTTGTGCTTCGGAAAATGCTATTTGATAATCGGCTTTTTTGTCAAATCCATAAGAGATGATCTGTGTTTTAATTTTCGGGATTATATTTTTAATATTCTTATCGTCTATGTCGAGAACTACAAATCCTTCTTTTGAAGTTGAATTTGCATATTTTAAGAACGACATTTTCATATCTTCAATGTCTGAATAAATATCTGAATGATCCATTTCAATATTGGTAATTATTGAATAAGTAGGAGGGAGGGCAAGAAAAGTTCTGTCATATTCATCTGCTTCATAGATTATATATTTACCATTGCCAAGTATTGAATTGGTATTTACATTTCTTAGAATACCTCCGATAATAAAAGTTGGATCTAAATCTGCTTCAATAAATACAATACTTGCAATTGATGAAGTCGTTGTTTTTCCATGTGTCCCGGAAATTCCAACACTATAAGACCAAAGTTTAAGTAATTTTCCTAAAAATTCAGCTCTGCGAATTATAGGAATATTTTGTTTTTTTGCTTCTATTATTTCAGGATTTGTTTTTGTGATCGCACTGCTATAGACAACAACATCTTGACCGTTTATATTTTTATCAGAATGACCAATAGTAATTTTTATACCAAGTTTTTCTAATTGTTTTGTGTTATCGGATTTATTAGTATCTGAACCACTTACAAAATATCCCTTTTGCTTAAGAATTTTTGCGATGGCACTCATCCCAATGCCACCAATTCCTATCATATGAATATTTTTAATTTGTTGTAAATTAATATCTTTCATTTTATGTACAATTCTTTTTTAGATCAATTAATATTTTTTTTGCAACAATTGTTGCAGAGTCTAATTGCTTTATTTTACGCAATGCATCTTTCATTTTAAAAATCTTATGCTTATCATTTACAAGTTCATCAATAGTAGATATCAAATTATTATCATTTAGATTTTTTTCTTCTATGATAATTGCGCCCCCGATTTTTTCTAATGATCTGGCATTGACAAGTTGATGATTTGCAGCTGCAGATGGTAGAGGAATTAGTAATGATGGAATATGCATTTTCTTTATTTCTGCAATTGTCAAAGCTCCTGCTCGTGAAATAATTAAATCTGCTGAAGAGTATGCTTCTGACATGTTATAAACATAAGGTGTTAGAAAAATTGATGAGATATTGTCTAATTGACTTTTTATTTCAGTGTAATTTCTCCTTCCCGTTTGCCAAATGAATTGCACATGAAATTTATCAATGATTCCTTTAATGTTTTGTAAAAAATATTTATTTATACTTTGTGAACCTTGACTGCCGCCGAAAATAAAAATTGTGAATTTGGTCTTTGAGAGATGAAATGGTACTACTGCTTTTGATTTACTAAGTAATCTTATATTTTTTTGTGTCGGATTACCGGATTTAATTAATTTTACTTCTTTAGGAATATATTTTTTTATTTCTTCATAAGCATAAAAAATAATTCTAGAATTTTTTGACAGAATTCTAGTTGTTAAGCCGGGATATCCATTCTGTTCTTGTAGATAAAGTGGTATATTATTTTTGATAGCTATTTTTCCCGGAATAGCTGTTACATATCCACCTGTTCCAATTACAGCATCTACTTCCATATCATTAAAGATCTTTTTAACTTTTTTCATTGATGAAAGAATTCTAATAGGAAGTAGAAGATTATTTAATATTGATTTGATGCTTATGGTTCTTGCGAATCCTTTGATCTTTAGTAAAGAATATGGAATGTCTATGTGGTTAATTAATGTCTCTTCAATTCCAAATTGTGAACCGATATAAAATAATTTTAGATCTTTTTTTGGAAAATACTTTTGAAAATGTGAACGAATTCCTTCGATTATTGACATTGCCGGATAATAATGTCCACCAGTTCCTCCGCCGGTTACAACTATTGTAATTTTATTATTTTTCATTTTTCCCATTTTATTGATTTCCTTTCTTGTAGATATATATTAAATACTATTCCTAATAACATTCCGTTAATTAAAATTTGAGAACCTGAATAACTTACAAATGGCATTGGTAATCCTGTTACAGGACCAATTCCCGCACAAACGGCAGCGTTGAATAGTGCATAAATAATTATTGACAGGGCAGTGGAAAAAATAATTAATTGTCCAAATTGATCCTTGACATGTTTTGCTATTTTATGCATACTGAAAAATATTACAAAAAATAAAGCAATAAAGAATGTAGATCCTATAAATCCTAATTCTTCACCAATAATTGAAAATATAAAATCGGTATTTGCTTCAGGTAAAAATAGATTTTTTCCCATACTGTTTCCTATTCCTTGTCCAAAAATTCCTCCATTTGCTAAACTGATCAATGATTGACGAATTTGATATCCACCATTTGTAGTATCAGAAGAATCCATAAATGTTAGGATTCTATTCCATCTGTATGGCTCAATTCTCACATAAATAAAACCTAATGTTCCCATTACAGAGGAAACACCCATAATATGTATAAATTTTGCTCCGCCAACATATAGAGTAACCATACAAATAAAATATATAATAGCTGCTGAAGAAAAATCCGGTTGGGATGCAATTAAAATTATGAAAATTGTTACTATTGAAAAGGCAGGGAGAAATCCTCTTTTAAAATCTGTAATTTCTGAATTATGTTTTGAAATGTAATTGGCTAAAAATATTATTAAAAATAATCTAACAACTTCACTAGTTTGAATAGATATCGAACCAATTGAAAACCAACGAGCGGGAATTGAAGAATTACTAATTGCTTTTTTTATTATTGGAATAATGACAATAGCAAGTGTTATAATAAATAAGACGATTACAGTTTTTCTCATTTGTTTGTAATCAATGAAAAGAAAAGTTAAGCATATTAATATTCCTATTAATAGTCGTTTTAAATGTTGTAAGAAAAAATAGTCACTTTTCCCGGTTTTTTCAAAAGCTATTTTATTACTTGCGGAATATTGCATAACCATTCCCAATCCTATTAACAATAGGAGCGTAATGATAAATATTTTAAATACTAAAGGATTTTTACTATCAGTTTTCATCTTTACCGGTTTCTTTTAATTTATTAAAAATAGTTTTAAAATGTTCACCTCTCTTTTCAAAATTTGCATATTGATCATAACTGGAACAGGAGGGAGACAAAAGTATGATTTCGTTTTTATTTGCATTTTTTAATGCATTTTTCATTGCCAAATCCAACACTTTTGAATCGATAATCTTTATATTTTTTAATTGCGATTTTATTTTATTTGCCGTTTCGCCAATTGTATATACCGTTTTTACATTTTTATTTATCAATTTTTGTAATTCAGAAAAATCAGTATCTTTATCTTTCCCACCTAATATAAGATGAATTGGATTTTTAAAACTTTTTAAAGCAACTTTTACCGAATCTGTATTAGTTGCCTTCGAATCATTATAAAAACTAATTCCATTAATCGAACCGCAAAATTCGATGCGATGAGAAATTGTTTTAAATGTAGATAATGATCTTGCTGTTCCTCTTTCATTATTTAAAAAAGAATACGCGGCAGAAAAAGCAGCTGATATGTTATATTGATTGTGTATTCCAATTAGTTGTATCTTATTTTTCTTTAATTTGTGCCACTGTGAAGATATCCTATAATGAAAATATGTTTTGTCAAAATAGGCAACTTGATCTTTATTTTGTTTTATAGAAATATTTATAATATTTGATTTGGGTTTTGAAAATTTTAAAACATTCTCATCATCAATATTTAAAATTGCAATATCTTTTTTTGATTGATTAATAAATATTTTTACTTTCGTCTTTGCATATTCGTTAAATGAATCATATCGGTCAAGATGATCTGGTGTAATGTTCAATAAAACAGCTACATTCGGTTTGAAATTTAAAATATACTCTAATTGAAAACTACTGATCTCTACAACATAAATTGGTTTAATATTTTTATTGAGTGAGGAAAAAACAGCTTCTGAGAATGCTAAACCTATGTTACCGCAAGCTATTGCAGAAATTCCCGATCTGTTTAAAATATCTGCTGTTAATTTAGTAGTTGTGGATTTTCCATTTGAACCGGTAATTGCAATAATTTGAGAATTTGCAAAATTGTAGGCAATTTCAATTTCTGATATTATTTTAATATTCAATTGTTTTATTTTTTGAATAACGGGAATTGTATTTGGAATTCCGGGACTGATTATTACAAAATCTGAATTTAATATTTTTTCGCTATGTTGTCCAAATTCACTTTCAATATTTAATTTTTTCAAAAGTTGTTTTGTTCTATTGTCAATTGCATTTTTATTACTATCACTGATGAATACATTTGCTTGATAATGAGAAAGTAACTTGGCTACTCCAATGCCACTTCTTTTAGCACCTAACACCGTAATATTTTTATTTTTTACATTTATCATAATTTTTCAAATGAAGATTTACCTAATTTTAAATGTTGCTAATGAAATTAATGCTAATAATATTCCCAATATCCAAAATCGAATAACGATTTTTGATTCTGCCCAACCTTTTAACTCAAAGTGATGATGAATTGGTGCCATTTTAAATAATTTTTTACCTTTCCCTCTTTTTCGTAAAGTGAATTTAAAATACGAAACTTGTAGAATTACACTTATTGCTTCAATTACAAAAATACCCCCAATAATGATAAGCAGAACTTCTTTTTTTAATAATACTGCAATTGTTCCGATGGTAGCACCGTAAGCCAACGAACCGACATCGCCCATAAATATTTCCGCCGGTTTTGCATTAAACCATAGAAATCCTAACATTCCACCGATCATTGCTGATAAAAATACAGCTAATTCTCCTGCTCCCGGAAGATATAAAATATTTAAATAATTACTGAAATCTATTCTACCTGTAATGTAAGCAATTGCTGCAAAAACAAATGCAACAATAGCCAAAAGCCCGGAAGACAAACCATCAAGTCCATCTGTGAGATTTACCGCATTAGAAAATCCGGTTATAAAAATAATAATTATTGGTATATAAAATAATCCAAGATTGATCACTGTATCTTTTAAAAATGGAAGTGTGGTGCAAGATCTTAAATTATCTATTGCCGGTAAATAATACATTATTAAGGCAACAATTAATCCAAGAATAAATTGTCCTAAGAGTTTATATCTTGCAATTAATCCCTCTTTTACTTTTTTTACAACTTTTAGATAATCATCTAAAAAACCTATAGCTCCCATCCAAATTGTTGCAAATAATGATAATTGAATATATTTATTTGATAGATCAGCCCATAGAAGAATTGGAACGATTACCGATAAATGGATTAATAATCCGCCCATAGTTGGAGTTCCTTTTTTGGCAATATGAGAACTGGGACCATTTGCTCTTATTGTTTCACCAATATTTAATTTTTTTAATAGACGAATAATTGCCGGTCCAAAAATAAAACTAATTAACAATGCAGATATTGCTGCAGCTGCACTTCTGAATGAAATATAACTTAAAAGATTTAATCCCGAGATACTTTCTCTTAATGGATATAATAATTGATATAACATTATTTTGTCCTCGATTTTTTTAATTCTTCAATGATCGTTTCCATCTTTAATCCACGGGAACCTTTGATATAAATTATATCATTCGGCTTTGCCAAAGAAATTAATGTTTTAACTAAGGATTTTTTGTCATCAAAGTGAATAGCATTCATCATATCGTATTTTCTTGCACTATCAATTGTGTTTATAGTTTCATCGCCATAACAAAACAGATAGTCAATTTTTGATCTTGCAATTTGTGTCCCGATATTCTTATGACTTGATTCGGATAAGTTGCCCATTTCCAACATATCGCCTAATACCATGATTATTTTACCTTTTGAATCCATTTCATTAAGTGATCTAATTGCTAAATTTATAGATAGCGGATTTGCATTGTAAGTATCATTTATGATAAAGTAATCATTTAATTTTAAAATATTTCCTCTGCTCTGCGGTGTGTCATAATTCTCTATTTGCTCTATAATAGTATCAGTTGACAATCCAAGTGTTTTTCCTACTGTTAACGCAGCGGCAGCATTTTGAGCGGCTCCATAGCCGATAGAATTAAGTTTAATATTTTTCCCCATGTATTCTAAAGTATATCTTCCAAATTGATCATAATCAATGATCTTTAATTCATAATCTGCATTCGATTTTATGCTGTAAGTGATTTTTTTTAAATTATTATTTTTATATTCTCTGATCCTAAGATCATCATTATTAATGAAAATAATTCCATTATTATCAACAGAATCGAACAACTCAAATTTTGCCTTTTGAACATTTTCGATTGAACCAAATCCTTCTATATGTGCTTCCGAAATAGAAGTTATTAATCCGTAATTCGGCTTAATTATTTTACAAAGTGCTGCTATTTCACCAACATGATTAGCACCCATTTCAATAATAGCAAAATCATCTTTCTCATTTATTTGTAAAATTGATAGAGGCAATCCAATATGATTATTATAATTTTTGATAGAATGAGTTACAGAAAATGATGATCCTAATACTTTACTGATCAAATTTCTTGTCGTTGTTTTCCCAGCACTTCCGGTGATAGTAAATATTTTTGCTTTAATGATCTTTCCATAATTAGTTGCTGCTTTTTGTAATGCTTCTAAAGAATCATCTACTATGATCAGTGGATAGTTTTTAAGATCTGTATTTTCATTAATTTCCTTTTTTTCTGCAATTGCTGCCAAAGCTCCGTTTTCTATTGCTGATTTTATATAATTATGTCCATTTGTATTTTCGCCGTGAAGAGCACAAAAAATATTTCCTTTTTTAATTTCTCTTGAATTTATAGAAACAGAGTAAAAATTTTCAAAATTAATGTTATTGAATTCTACATTCTGTTGATCAAATATTTTTTTAATTTTCATTATCTTTTATCCATGATTTAATAATTTCTCTATCATCAAAAGGGATTTTTTTACCATTTATTTCCATATTTCTTTCATCACCTTTACCCAGTATCAAAATAATATCACCTTTTTTTGATCTGTTTAAAATTTCAGAAATTGCCTCTTTTCTATCTTCAATAATGGAAATTGATTTCCTATTTTTTGTTCCTTTAATAATATCATTTATTATTTCTATTGGTGATTCATCTCTGGGATTATCATTTGTTAAAATTATTTCATTAGAATTGTTTTCTGCGATATGTCCCATTATAGGTCGCTTGGTTTTATCTCTGTTTCCACCACAACCAAAAACAACATTTACATTTACATAATTTTGTATAATATTCATTGTGTTGAATATTTTTTTCATTGCGTCGGGAGTATGAGCAAAATCTATAATTACAGTGCCGTGTTGTTTTGTTTTGATTATTTCCATTCTTCCGGGAATAGGGGGAAGTGAATTTAACTCAATATTTTTTGAATAGTCATTAGGAAATAATGTCAGTTGAGAAGCTATAGCTCCAAGTAAATTATAAGCATTGAATTTTCCTATCAGTGGAAACTGAATATTTATATTTCCTAAAGGTGATTGAATAATTCCTTTCGTAGTGTCAATGTTAAGATCAATTTTTTTGAAGAAATAATCAGCATTGGGATCATTTAATGAAAATGATATTTTTCGAGCATTAATATTTTCATACAATTTTTTACCATATTCATCATCTATATTGATTATTCCAAAACCACCACTTTGTATTTGATGAAATAACTTTTCTTTTGCTTTAAAATATTTATTCATTGTCTTATGATAATCCAAATGATCTTGAGATAAATTCGTAAATAATGCGAGTTTGAATGGTATTTGAAAAACTCGATCACGATCAAGACCGATACTTGAAACCTCAATAACAGTATTGTCAATATTTTCACTTATGAAAGCTGAAATTGTTTTATAAATATCCGAACTTTCAGGTGTAGTTAATAAAAACGATTTTTTATAATTACTGAATGTTTTTATTCCTAAAGTTCCAATATAACCCGTGTTGTGATGGTTAATATCAAGCAAATGTTTTAAAATTAATGCAGTTGATGTTTTTCCGTTAGTTCCTGTAATTCCACAAATATTAGAATATTTTGAAACAGTGTGAAAAAAGTTTTTTGATACTATTGCCAATGTTTTTCTGCCATCTTTTACGATTATTTGTGGTATTGAGATATTTGGCAGTTTTTTTGTAACAATTATTGCAACTGCTCCCTTATCGATTGCATCATTAATAAAATCATGTCCATCTACATTCTCACCTTTAATAGCAATGAATAGATCACCTTGTTTGATATTTCTTGAATCATACTCAATATTATTAATATTTATATTTTCAATATTAGCTGTAACTTTATATTTTATGTCATGTAATAATTCTTTCAAAAACATAAATTAATTATCTCCATTTGTAGTTAGATGACAGACTGAATTAGTATATATTTTATCACCCGGTTGTGGTGTCTGTTCAATAATTTTACCAGTTATCGAATTCGCACGAACTTGTAAATTAAATTTAGTTAGAATATATTTTGCTTGGCTATATGAACATCCGATCAGATCCGGCATAACTACTTTAACTTTATTATTATTAGATTCTCTCTGTTCAACGATACTTTTTATATTTTTTTTATTGACACTTTTTTGATGAATATTTTTCTTTTTTCTTTTTTCTATTGAAGTATAAAATGAAGTGTTTGTTTCACTATCTGTTTTTTTGTCTTCTGATAATTCAGTTTGATTATTAGGTCGGATCCAATCATACAGATCTTCAAAATCTGTTGTGTTGATAATGCGTGTAAAGACATTTTTTACGGCAGGAGCCGCAGAAGTTCCACCCCAATGTCTTCCGTAAGTTGGAGAATCTAATGTTATTCCACATACTAAAATAGGTTTATTTGATGGAAAAAATCCGATAAAAGATGACATGTATTCTGTTTTGGAATATTTCCCTTCTATTACTTTCTGAGCTGTTCCGGTTTTACCGGCAATTTTGTACCCGGGAATATATGCATTTGTTCCGGTTCCTTCTATTATCACATTTTCCAAAATATCCCGTAATTCTTTAGAAGTATTTTTAGATATTGCTCTTCTGACTACAGTAACATCACGTGAGTAACCAAGTTCATTTTCTGGTGTGTAAGCCGATTTAACAATGTATGGTCTCAGTAAAAGTCCGCCATTAGCAACAGCACAATAAGCCATTACCATCTGTAATAATGAAGTTGTAACATTATGTCCCATAGCTATTTGTGAATATGTAATTTCCTTCCATTGTGATACTGGTTTAAGATATCCGGCAACTTCCGCATTTAAACAAATGTTGCAAGGATCGCCAAAGCCAAATTTTTTAATTGTTTTGTAAATAGATTTATTACCTTCTAATTTGGCAATTTTAGCAGCACCAATATTTGATGATAATGTTATAATTTGCTTTAAAGATAGCCACTCGTTTTCGTGTGTGTCATGGAGAGTCCGATCAAAAATATTCCATTCTCCTTTTTCACAATTTACCATACTCGAAGGAGTCAATTTATGAGATTCTAAAGAGGCAGCAATTGGAATTACTTTAAATATTGAACCCGGTTCGAATTGGTCAGAAATAACTCTATTTCTTCTTTGTGATGGAATAGAACTGGTTATATTGTTGGGATTAAAATTCGGATAGGAGGCCATAGCTAGAATTTCACCTGTATTTGGATTTGCTATCATCCCTCTTGCATTTACAGGACCATTAAGATCATAAGCTTTTTTCAATTCATTTTCTAAAATTGTTTGATAATCAATATCAATTGTTAAGAATAGATCACCACCATCTTTTTTTTCTTTATTTTTTAAAGTGTAGCTTGAAACTGTGTTGCCTTTTACATCTTTTTTTACAATTTGTAGTCCTTCTTTACCGGATAAGTATTTATTAAAAATATTTTCAATACCTGATTTTCCCTCATTTTTCCAATTGGTAAACCCAAGAACTTGTCCGACTATTTCTTGAAAAGGATAATGTCTTACGATTTCTCTTCCATATTT
The DNA here is from genome assembly GCA_034723415.1 of Fidelibacterota bacterium. Lineage (GTDB taxonomy): Bacteria > Fidelibacterota > Fidelibacteria > Fidelibacterales > Fidelibacteraceae > TCS52. Next base: position 18,801 of record JAYEOX010000149.1, on the reverse strand, counting down.
TATTCCTGTAAGATCATATTCCTTTAATTTATCTACCGTATCTATTGAAATGTTATCTTTAATTTTATAATATTTCTTTCTATCCTTAAATATATTTTTATAATATGTAGATGTATTGCCAAATACCTTTGACAATGATGCGAACACTTTTTCCGGATCATTGAGATCAATATATCTTGCTCCAATGTCCCATTTAATTAAATTCGTTGCTAAAATATTATTGTTTCTATCATAGATCAAACCTCTTTCGGGTTTAATCACTTTTTTTATGACCGCTTGTGCTTCGGCAGCAGTTGCCAATGATTTTATGTCTAAAATTTGGACCTTTATTAGATTATAAATTATTAAAATTGCAAATGCAAAAAGACACAAACTTACCAATCCTGCATTGACAATATATTTTTCGTTGATATTATTTGTTTTTTTAGAGGTCATAAATTATTCTATTATTATTACATCTACTTGTGGCTTTGAATTGATCATGTTTAATTTTGTTTTTGCTATTTGTTGGATTCGATCAGCTCGAGATAATTGAGTGATTTTTGTATTAAGTTCAGTAATATTTTGTTTTGTTCTTCGTTCCATCTTTTTTGCATGATCTATATAATATTTAGTTTCGTTGATCTTATTTTGCAGATATAGATGTAACACAATACTTATTAATGTAACGCTCAATAAATAAATGAACATAAACCATTTGTTTTTAATTACTTTGATCACAAAGGAATTGTTATTAGTTGAATATCTGCTTTTTTTTCTATTTTTTCTCATAATAATTATATTTTCTCAGCTACTCTTAATTTTGCACTTCTACTTTGAGGGTTTTTCTTGATTTCCGAAAGGGTAGGAGTGATAATTTTGTTATTTATTTTTTTTAATGAAGCTTTATGATCGCATACGCATACCGGTATTTCAGGAGGACAGATACAATTTTTTGTAGCTTCTTGTATTGTATTCTTTACTATTCTGTCTTCTAAAGAATGATAAGAAATTACAACTAATCTTCCACCGATTTTCAATAAGTTGATCGCCTCGGTCAATGATTTCTGTAAAACATTCAATTCATTATTGACTTCAATTCGAATCGCTTGGAATATTCGTGCCAAGGTTTTATTGCGATATTTGTAGTTAGAAAACTTTCCAACTATTTTTGCTAATTTTTCGGTAGTATCTATTGTGTATTTCTCTCTCTCTTCTACAATAGCTCGTGCAATTTGTTTTGACATTCTCTCTTCACCATATTTAAAAAATATTGATCTTAATTTTTCTAATGAATAATTATTAACTATATTTTCAGCAGTATTCTTCAAAGTTGGATCCATTCTCATATCCAAATTACCTTTATTAGAAAACCCAAAACCTCTTTCAGTATCATTTAATTCCAGATTTGAAGTTCCAAGATCATATAATATTCCATCTACTCTATTAAATCCCAAACCGTAAATCTCCACTTTTATCTTATCAAAATTGTTTTTAATAATAGTAAATTGTTTAAATTTGTTAAGTTTTGATGAACTAATTGAAATTGCTTTCGGGTCAACTTCAAATCCAACTAATTTACCATCATTATTAATTTCGTCTAATATCTTTTTTGAATGCCCTCCCAATCCAAGTGTTGCATCAACATAAATTCCCGAAGTATCAGTTACTAAATATTCAACTGCTTCATTTAACAATACAGGAATATGTTTGATTTCGTTTTCCATTTTATATTCCGATTTTCATATATTAGTCAAGTATCAAGTATCTAGTATCCAACATCAAATCAAAATATCATTTGCTAATGAATTAAAATCCTCCTTAGATAATGGATTTTCTTGTTCATATTTTTCCAATATTTCCGGTTCCCAGATCTCAATTTTATTTAATGTGCCCACGATTATCACCTCTTTTTCAATTTTAGCGTATTTCATTAGGTCATTCGTCAATGTAATTCTTCCGGCACTATCAATTGGACACTTTGAGGCGAATCTCGTAATTTGTCTTAAAAACATTTTATGAGTTTGCTTTAATGAAGATAGCGATTCGTTTAATTTATTCATCATATTTTCCCATTGCGGTTCTGGATAGATCACTATACTGAATTCATCTATTCCTTTAGAAATAACTAAATTCGATATTCCCTTTTCACTTAATGATTTTCTAAATCGTGATGGAATATTCACTCTATTTTTGGAATCAACATTATATTGAAATTGCCCAATAAAGTCTATAAACATTCAAATGCCTCTCAAATTATTTTCTATGTTGGGAGTATCTCCCACAATCTCCTACAATATTACACAATCACCTATATAGATGCAAGAAAAAAATGATTTTTTTCCATTTTTTCCCACTTTTTAATAAAATATCAATTGTTTGATTAATTAATTATTATTTGTAACTGAATTTTATTTAAGAAAATAATTCAATTTTGTGATATTTTTCCTTATATTTTACATTAAAAATATGAGGAGTTATGAAAATAAAAAGAAATCAATTATGCGGAAATTTAAAAAAAGGTAATATTGGTGAAATTGTAAAATTAAATGGATGGATAAATACAAGACGAGATCTGGGTGGAATTACATTTGTCGATCTAAGGGATAGATACGGAATTATACAAGTAAGATTTGATAACGATCTGCCAAAAAATATTCTAAAAACAGTTAAACAATTGAATATGGAAGATGTTATTGCTGTGGAAGGTGAAGTACATAAGCGACCGGAGGGTTCAGTTAATAAAAATATACCGACAGGTGAAATTGAAGTCGTTGTAAAGGATTTTGAAATGCTGAATAAATCGAAAACAACTCCTTTTGAAATTAAAAAGCGTGAAACCGGAAGTGAAAATTTACGATTGAAATATAGATATTTGGATCTGCGAACAGAACAATTACAGAAAAATATTCTGATTCGTCACAAGGCATTGCAATCTACCAGAGGATTTTTGAGTAATGAAAAATTTATGGAGATAGAAACACCATTTTTTATTAAATCAACACCTGAAGGAGCGCGGGATTTTGTTGTACCAAGTAGAGAAAATAAGGGTAAATTTTATGCATTACCACAATCTCCACAGACATTTAAACAGTTATTAATGATCTCCGGTTTTGATAAATATTTTCAAATAGTTAAATGTTTTCGCGATGAAGATCTGAGGGCTGACAGGCAACCGGAATTTACGCAAATCGATATTGAAATGTCATTTATTGATGAAAATGATGTTCAGAAAGTGTCAGAAAAAATGTTGAAACAAATTTTTAAAGATACGGTCGATAAAGAAATTTCAATTCCATTTCCGAAAATGACATATCATGAAGCAATGGAAAAATATGGAAGCGATAGCCCTGATACAAGATTTGAAATGAAAATAGAAAATGTGGAAGATTTTGCTAAACAGACGAATTTCAAAATTTTTCATTCTGCAATTGAAAATGGTGGCGTAGTTAGAGCTTTAAAAGTAAAGAACGGAGCAAAATTCTCAAGAAAAAATATTGATGAATTAACCGAATTGGCAAAAAGATACGGAGCGAAAGGTCTTGCCTATGTAAAGTACAATAAAAATGAGTTTCAATCAGGAATTGCAAAATTCATTGACGAAAAATCGGGAAAATTACTTGTTGATAAATTGAAATTAACAGAAAATGATCTGGTTTTCTTCATGGCCGATAAATGGAAAATTTCGTTGACGGCTTTGGGAAGTATCAGAAAATATCTTGGGAAAAAAATGGAACTGATCGACAAAAATAAAATATCTGCCTTGTGGGTTACTGATTTTCCTCTATTTGAATATAATGATGAAGAAGATCGCTACCAATCAATGCATCACCCTTTTACTTCGCCAAATGAAGAAGATTGGAAATATCTGGAAAGCAATCCCGAGAAGGTAAAGTCACGCGGTTATGATGTGGTAATTAATGGTCAAGAAATTGGTGGTGGAAGCATTCGTATTCATTCACGTGAAAAACAGAATAGGATATTTTCTGCATTAAATATCTCCGATGAAGAAGTAAATAGAAAATTCGGATTTTTATTAGATGCTTTTGAATACGGAGCTCCTCCACATGGCGGAATTGCATTTGGATTTGATCGTTTAGTTTCAATTCTTGCAGGTGAAGACACAATTCGTGAAGTCATTGCTTTTCCTAAAACAACTACTGCTCAATCACTAATGATCGGTTCACCGGACATTATAGACGAAAAACAGCTGAAAGAATTGGGATTGAAAATTGAACCAAAAAAATGAAAATTTAAAGAATAGTAATTTAAAATTACCATTTTATTTTATTTCCGATACTCATATTTCAACAATATTATCTAAAAATGAAATTGAGAAAAGAAAAGATCTATTTTCACTTTTCGAAAAAATAATTGAAACAAAAGGGACACTTTTTTTACTTGGTGATTTCTTTGATTTTTGGTTTGATCATGGAAATTATATTCATAAAAATTTGACGGAAGTTGTAGAATACTTGAAAGAGATAAAAAAAGCCGGAATTGAAATTCACTTCATAGCTGGGAATCATGATTATTGGATAGAGGGATTCTTAACAAAAAATATTGGTTTATATTTCTATCCAAATAAAATTGAATTCATTCACAATGATAAGAAATTTTTACTGATGCATGGAGATGGTCTATTGAAACGTGATAGTGGATACAGATTATTGAAAAAAATCTTGAGATCAAAAATTATAATTTCACTATTCAAAATATTGCCTGCTTCATTGATATATAAAATTGGTGAAAAAGTAAGTAATATTACATTTCGATATAATAATTCAACTGTTAAATTGGAAGATGTGGATGAAATGATAAAATTTATGAACATAAAAAATAATGCAGATCATGATATTGTAATGATGGGACATATTCACTATCCAAAGTTGATAAAAACTAATGATAAGTATTCTATCATTTTAGGCGATTGGATCAGACATAGAAGTTATGTCGTCTGGGATGGAAAAGAAATTTCGCATTTGGAGTGGAGGAGAGAATAAAATTTTTTGTATAATATTTTGCCACTAATACACTAAAAAATATTCGTGAATTCGCGGCTATTTTTCTCTAAACTTCTCCACCTGAAAAATATAAATATCCGTGTCATCATCTTTATACGCATCTTTTGATAAAAACGCTTTATGAGAACAGAGATTTTCTAGAAATGTTATTTTATCCCAATTTGTTTCAGTTGCTACTTGTGGTAAAAACACACCACTTCTGTTTCTTTTCTTTATATAGACTCCGTCTCTGCCCATTTTTATCTCATCAATATTATCTATTTTCTGCATCGGAGTTAGAACAGAGATCTCTATATTTATATCATCAAATTCTTCATCCGTTAATGGTGAAAAACGATGATCATTGAATGCAGCCGAAACAGACATGCTCAAAACCGCTTTATAAAGTGACATTTGTGCGTGCAACTGGCCGATACATCCACGTAAGTTACAATCCTTTTTTAATGTTACGAAGACAGCACGCTCTGCATTTAATATTTCGGAAATAGGTTTTTTAACTTTTAATAATCTTTGATGATCGAGATAATACTTTATACTTTTTCTAGTTAGTTCTAAAAGATATTTTTTATCTTCGGAATTCAATTCAGATTTAGATGAATTTTTTTTATTTGTAAATGCGATCGATGAATATCCGACTACTCCTTGTGATCTTGTATTTTTCATAATATCTCCTGAATTTTTGTAATTGAGAAGTATTGCATTATCATTTTCAAATTCTTTCATTATTTTCAGGAAAGTGTAAATAGCGTAATATCCACAAAGTTCGGAATTCCCAAGAGAAATCTCTTTTTTTAGTTTTTCCCATTTGTTATTTACTATAAGATCTATTGTGTGTCTGTCCATTTTTACAGCTGATCGATAATCGTGATAATGTGACATATCTGTGCTTCCTACAATAAGAATTTTTTTATCACTACTCTTAATTATTTCTATTAATGAATTTGCCAACATATCTAATAGTGAAAAATTATTTGTAGATGTTAAGATCGGTACAACAGAAAAATCTTTCAATTGGTATTGTAAAAATGGCATTTGTAATTCTAAACTATTCTCATTTTTATGAACATATTCCTTAAATACGAAGTTGTTGTTTTTGCTTAAAAGTTTTTCTGTAATTTTTTTGTTTACAGGTGTTTTCCCAAGTGGTGTTTTGTAAAGATCGCCATTATAGATTGAAATTTTTCCTAAATTATATTTGTGACTTGATCCCAAAAGTATCACGATATCGTAATTTTGATCATTTAGCAGTGAATAGCCATAAGATGCAACCGGCCCGGAAAAACGAATTCCCGCGTGAGGCGATATTAATCCGAAAGGCACAATATTCTCTTGATATTGATCCATTTCAACTTTATCAAAAAAATGAGTAATAGTATTTTTAAGTTCTGTTTTATTTTTAGGATACCAGCTGCCTGCTAAATATGGTTTGCGTGTTTGAGAGCATGAAAATCCGACAAATAAAACTATAATAAAACCAGATAATAAAATTTTTCTTTTCATAGAACTTCCTTTATTTGTTTTTGAGAATATTTTCTGTAAATAAATTAGTTACTATATTTAATAAAATAATAAACATCATAAAAACGAGAGAGATATTAATTCCATAAATAGGAAGAAAAATAACTCCGAAAACAAGACCACCGACAGTTGCTCCAATTGTATCCAAAAAGTAGAATTTTTCGGCAATATCTTTATTATCGTAGTTATATTTTTTACTTAAATTCTTCGCAAGTATTGCTCCTTCCTGTGAGGAAATAAAAATATTCAAAATGAAAAACAAAACTACCGGCAATGAAGATGAAATTAGAAAGAAAATCACAGCAATTGAAATTAAATTTATTATAAAAAGAGTAGATAGATTAATTTTAATATATTTTTCAAGTAAGAAACCGGCACTTAATCCAATCATGAAAGATAGCGTAAAAAATGCAATTACAAGATAAATATAACCGAATTGAATCTGAAATGAATAGAGAAGAATAATTTGGATTACAAACGCACAAAGACTGATCGATACAATATTTATGTTGTGAGTTAGTGAAGTGAAAAAATGATAAGTATTTTTTCTGTTGAATAAGACCGAAAGAAAAATAATGGATATGAGCAGGAATGAAAATGCAAGTAATTTATTATTTTTAATAAAGTTAACATTCTTTTTTAAATCCAGATCAAGATGTTTTGCCCAGTATTGAATCGTGGAAATATAAGCAAGCGGTTTAAGAATTGTGTTATTTTGTTTCTTATTATTTAGAATACGGTAAAAATTTTGCAGCCGTAACTCGTTGCAAGTGTCGAATATCAATGCTTCGTTAAACCAATTCCAATTTTGATTTTGCTCTTCCATTCTTGAGATCAGTATTTCTGTATTGTTGGATATATAATTTTCGTCGGATCCGATAAAAATATTCTTTTCTGCTGGAATGAAAACAGTATTTTTAAAAATATTTGAAAAAGTATTGTAAATTATTCTGTTCAGTTCCGCTAATTCCGGGAGTAAATAATTTTCGCTGTTACTTACCGTAATTGCTGCTATGCTGTTTTTAGATCGTAGATGTTTTTTCAGTAATTTGAAAAATTGTAGTGTATAAAATCTATTTAGAGATAGTGAAGCCGGATCTGGAAAATCAATGAAAATAATATCATATTTTTCCTTACTTTTTTTTAAATATCCAACTGCATCCAATTTGCTGATAAAATTTACTTTGGAAATATTTTTTTTGAATGTCTCACTTTCGTGTATAATGTTTTTATCAAGCTCAAGATAATCTAATCTATTTATATTTTCATTTTTTAAAAATTCTTCCACAAACCCGTTTAACAAACCACCAATTAATAAAATAGATCTTGGTTTATTGTTTTGCAAAAGGATAAAATTTACCATCTCTTCAGCATATTTTTTATTAGACGAATTTGCAAATAAGACACCATTCCAGAAATAATTTTTTTGTTCTTCACCTTGAGAAATATCGAATCGACCATATCTTGAATCCTCTGAAGAAATTAATTTATTTGGTGCATATCTCGATGAATAATTTTTCATAAAAATATTTTTTGAAAAAATTAGTAAAATAGTGAAAATGAGTAGCAAAATAATTTTCCACAATTTCTTAGAATATAGAATGAGAAGAATAAATGAAATTATACCTGTGATGATCAAAATTGAAAAATTTGTAAAAAAGAAAATGGTGGTAATAAATATCAATCCGCCGATAATAATACCAATGCACTCAAGTATGTAAACTATATGTACCGATTTATCTTGAGCATTTATTAATTTACAATTTAACGGAAAAAGATAGCCGATAAGCAGGCAACCGGGTGTGAGGATAATAAATGCAAGTAAAATTAAGTTTGGTATATTTATAAGTAAACCTGAGATCAGTGATAATTTTTCGGTTAAAATACGAATCGAAAGAAATTGAATTAAAACTATGACAATCAAAATAGACAGAAGAATTTCTACTTTTGATTCTATTTTGGATGAAAATGAAAACCACTTATGTAACAAAGAACCAAAAGCCACCATCAATAACCAAAGTGAGAGAAAAATTGAAAAAATAATTTCGTTTCCGTTTACTTCTACCATCAATTCTCTAAGTAGAATCGTCTGCCCGATAGAGCATACAATCCCGTAGATAATAAAAATTAGATACTGTTTCAGATTTGTTTTATTAATGGAAATTGATTTCATTTTTTCAAACTTTTATTTATTCCATCTTCCATAAATTTTTTCTCCGCAATATTTACATTTACCATTTTTAATATGAATGGATTCTATTTTATAACCGGAACGATCGATAATTTTTTTGTTGCAATTAGGGCAATATGTATCTTCGGATTCTGTAGAAATATTTCCAATGTAAATGTGTTTAATTCCTTCTGATTCAGCGATTTTTTTTGCCCTTTTCAAAGTTTTTAATGGTGTCGGCGGACGATTAAGTAATTTATATTTTGGGAAAAAGCGTGAAAAATGAAGTGGGTAATTTGTTCCGAGAGAATCAACTATCCATTTACACATATTACGTATCATTTCAGGTTCATCATTTGCATCAGGAATAACCAAATTAGTAATTTCTAAATGTAATCCTTCCTCTTTAGCTATTTTTAATGTATTTAAAACCGGTTGTAACTTTCCTGTTGTGTAAGTTGAATAGAATTTTTCAGAATATCCCTTTAGATCTATATTTGCTGCATCAAGATATTTTGCAAGCTCTCGAAATGGCTCTTCATTGATGAATCCACAGGTAACCATTACAGTTTTTAGATTCTCTTTTTTAGCGAGTTTAGCAATGTCAAGCATATATTCGTAATAAATCGTTGGCTCGGTGTAAGTGAATGCAATAGATTTGCAATTATATTTTTTTGCGAGTTCAACAATTTGTTTAGGAGTCATATTATAGGGTTTTACTTCGTTTGGTCTGGATTGAGAAATTTCCCAATTTTGACAGAAATTACATCGCATATTACAGCCGACTGTAGCAATAGATAAAATTTTTGTTCCGGGATAAAAGTGATATAACGGCTTTTTTTCTACCGGATCAATGTTTATTGCTACTGGTTTGTTATAGACCAATGAATATAGTTTGCCATCGATATTTTTTCTAACACCACATATGCCAGTTTGTCCTTCCGACAAAATGCAACTATTTGGGCAAAGCAGACAGTGGACACGATCTTTTTTCATCTTTTGGTAGTAGCGAGCTTCTTTTAGCTTTTCGGTATCCTGTGCATAAATTAAAGAAGTGAATAAGATCAATAGAAATAAAATTATCTTTTTCATTTTCATATTTTCACCTATCTTTTTTTAATTAAGATATAAAATTATTTGTTAATATGCAAATGATATGGATGAAATATTTTCTATTAGAATAAATAAATTCCAAGCTTACTATTTTTTTGTGCTGTCATATTTTTATTTAATTGATATATTATTATTCGTGAATTCGTGGCTATTTTTTTAACTCGTAACTTCATTTTGAATTATCTGTTCCATTGTTTGTTTTTTACGAATGACTTTTAGATTTTCATCAGATTTCAAAAGTAATTCTCCTGCTTGTGGAAATGAGTTATAATTGCTGAAAGACATAGAAGAGCAGTAAGCACCGATATTTTCAACAATGAGATAATCACCAATTTCTGCTCTCTTAAGTTTTACAGGTTGTAATTCTTCAGGATCATTAATTTCCGGTGTTAGAATATCACTACTTTCGCAACAGTGTCCAACTACAATTGTTTCTTCTTCTTCATTGATATTATTTTCATTATTTTTTATAATATACATCGAATGAAAGGAGCCATACATTGCCGGGCGAGTGATCTCTGTTATCCCACTATTAATTTTAATGAAATTATATCCATCTTTACCTGTATAATTTTTATCAATTATTTTTGTAATTAAAATTCCTGATTTAGTAACGAGATAATTTCCGGGTTCGATCTCTAATTTTATTTTTCTTCCGGTTTCTTTGTAAAAATCCATGAAAATATCTTTAATTATATTTCCGGTGTTCTGGATATCTGTAGTTTTTTCATGATCAGAGTGAGCAACTTTAAATCCACCTCCAAGATTCAATGTGTGAACATTAGGAAATAATTTTACTGTATTCAAACTTAATTTCGCAACTTTTTTCCAAATATCCGGATCTGTTCCTGAACCGATATGTGTATGTAATTTATTAATTTTTAAATTATATTTTTTTGCAATTATTTTTGCTTGTGGAATGTCATCTTTCCAAATACCAAAGCTGGAAGATGGTCCACCGACATTTACTCGTTTTACATGACCGGAACCCATACCGGGATTTATTCTTATGCTAATATTTGTATCAGGAAACAATTTCCCATAAGATTCTAATTGGAAAAGGGAAGTGGCATTGAAAATAATTCCCTTTTTTACAAATTCTTCAATATTATTAGGCAATTCCTGTGAAGTAAGTTGAATTTTATCAGGAGTGATACCGATTCTAATTGCTCTCTCAACTTCATAGCCGGAACTTGCATCGAAATGTAATCCATATTCATTGAATAATTTTAATATTGCAGCTGTAGAGAGTGCTTTGATTGCGTATCTCGGTGTAAACCCATAAGCATTGGGAAAATTAATTACTTGTTTTGCAGATTCCAATAATGTGTTTTCATCATAGACATAAATTGGCAAATTAAATGATTTGGTGATCTCTATTATTTTTTTGTCACTTATTATTTTTAAATTTTTCATGTTATTTCCTTATATTTTACTTTAAAGTTAAAAAAAATAAATAAGAAAAACAGTTGTTTTTTAGAAAAAATTATTATATTATATGTAGCTATTTGAATAAGATGGCGACGTACCCAAGTGGCTAAGGGGGAGGTCTGCAAAATCTTTACGCGCCGGTTCGAATCCGGCCGTCGCCTCATTAAAATGCCGAAGTGGCGGAATTGGCAGACGCAAGGGACTTAAAATCCCTCGGACATTTTTGTCTGTACCGGTTCAAGTCCGGTCTTCGGTACTAAACACTCTGTGATATTTTTTGCAGGGTGTTTTTTGTT
>JAYEOX010000149.1:0-7170 GCA_034723415.1 Fidelibacterota bacterium | reverse complement strand
AATGATATATTTTACAGCAATATTCATCTATCTGATATTACTGATCGGGATTGGAATTTATAAATCAAAAAAAGTAAAGTCACAATCAGATTTTGCAGTAGCAGGCAGAAGTTTAACTCCTTGGATATTAGTTGGAACAATGTTAGCTACTTGGATCGGGACAGGTTCGATATTAGGTAATGCCGGTAAAACTTACGAAACGGGAATTGCTGCTTTAATATTACCGATCGGTGGTGTGCTTGGTATTATTGTATTAACAAAGATAGCAGGAAAGGCGAGAAGTTATGAAAAATTCACCATTCCTGAGATTATCGGCGACAGATTTGGAGATATTCCAAGAGTGTTAAGTGCTTTAGCTTTGGTGATCGCTTATCTTGTTATTGTAAGTTATCAATATAATGCCGGTGGAGCTGTTTTGGAAACAATATTTGTTGACGGATCCGGTAATTCATTGTTATCTGCTCATAGTGCAATTATTATTGCCGCTGTTTTTATTGTAGTTTACACGATGTTAGCCGGTTTGTTAAGTGTAGCTTATACCGATGTTGGAAATGGAATAATTATTACAATTGCCTTCTTTATATCTTTTCCGATATTGTGGATAAAAGCAGGTGGATGGAGTGGAATTGAGAGTTCTTTTATTGCTATGAATAAAGCAGAACATTTACAATTTTGGGGCGTGTATTCACCTTTACAAATTGTGAATTATTGTTTGCCGCCATTTCTGCTTATACTTGGTGATGCCAATATGTATCAAAGATTCTTTGCAAGTAAAGATGAAAAAAGTGCAACAAAAGCAACGGTAATACTAATTTTTAGTGTGTTGGTAATTGAATTATTAATAATCAGTACTGCTTGGATCAGTTCAAGTATGATACCCGATGCTTCGGCAGGGAAATATGTTTTAATAATTTCTGCTTTCCGTTTTTTACCGCCTTTTTTGGGAGCTATAATGTTGACAACGATAGTTGGAATAATTATTTCAACTGCGGATTCATATTTACTTGTGCCTGCAACAACGATCATACGCGATTTCTATCAAAAATATATTAATGAAAATGCAAGTGATAAGAAAATTGTTCTATTAAGCCGATTATTGGTTTTGATCTTAGGAATTATTGCTTATTTAATTTCAAGAGGATTTGCTGCATCAACTACTTTTTTTGAGAAGGCACTTTATGCTTATACTATTTATGGAACTGCGATAACACCATCATTATTGGCAGCATTCTTCTGGAAAAAGGCTACGGCAGCCGGATCAATCGCTTCAATTTTGACAGGAATAATTGTAACTTTACTTTGGAAAGAATTACCGATAATTAATAATTCGGCATTGATTGAAGTGAATGAAGTGATTCCGGCAATTATTTTATCTGTGTTATCATTGATAATAGTAAGTAAATTTACTGCAAAAGAAAATGTTACAGAAAGATAAACAAATTTACAAATTTTCTGCTTATGGGTTTCTGAAAAATTTACGATTTTTCGATCCGTTCATAATTTTATTCTTCCGTGAAATGGGGATTTCGTTTTTGGAAATTGGAATCTTGTTTTCTATTCGAAGTATTTTTACGATAATATTTGAGATTCCAACGGGAATAGTTGCCGATAGTTATGGCAAGAAAAATTCAATGATCTTCTCTTTTGTTTCTTATATCATTTCATTCATTATTTTTTATTCATTTCCACAATACAGATTTTATATTGTTGCTATGATATTTTTTTCTGCAGGCGAATCGTTTCGAAGTGGAACTCACAAAGCGATGATTCTAACTTACCTTAAATTAAAGAGATGGGATAATCTCAAAGTTGAATATTATGGATACACGAGGAGTTGGTCACAAAAAGGATCGGCAATTTCTTCACTAATTGCAGGAGCAATTGTATTGCTTGCAGGGCAATATAAATTCGTGTTTTTGGCGTCAATTGTCCCATACATTATAGAATTGTTTTTAATGGTCTCATATCCAAAAGTATTAAATGAGCATAGACAAAACACTGAAAATATTCCGTTATTCAAAAAAATAGTCAAAAATTATAAATTTACTTTCAAAAATTTCATAAATACTTTTAATAATTTACAGCTTGTTAAATCAATCTTTAATTCTACATTTTATGATGGATTGTTCAAAACGATAAAAGATTATATTCAGCCAATGTTAAAGATGTATGCTCTGACTTTGCCTGTAATATTCTTTACAAAAGATAAGCAGGGCGTTATTGTAATTTCGGTAGTATATTTCGTGCTTTATTTGCTTACTTCTGCGGCTTCGAAACATTCTGCAGTGATCTCGAAGAGATTTACTTCAATTATTTCTGCTGTAAATGTTAGTTATTTAATTGGTGTATTTTTATCAATTGCAGTTGGAATATCTTATCTGTTTAATTTAAAAGTTGTTGCGATATTAATTTTTATATTTTTGTATATTTTTCAGAATTTCCGTCGTCCAATCAATGTTAGAATAATAAGTGATAATATTTCTTACAATGTTTTATCCTCAGGTTTATCAACAGAATCCTTTTTGAAAAATATTATTCAAGTGATTTTGGCTCCAGTGTTGGGATTTTTGGTGGATATTTATGGGATTGGAATTGGGATTGCGGTTATTTCCTGTTTAGTGTTTTTGCTCTATCCGTTTATTAAAATTAGAAATTAGAAATTGGAAATTTGGTATTTATACTTTTGTACTATTTATAAATGCATTTAATTTAGGACCAAGTTTGTCAATTATCGTTTTGTATTCTCTTGCTCTAGGGTTAGATAATATTTTTCTTCTAATTATTTTTCTCAACCATGACTTAGTTTCTTCAAAAGATCCTCTAGAATACAGGTAGAATTTTTTTCTGTCTGGAGGAGTGTAACGACCATATCCTTCTGCAATATTTGCTGTTATACTGTCAGATGACCTTATTATTTGGTAGCCAATAGTTCTTTTAGTTTTATTGTCCCATTTATCAAAATCATACCATACCATATCTGACAGTTTTTCAGATAATTTGTAAACATCTAATTCATATACAAGTTTCATGTTTTTCTTTAATTTCTAATTTCCAATTTCTAATTTCACAGTTTATTCGTGAATTCGTGGCAATCTTTTCTTCCAAAGCCTTAATTATTATCTGTGAATTCGTGGCAATCTTCCTTCTACATTCCCCAGGATTGATATTTTTCTCGTCTGTCATTAACTTTTTTCATATATTTTCTAGTCTCTTCATAAGGCAGATCAATTCTTAGTTTTTGATAAACTTCTTCCGGTTTCATAGTATTTATTATTTTTGCTGTATTTTGTAGATTTAAACTACCAAATGTTTTATTTACATTTCCCGAACCGGTATTATATGCGGCAATGATGCAATAATTTTTACTTTTTCTGTTATGGATATTTTTAAAATAGTGTGTTTTTAATTTATATAAATATGCAGTTCCCAATTCTATATTATTATTTGGATCATATAAATAATTTGCCGGAAGCATCTTTTTTTTGTCGTAAATATATTCATAAGCTTCATGAGCTGCAGTACGAGGGACCAGTTGCATTAAACCGTATGCAGGAATATAAGATCGAGCTTTTGGATTATAAAATGATTCTGTGTGGATCATAGCAAAAACAAGATCGATTGGCAAGTCATAATAAGTTGAATATTTTTTTACAATTGGCAGATATTGTTCAGCTCTTTTTTGAATGTTATCAGGAGCTAATTCCAATGAAATAGAATATCTTAGAAATTCCGGTTGTTCACTTTCAAAGGGAGCATCTCCTTTCTTTTTAGGATTTTTTATCTCATTAGTTTTTACTTCTGTCTTTTTAATTTCTGAAGTATTAATTATTTCTTCTGAATATTTTTCAATATTATTTTCATTTACAGTTTCTCCATTTTTCATTTGTAATTGATCTTTTAATATCGGCTTTCTTGAAAGAGGAATTGCTTTTTCTTTTGGTATATCATAGTCCTTGGTTTTACCTTTTGTTAATGCTAATTCCTTTACAGCTTCCAACAATTTTTCTTTGACAAGTTTATTATTGCCAGCGTTTTTTATAGGAATTAGAATTTCTACTTTTGCATTGCTATTTTTGAAGTCAACTGCAGTTCTGGTATTATTATCATTACTATATTCTACCCAATCTTTTTTAGTTGAAGTAACAAAATCACCCCACTTTCTTTCCATATCTTTTTTGAAATTCTCAAATGCTTCTTTATCAGCTTTAACATAATCCTCATATGCTTTTTTATCTGCTATAACATATTTCTTAAATTGTTTTTCTTGACTTCTTTTGTACTCTTCAAAAGAATCTTGTGCGAAAGAATTATTTACAAATAAAATCAGTATTGTCATTACGAAAAACATTATAAAAGAATTAACAGTTATTTTTGATTTCATCTTATTCTCCTTTTTGTAATTTATTGTAAAGTATCAATTTTTTTTAATATTTGCAAATATTTTGTGATAAATTTGATACTTGATACTGGTCATTGAATTTAACGAATTAATCGAAAAAGATCGTCACGAATACACTAATAATGTGAAAAGTGAAAAGTAGAAAATATAATAAACTTACGGAGTTTTGATTGATAATAATCTATTTATTGATTTCATATAACTAAAAATATTTTTATATTATACCGAAAAATAGGAGTTGAATAAATGAAAAAATATTTAATACTGAGCTTGTTTTCGATGTTTATCTTTTATAGCTGTGCAACTATCGGAATTAAGAACATTGAAAAAAGATATAAAATTGAAGAACTAGACAGACAGACAAAAATAGTTTATTTAAATGTTCAGCAATTTTTAGATGGATGTATCAATAGATCTGATCCGATTGAAATTAAAATTGGTAGTAAAATTGATACAATAATTATTAGTGAAAAAGCAAAAAGTTTAGAAATATTTTTTAATGACAGATTTTCTTTCATACCATTTAGAGAAAAAAATGTAAAAATTATTTATAAAAATATTAATGAAATATTAGGATGGAAACACGATAATTATTCAATTAAGATCTATGCAGATGATTTTTTGATCGAAGAATTAATTCCAAATTATTATAGAAAAAATAAAAGATATTATGATAAAACTCGTTTGTCGAAAGAAGATAAAAAACGAATTCCGGTTGTAAGAAATATAAGCTCACCGAATAAGCCAACCAATGGTTTGAATGATAGAAATGTTGCTTTATGGCATAGCCACGGTTGGTATTATGAGAATTCATTAGATAGATGGGAATTTCAAAGAGCGAGAAATTTTCAGACGGTGGAGGATATTTTTCCAATGGCATTTACAATCCCATACATTATCCCAATGCTTGAAAACGCAGGTGCGAATGTATTTGTGCCACGAGAAAGAGATGTACAAAAAAATGAAGTTATTGTTGATAATGATACTACGGAAAATGGTAAATATATTGAAAATAACAATAATTGGAAAGTTGGAGCTGATACCGGTTTTGCTATTGGAAATCCGCCATATAAATCAGGAGAAAATCCATTTAAAAAAGGAACATTCAAATATATAGAATGTAGCGATAGCGGAAATTCAACAATTGACTGGATCCCAAATATTCCTGAAAAAGGAAAATATGCTGTCTATATTTCATATTCTCAAAATCCGAAAAATGTTACTGATGCTCACTATACCGTTTATCATTCCGGTGGAAAAACAAATTTCCTTGTAAATCAACAAAAAGGTGGAGCCACATGGATATTTTTAGGGAAGTTTCTATTCGAAAAAGGAATAAATTCTGATTTTGGAAAAGTTGTTTTGACAAATGAAAGTGCAGATACAAATAAATTTGTTACTGCCGATGCGATTCGTTTTGGTGGAGGAATGGGAAATATTTCTCGCAACGGAAAGATCAGTAAAAAGCCAAGATTTGTTGAAGGTGCAAGATATTATTTGCAATATGCCGGAATGCCTGATACATTGGTTTACAATTTGAATAACGATTCAATTGATTATAATGATGATTATCAATGCCGTGGTGAATGGGTAAATTATTTGGTTGGTGCTCCATTTGGTCCAAATAGAAATAGAGATACAACCGGTTTAAATATCTCAGTTGATCTGTCAATGGCTTTTCATACTGATGCGGGATATGATAAAAGTATAAAAACACCAAAAACATTAACTATTTTTAGTTCTGAAGATGCGGAAGAGAAAATAGTTTTTCCCGATTCAATGTCTCGTCTCGCAAATCGTGATTTTGCCGATATTCTTCAAACAGAAATTGTAAATGATATGAGAAAAATTTATAATACCGAATGGGTAAGAAGAGGAATTTGGGATAGAGGATATAGCGAAGCATACAGGCCTAATGTTCCGGCTGCTCTTTTGGAAATGCTTGTTCACGATAATTTTTGGAATATGAAATATGGGAATGATCCGCAGTTTCGTTTTAATGTAAGTCGAGCAATTTATAAATCGATGTTGAAATTCATTGCCACTCAAAATGGATATGAATATGTTGTTCAGCCATTGCCCGTTGATCATTTTTCAACTGAATTTGTTGGTGAAAATAGTGTAAAATTAAGTTGGAAACCAAAATTGGATCCTTTAGAAAAGACAGCAAAACCAAAAAAATATTTTGTCTATACAAGAAAAGGTGATAAGGGATTTGATAATGGAATTGTATCTAAAAAATCTGATATCATAATTGATAATTTAGAAGAAAATGTAATTTATAGTTTTAAGGTTACGGCTGTAAATGGAGGTGGAGAAAGTTTTCCTTCTGAGATATTATCTGTTTGCCGAACAGAAGATTCAAAAGATATTGTTTTAATAATTAATGGATTTGATCGTATTGATGCTCCTGCTACAATTGAGACAGAAAAATATCAGGGTTTTATAAATTTTTGGGATGAAGGTGTGCCGGATAAATATGATATTAATTTCATTGGACGACAATATGATCTTGATCCGAAATCGCCTTGGTTAGATGACGATTCGCCGGGATTTGGTGCAAGTTATTCTGATTTTGATGATAAAATAATTGCCGGGAATACTTTTGATTTTCCAATTATCCACGGAAGATCACTTAAAAAAATCGGTTACTCTTTTGTATCTGTCAGTGACGAGTCAGTTAGAAAAGGAGTTGTAAATTTAGATAATTATAATTTTGTAGATCTGATATATGGTGAAGAAAAATCATCAAGAAATCCAAATGGAGAGGG
>JAYEOX010000148.1:0-9634 GCA_034723415.1 Fidelibacterota bacterium | reverse complement strand
CCAATGATGAATAATATGTATAAACAGTTTACACATGCTTATCCTGATTACACAAATGAAGGACATCCGGATAAAACACAAGCAGAAGAAATTTGGGATTCTGGTGTAATGGCTGATAAATTTGGTGATGCATTAAATGGTAGTGCCGGAGGATTTTCACAAACAATTGCATTTGGTCCTTATGATATTCCTGCCGGAGAAGATGTTCATATTGTATTAGCAGAAGGTGTTTCCGGATTAAGTAGAAAAAGATGTTATGAAATTGGAGCTGATTTACATGCAGATAATATTTCAATAGATGATATGAAATTATTAGTAGCAACCGGAGAGGATTCAATTATAAAGACACTTGAAAATGCAGTTGACAACTATGAATCAGATTATGGAATTTCAGCACCACCGAATCCACCAAGTTCATTTAATGTTAAATCGGGTGGAGATAGAATTGTATTGAAATGGTCACAGAATGCAGAATCAGATCCGCATTTTGGTGGATATAAAATATATAGAGCATTAAAAGAAATTGATTCCACATATTATCTAATTAAGGATATGCCTGTTGACGATATTAGTATAGATTCAAACGATCCTTCGTTGAATAGATATGACGATATGAGTCCTATTAGAGGATTTGACTATTATTATTATATTGTAGCTTATGATGATGGAACAGTTGATCCTGATGGAAGAGTTTTAAGTAGTAGTTTATTTTATACAAGAACAACAATAGCGGCATATTTAAGAAGAAAGCCCGGCAAATCTTTAGAGAGTATTAGAGTAGTACCAAATCCATATAATATTAGAGCACAAAAAATACAGTTTGGTACAGGAGCTGGGAAAGAAGATAGAATAATGTTTTATAATATACCGCCATTTTGTAAAATAACAATATTTACGGAAAGAGGAGATTTGATCAAAGAGATCATTCATGATGATGGAAGTGGAGATGAAGCATGGAATTCAGTAACAAAATCACGACAGGTTGTAGTAAGTGGAGTTTATGTTGCTTATTTTGAAGTTACTGAAGACGGTGGTGGTTTTGATAAAGGTGAAAATATTTATAAAAAAATAATAATTGTAAGATAATTAAATAAAGGTGGTAAGCATGAAAAAAATATTTTTAATTTTAACGGTGATGTTATTTTTCGTATTTATTAGTTGTAGTATATACGAAGATGAAACTTATGAAATATCCGATTCGGATATAAGTATTAACAATTCTTTTCAAAATGATTCTACTTTAACGATCGACTCACTTAATTTAGTAGTGATAGAGGGAATTAATAAGAGTTTTGATGAAACATGGGTTGATACTACTGAAGATTGGTTAGATGCCAATTACATAGTTATTGGAATAGATACAAGTATTGGTTCTATTGATACATTATCTGATACAACTTTTACCGGAGCAGATACTACAATATATGATACTTCTTATGTCTATACTGATATTTTAAATCCCAATGTAGTGTTGTATGATACAATTGGTACAGTAAATATTACACCAAAAGATTTGGATAATAAATTTTTATTACAGGCATCGACTAAGAAAAGTGGTTATGCTGTATTAGATATGAGTGGTCAATCGAATGATCTTAAGTTGGATATCTATTTAAATAGTTATTTTGCTATAACAGTTTGGAAAGCAGATGGGACATTATTAGAATTTGAAAGTCATTCAATTCCTGTTGAGACAATTAATTTTACAGGAAATGTTATTAAAGAACATTATGTTTATAAAATGCAAAAGGAAAAATATGTTGTACGATTTGACCCTTCAGAATCGGTAATATCCGGAGATTTTCAAACTTTAGTTTTAGTAAATTGGGATAGAGAAGATTAAAAAAAATAAATATTATTAGCGAGGTTTAAAAAATGTTAAAAAAAATAATTTATAAAGCAGTATTATTGGTTATTGTGTCTGTATCTATCTCTTTTGGTCAGCAGAAATGGGGACAAACCGGATTGCAATTTCTGAGTGTTAGTACCGATGGTAGAGCTGCGGCTATGGGACAGGCAATGACTTCATTAAGCCAGAATTCACTTGCGTTGTTTTATAATCCGGCTTCAATGGGGAAAATGAAACAATTTATTGACGGAACTGCCAGTCAGAATAATTGGTTTGCGGATATGCAACATAATGCTTTTTCTATAGCAATTTCTCCTGCTAATGGCAGATTTGGAGTTATTGGTGCAACCTTAAAAAATGTTGATTATGGTGAAATTCAGGGAACTGTTATTGCAGAAAATGATCAGGGATATCAAGATACAGAAATTTATAATCCTAGTAGTATTGTTGCAGGACTTGGTTATGCAAAATCTTTGAATGATAAATTTTCCGTTGGAGGTCAGTTAAATATAGTTGCTCAACAATTAGGAAAAAGTATTGTTCCGGAAGGAGAAGACAGTAGTATTGTTAAAGACAATGTAGTTAATGGTGTCTCATTTGATTTTGGTACAATATATAAAACGGGTTTTAAATCTTTAGCTTTTGGAATGTCTGTTAGAAATTTTTCAGGTGAATTAAAATATGAAGATGAAGGATTCCAATTACCACTGACATTCACAATGGGAATATCAATGAATTTATTTGATCTAATTAATGAAGATATTAATTCTCATTCATTATTATTTGCAATAGATGCACTCCATTATCGTTCACATCCGGAACAGATAAATATTGGTTTGGAATATGCGTTAAAAGATATGTTTTTTATTCGCTGTGGTTATAGAAGTGCAGAAGAGTTGCATAATTTATCTTATGGGTTTGGTATTAAACTTGTTGGCTTGAATGTTGATTATGCTTATACTCCTTTTGGTGTTTTTGATAGTGTGCAAAGATTTACAATTGGATTTTCAATATAAAGAAAGGGTATAATTTAAAATGAATAAATATTTAAAAATATTTTGCATAGTTATATTTTTTATTATTTCTCTAAATGGTGCTACCTCTGGTAAAATAAGCGGTAGAGTAATTGATGGAAAAGATGGAAAGCCATTAGCAGGAGCAAATGTAATTATTGATGGAACAAGTATGGGTGCGGCAACTGACAATGAAGGTTATTTTGTTATATTGAATGTCCCACCAAATAAATATAATGTTATAGCAACATATGTTGGATATGCAAAAGTCGTTAAAAAAGGTGTAATTGTTGAAATTGGATTAACTTCGGAAGTTGATATTCAAATGCATCCACAAGCATTTCAAGGTGAAACAGTTACAGTGATAGCAAAAAGGCCCGTTGTTAAAAAAGATATTGCGGGGACTCAAATTGATATTTCTGCTGAAGAAATTAAAAATATGCCCGTAAAATCTATTGATGAAGTAATTAGCTCACAAGCGGGAGTGGAAGATGGTTTGGAAATTAGAGGTAGTTCCTCTGATGAATTAGTATATAATGTAGATGGCCAAACATTAAATAATGCAAGAGCAAATGTTCCATATACTTCTATAAGTTTAAATTCAATATCTGCAATAAATATTCAAACAGGTGCTTTTAATGCTGAATATGAAAATGCTCGTTCCGGTGTTGTTAATGTTGTTACAAAAGACGGATCAAAAGAAAAATATGAAATGGGAATGACAGTTCGTTATTCTCCACCGGCATCAAAGCATTTTGGAAATTCGATCTATGATCCTTTAGGATATTATTCAAGACCATATAATGATGATGAAGTATGTTGGACCGGGACAATGTCAGAAACTTATACTGATGAAAATGGGAATAATCAATATGATGTTGGTGAAAGATTTACAGATACTAATGGTGATGGAGTAAGATATGAATCACCTTGGAGTGAGCATCAACAGGATTCATATCCTGATTTCAAGGGATTTAATGAAATTGCTCGCGATTGGAATAGTGATGATAATCCTGATAACGATTATTCACCAACAGCAATTCAAAAAATATATCAATATCAACATAGAAGACAAGGTGACATTACAATTCCGGATTATTCTATTGATATTGGGTTTGGTGGACCGGTTCCATTGATCAGTAAATCACTTGGTAATCTAAGATTTTTTGCATCTTTTATTGGCACACAAAATGCTTATCTATTACCACTTTCAAGAGATTCTGAAAACGATTATTCATATAATTTGAAATTAACATCTGATTTATCACCTTCTATGAAATTATCAATTAGTGGATTATATGGGGAATTAAAAACTGTAAGTCGGGCAACTTGGACTTCATTGCCGAATGGAAACAATAATTTTTCATCTGTATATAGTGTAGCGAGTACTGCCAGTAATAGTGCATATGTTTTATATGTACCTGCAGTTTATAATCCGGGCACCGTTTACCGTAACAAAATCGGAGCTAAATTTACACATCAACTATCGAACAAGAAATATTATAATATCATAATTAGTAAATTTACAAGTAAATATTATATAGATAGACCGGCTAATAGAGACACAACTAATAAAATTGATATTTTTGAAGATAATCCTAATGTCGAATATTTAACAGATGAATTTCCTTATGGTTATTTTGGGAATGGTGCATCGACAGTTGTTGGAATGAGAACTGACTGGGTTGGGTTTGCAATGGATAGAAGTGAAAATAGTACTACTACTTTGAAAGGTAATTTTACTAATCAGATAAATAATTTTTTCCAAATAAAAACAGGATTCTCATTTATTTATGATGAATATGAAATTGATTCATGGAATGATCATCCAACAAATCAATTTTGGAGATATTATAATGAGTGGTATCAAAATCCATATCGTTTCGGAACTTATTTCCAAAATAAATTAGAATTTAAAGCATTAGTTGTAAATACCGGAATACGATTTGATTATTCACAGGCAAATGTAGAGTGGTTTGATCTTGAACAATATGATGAATTATTGAATTCCAATAATGGCTTTGATTTAGAAGAAATTGCACCAAAGGAAGAATCAAAATCTATTTATAAACTTAGTCCTCGTCTTGCAATTTCTCATCCGATAACTGAAAATTCAAAGATCTATTTTAATTATGGACATTTTAATGCACTACCACAATCAAGATATAGATTCACAATTGATAGATTAGGAACCGGAAGTATTAATAAATTAGGTACACCGGATTTAGATTATCAAACAACAATTCAATATGAATTAGGATTTGAACAAAGTTTATTTGATCAATTGTTGTTGAAAATTGCCGGATATTACAAAGATATAAAAAATGAAACTTATTGGACACATTACACGAATTCTGATGAAACAGTATCTTATGATAAGGCAAATTCTAACGGATATAGAGATGTCAGGGGTGTAGAATTCACACTTACAAAAAGAAGCGGAAGATTGTTAACAGGTTCAATAAATTATACATATCATATTGAGACAACCGGACATTTTGGTGTAAATAGAATTTTTGAAGATTTCTTGGCTCAGACAAATTATTTAAAAGAAAATCCATATATTTCACGACCACAGCCGAGACCGTTTGCGAATTTAAGGATGAATTTTCATATACCCAAAAATTATAGTTTATTATTTATTCCTTCACGAATTATTGGTGATTGGAATTTGAATTTGAAATCATCTTGGAAAGCAGGGAGCCATTTTACTTATACAGGTACAAAAGAAATTGATATTGTTGATAATGTTCAGTGGAAAGATTATTGGGGTGCTGATATAAGATTATCAAAGACATTTCCAATATCACAAAAATATGACTTTGTATTTTTTGCAGACATACAAAATGTATTTAATTTTAAGAAATTAAGTTATACCGGTTTTTCTGATTATTATGATTGGCAAGATTATTTGTCTTCATTACATTTTGATTATGAAGAAGGGAAAGAACACGGTAATGATAGGGTAGGTGAATATAGAAAAGAAGGTGTGGACTATCAAGAATTTAATCCTGTTGATCCTGATAATCTTACAGATGCGGAACAACAAATATTAGATGATAATGCATATATCGATATGCCGAATATAAAATCGTTATCATATTTGAATCCGAGAAAAATCACTATTGGTGTAAAAATTAATTTTTAATTTTAAATGGAATAATTTATATAATGAATATGAAAAAAAATATAATGAAGTTTATAAAAATGTTAATAGTTGCTTTTATGTTTGTGAATATTTTACAAGCACAAGTTACATATAATAAAAAATTATGGATCAGAGTTGGTTCATTACAATCATATTTTAGTGCATTTGGAGCAGAAAGAGCATGGAATGCAAATGCAGGAATTTATGAGGGGCTTCGATGGCCTGCTTGGTATTCAAAAACAGATAATTCTGTGATTGATAGAAATTGGATCGCTTGTAAAGATTTTATTGATGAAGAAGGAAAAGATTTAGCATATAAAGGTGTTTATTTCTCAAGTAATTTTTCACCAAATTATTTATATGCTATGTCATTAAAGCAAACAGCAAAATTTTATCCTCCGACGGTTTTAGTTGATGGAGTGAATGTTACAAAAAAATATGAAATTGATGAACTTCATAACTCTGATTTGCCCTTTGATAGAATTTTAACAAATGTTGTAAATACATCAATGGGTATTACGGTAACAAGAACTGTCTATGCATTTAGTCAACAATACCATGACAATTATTTTATTGTAGAATATACCTATGAAAATACAGGGAATATTGATGATGATGATGAAATTGAATTGCCCGGACAGACAATAAATGAAATGTATTCCGGATTTATGCCAAGGTATGCAACAAGTAGAGAAGGTGGCTATACAATTTCAGGAGATATGACTTGGGGAAAACACCAATGGGTTTCACATATGGGGAACAACTATCCGAATGGTGATGATTCATTAAGATGTTTTTGGAGTTGGGTAGGACAAAATGATGCAGTTAATTGGGATAATATTGGTGGTCCCGATGATGATGATAAAGGGCGTTTATCTTGTCCACAATTTGCGGGAATGGTTTCATTACATTGTGATGGATCGCCAACTGATACAATAAATGATGATTTGACAAAACATAGAATAATTGGTTGGCATGCCGGAGACACTTATCCGGGAATTTCAAATAATGATGCAGCCGGAATGAAAGATTTATGGGAGATGTTAGAAGGAACTGATCTATATACAGGAAGTGAAATTCCAATGGATTTTGGCATTAGTGATCCCGGACCCGGTAAAAATGACATCCCTGGTGATAAACCCGGAAATGACGGTGGTGGGGCAGCAGGATTTTTAACTTATGGTCCTTACACACTAAATTTTGGTGAAAAAGTAAAAATTGTTCAAGCTGAAGGTGTTAGTGGATTAAATAGAGAAATGGCAAGAGAAGTTGGAAATAATTGGTTTTATGAAGAAAATTTAGTTTTACCTGATGGTAGTGATGCAAGTAATAAAGACGAATATAAAAATACTTGGTTTTATACGGGGAAAGATTCAATTTTACAAACTTATAGCAGAGCGAAAAAAAATTATGAAAGTAGCTACAATATTCCATTACCACCGCAACCGCCGACAGAATTTGTTGTTTCTTCAGGTGGAGATAAGATTATATTAGATTGGAAACCTAGTCCATCAGAAACCGATCCAACCTTTGGCGGATATAGTATTTATAGAGCAACATCTTCAGTGGATTCTGTTTTTCATTTAATATATGAATGTGGTGTCGGCACTGAAAATCCAACAGTTGTAAATCAATATATCGATATGAGCCCAATTAGGGGGATTTCATATTACTATTATATTTCTGCATTTTCTGATGGAAGTAATAATACCGCTGGGAATTTAAATCCAACAGGTAGATTAAGAAGTAATCGTGCATATACTCAAACAACTCAACCGGCATATTTAAGAAGAGAAGAGGGAGAAGGTTTCAAAAATACTCGCATTGTACCAAATCCATATAATATTAAAGCAAGAAAAATGCAATTTGGTGAAGGACTTGATAAAGATAAAATAATGTTTTATAATATTCCCGGGTATTGCGAAATTAAAATATTTACAGAAAGAGGCGATTTAATTAAGATATTAGATCATACCGATGGAAGTGGAGATGAGAGATGGAATTTAGTATCAAAAGATAGACAAATTGTTGTAAGTGGTATTTATATAGCATATATAAAAGTTACAAAAAATTCACCAAATTTTAAAAAAGGTGATTCAACATTTAAAAAATTCATAGTAATAAGATAAGAAATAAAAAAAGAGAGGAAAAAAATGAAAAAAAATAATTTAACTATTGCTTTGATGTTTGTATTGATGCTTTCTGCAATGATTTTTACCAGTTGTGCCGAAGAATATCCGGATCCATTGTGGCCCGGTGATAATCCTGACGGAGGGCCCGCTCCTACAATTACATCAGTAACACCGCCTGATACTGCATGGACAGATGCGGATACAGTTGTAATCGTTGGTACTAATTTTTCTGATGATATTAGCTTAATGCATGTTGCGTTTGGTGGCGTTAGGGGAGAAATTGTAGCATCATCTACAACACAAATGTCAATTCTTCCACCTACTAATTTTAAAGATTCTATGACTATTAAAGTAGATAGATCAGGTTCAAATGGTGCGTTGGTTTTTGCTGAATATTCACCGTATAGTATTAAAAATCCATTTTCAAAACCGGGTGATCCTATTTTTGCAGAAGCTGATATGATTTATGGTATTGCTGCTGATAATAACGGAAATGTGTTTTTAACTAAACAGGATAAGAGTAACCAATACATAACTAAACTATTACCTGATGGTACTAGAATTGATAATTATTGTCAAGCATTTGTAAATACACCAAAGGCGTTAAAATTTGGACAGGGTAATCTCTATTGCATGGATGGAACATATACTTCAAAAACTGACACAGCAACAGGTGTTCGCAGTTATGGTTCTTTAGCATCTAATACTTATGATTTGGATTTCGATAGTAATGGAAATTTGTTTTTTGTTGGTAAAAATGCTATTTATAAAGTTGATCCTTCTGATCTTGGTGTTAATGAAGTTGCTTATGATTATACTGATTACAAACTAAATGCCGCTCGCGTTTATAATGGATATTTGTATGTCGGTGGAGTTTATAGTGGTAGTGATACTACTATTGCAGCCGGACAACAGAATATATGGAAACATTCAATTGCATCAGATGGAAGTTTGGGAGATCAGGTAAATGTTATTGATTGGACTTCTTATTATTCATCAATTATTAGTGCTATAGAATTTGATGAAAATGGGAATATGTTTGTTGGCACAGTATCAACAGGTGATGTAGCTTCAGATGGAATAATAAAAATCTCAGTAAACGGAAATCATTCATATTTATATCCACAACTTTTAAGAGGTGATATTGTCTACTCAGTATATAAAATGACTTGGACCGGCGATTATATGTATTGTTCAATTAGAGATGGAGCTGATGCATCAAATAATACCGTTATAAAATTAAATATGTTCTCAAAAAGTGCTCCATATCACAATAGATAAAAAATACTTGACATTTAATAAAATATAACTTATTATATTAAGTGAGGAGAAAAAATAGAATTTTTTAACAAAAAAAGGAGAATCAAATGAAAAAGTTGATTTTTGTGTTAGTGGCAATCGTTGCTTTAACAAGCTTATCGTTTGCGACAGTAACTTGGAATTCGGAATTGTTCGATTTCCGTGGTGCAGATACTACACTCATCAAAGGTAC
>JAYEOX010000147.1:0-1909 GCA_034723415.1 Fidelibacterota bacterium | reverse complement strand
TAGGCATACGGTTCCCATCACATTATTATGGTCATAATAATAATTCGCTGAGAAAAGAATTCCTATTATAGCAATTACATAACCGATCAATTTGCCGGGATTTTTTAAGTTGCCTCTTTTTTGTAAAAGCAATGAAATGAAGAAAAGAGCAATCAATAGTCCCCATCCGCCTACAAGTAATGCAGTTACGCTATATCCTTCATAAGGGTTATTAAATTCATTTACAAAGTTCATAATAAAAGTAATTATTAAAATAACAGGTGTTATATATTTTATACAAACGATCCAAAATCTTCCAAATTTAATTCCTGATGTAGAATCCATATCTGTAATAACTTTTTTAGTATCGTAGAACCATCCAATAAGAACAGCCTCCATCAAGCCAACTCCCATTAGCCCCCAGCTCATCCAATGATCTACTATATCAAGCCAAACCAATCCATTCCGGAAGCAGTATATGAATCCAAATAAAAATCCGATTAAAGACACAATTGCAGTGATTTGAACTCTTTTCCCGCCAAAAGTATCTTTCAGCCCGGTAACAATGGTTTCCACAAGGGAGAATGCCGTATCAACACCAAGCATAAAGATCATAAAAAAGAAAGCTACTGCAAAAAGTGCCTGAGTTACAATTCCACCGGGAAGAGCTGCTATTGCCGAAGGATATGCAACGAACGCAAGCCCAATACCGGGATTCCCGGCGACATCAGCTACAGAAACTCCTTGAGTTGCTGCCATATATCCAAGTGTTGAGAATATGGCAAAACCGGCAAAAAATGATGTTGCACAATTAGCAAATGAAATAACCCACGCATTTGCATTAATATCTGAATCCTTAGGCATATAAGATGCATACGCAATTATTACACCAAATCCTAAAGACAGTGAGAAAAATACTTGCCCGTAAGCAGCCAACCACACTCTTGGTTCAAAAATTTTATGATAATCAAAATGAAGGTAGTATTCTAAACCTTCTCCTGAACCTTCTAAAGTTATTCCTCTAATTATCAATACAATAAGAATAACCCACGGGATACCAACTGTCCAATTTACTATTTTTCCAACAACCTTAACACCTTTTAAAAGAACTAAAAAAACAGCTCCCCAAACAACTATATTACCAATAACTGCGCCAACATTCAGTGCGCCAAATGAAAACGGTGTATTCTTAAAATTTAACATCTCATTAAAAAAGAATGCCTCGGAATCATTGCTCCACGGTAACGCTCCGGAAAATAATCCTTGCACAGATTTAACCATATAATTAACAGACCAACCCATTAAAACCGTGTAATAAAATGTTATCATTGCGGCTCCGGCAAGTACAGCAAACCATCCGATAAAATTTGTATTCTTTCTAACTTTGCCAAAAGCTTCTGTCGGACCTTTTTGAAAACGAATGCCAAAGTAGATCTCAAGAGCCAGCAAAGGAATTCCGGTTGTAATTAAAGCTACCACATATGGAATCAAAAAAGATGCTCCGCCATTTTGTGCCAATTGATAAGGAAATCTTATTACATTTCCCAAGCCAATAGCAGATCCAATTGCAGCCATAATAAACGCTTGCCGTTTATGCCATCGTTCACGCACCATTCTATACTCCTTTTTAATTTTATTTAATCTATCAAAATTACAGATAAATACAATCGAATTCTAAGATCACATTACCAATATTATAATTTGATGAAAATATTAATTAATATCAACATTATTCCCATCTGTTTGTAAAACAAAATGCTCAATTTTCTCAAACTCTAATTCAAATTTATCATGACTTTTCTTTGCTTTAATAAATTCTACATCAGGATAGTTGCATCGTTTTACAAGTTTATAAATATCATCACGATCTTCTTCGCTAGTTTTACAACCAAAAATTACTCCAACCAAACATTCTTTTTTGAATTGAATA
>JAYEOX010000146.1:0-9884 GCA_034723415.1 Fidelibacterota bacterium | reverse complement strand
ATTTCAAAAAAAAATTAAATATTATTATTTTTTTATTAGATAATATCAAAATAATTTGTATATTTTGACACTTAATTGGAGGATAGAATGAAAAACAGAGGAATATGGCTTAAAATATTTTTGCTGTCTATGTTTTTATTTAATTTTGCTCTCGGAAGTGAAATAAATATTAATGTAGAAGTAGCTAAAACAGAAGCTGAGGGACAACTTGTAAATATGGTAATTACAGGTGTTGATAATGAAACTAAATTTAAAGTATTTAAAAAATTAGGTGATGAATCTCAATGGATAGAATTAAAGAGCATTGACAGATTATCATCAAAAATTTTTGTAAAAAATAATATTTCAACAACATTAAAAGTTGTAACTTATGATGATAATGGAGAGATAATTACCGAAACGATTTCAAAACCTTTTATTACACAAGCAACATGGTTTAATACATCTCGACTTACAAGATTTATATTTTTATTAGTTACTTCAGTTCTAATATTATTTTTTATTGGAAAAGCAAAAAAGAAAAAAGATATTTATTTGCGTCCAATTGCCGGTTTAAAAGCATTTGAAGAGGCAGTCGGAAGAGCTACAGAAATGGGTAAATCCGTATTATTTGTTCCGGGAATTATGGATTTAGATCAAGTTGAAACAATTTCAGGAATTATTATTCTCGGATATGTTTCAAAAATGACAGCAAAATATGAAACAGATCTAAATGTTCCGGTGGCTCGTTCTATTGTTATGGAAGCTGGAAGAGAAATCGTGAGAGAATCATATATGAGTGAAGGACGGCCCGACCAGTTTAATTCTGATATGGTTCACTATTTAACAGATGATCAATTTGCTTATGCAGCCGGAGTTAATGGAATTATGTTAAGAGAAAAACCGGCAGCGGTATTTATGCAAGGCAAATTTTATGCGGAATCACTGATCTTAGCTGAAACAGGAAACTCTATTGGTGCAATTCAAATTGCCGGAACCGGTTCACAAGCTCAGTTGCCATTTTTTATTACAGCTTGCGATTATACACTTATCGGTGAAGAATTTTTTGCTGCAAGTGCATATTTAGGTCAAGACCCAAAATTACTTGGTTCAATAAAAGGTCAAGATATGGTAAAAGCAGCAATAATGATAATAATAGTTGCCGGTGTCGTTTTTGAGTCATTTGGAGCAGAATTCTTTAAAAAATTATTTGAAATTGGATAGGAGATAATATGTTTTTAAAAAGATATATACCTTTAGCTATAGTATTTGTTGTTGGTGTTACGATGTTAGCATCTTGGTTTATTCCACACAGCCCTTTTGATACATTTGAAATACATGCAACGCAATGGTTTGATATTATTGCAAGTTTTGCAATGATCTTAGGTGCATTAAACCTGTTGAAAATACAAGGCACAAAATTAATTCACAGGAAAAAAGGTTGGCAATACAGTCTGGCTGCTATTTTAGGATTTTTTATTACACTTACTTTTGGATTTATTCTAAAAGGCGGACATTTTCTTGTATTAACAGATATAGGAAATAACCCAAATGCTGTTATTAATGAACTTTCTCAAGAATTACAGATAGATAATCAAATTGCAAGTAACATTTATGCAATTCCCCAAATTAACGACGATATAGAGATTAAGAAACAATACTATACTCAAAATAGTGCCATTGATTTTAAAAACCGTTTAGAAACCGCCGGTGCTGTTGTTGAAGTAAAAGAAGTTGTCTGGGGTGGGCATTTGCAAGAAGACAACACTTATTTTTCTTGGATATTCAAAAATGTTTTTACTCCATTAAGCGCTACTATGTTTGCATTGTTAGCTTTCTTTGTTGCCAGTGCATCATACAGAGCTTTTAAAGTCAGGAATTTGGAAGCAACAATTTTATTGGTGGCTGGAATAATTATTATGATCGGAAGAGTTCCATTGGGTGTATTTATTACTAATTGGATACCGAGAGAATCGTTTTTCAGTTTCCTTCGTTTAGAAATATTACAAGAATGGATATATCAATTTCCAAATGCTGCAGGAGCTAGAGCAATCATGATTGGAATCGGTTTAGGAATCGTAGGAACATCATTAAGAGTTATTTTAGGAATTGAAAAATCATTCTTAGGGGAGAAATAAAATGAGCAATTTTTTAGAAAGTTTAGATAAAATAGACAGAAGATACATTTTCTTGATCATTGCAGTTGTTGTTTTGTTGCCTTTAATATTTCCTTTAGGACTTCCTGTGGAACCAACGAATTTAACAATAGATTCCTTTAATGCAATAGATAAAATTCCCAAAGATGAAAAAGTTCTTGTATCATTTGATTATGGTCCATCGACAAGACCAGAAATTCATCCAATGGCAATCGCTATTTTAAGACATTTATTTACAAATGAAAATCGTGTAATAGTTACTTGCTTATGGCCTGATGGATTATTTATGGCACGCCAAGCATTGAGACAAGTTGCCGTTAAAGAATTTAATCTTACATATGGAATTGATTATGTCAATCTTGGTTATCGCCCCGGAAATGAAGCAGTAATCAAAGGTATCACTCGTAGTTTCCCTGCAAATTTTACTGTTGATTCAAGAGCTATAAAAATTAAAAATATTCCAATAATGGACGGAGTCCAATCATTAAAAAACATTGGATTTATATTTAGTTTATCAGCTGGATATCCGGGTTCAAAAGAATGGGTACAATATGCATCTGATCCTTTAAAAATAAAAACTAGTACGGGTGTAACTTCTATTCAGGTAAATGAAATATTGCCTTATGTGAAATCCGAACAATTACAAGGAATTATTGCAGGAATGCCAGGTGCTGCAGAATATGAACAATTACTTGTGAAAAATAATATTCATCCCACAATAGATAAAGCCGGAAAATCAATGGATGCTCAATCTATTGCTCACCTTACTATAGTATTGTTTATTATTATTGGGAATATTTCTTATTTTTATAAACGCAAAAAAGAAAAAAAATATTAGGAGATAAATATGTCATTCGGAAGTATTTTTGGAGCATGGGTTAATGTATTTTTAATGTTAGCAATTTTGAGTTATTTATATAAAGATAATCCATTTTATAAAATAGCGGAACATATTTATATTGGTGTTTCCGCTGCATATTGGGGAACGATCGCATTTTGGAATCAAGTATGGCCAAATTTATTTGGTCGTTTGTGGCCCCAAGTTGATAATACTGCAACATTATCGGGATTCAATAAATTTTGGTATAAAATTTATAACGGACTTCATTGGTTCAGTCATAACATCTTTCCAGAAAATGGAATTCCCGGGGATCAGTCACAGAATTTATGGTATATCATAGCTTTCTTTCTCGGCCTTTTCATGTTAGCTCGTTTAATTCCAAGTATCAATTGGCTCGGTAGGTGGTCGCTTGCTTATGTTGTTGGAATGGCTGCAGGACTTAGAATCTATGGTTTTATGAGCTCTAATGTAATCGCTCAAATTCATGGATCTATTTTGCCGCTTTGGGGAAGCGGAGTAGGAATAGGTGA
The DNA here is from genome assembly GCA_034723415.1 of Fidelibacterota bacterium. Taxonomy (GTDB): domain Bacteria; phylum Fidelibacterota; class Fidelibacteria; order Fidelibacterales; family Fidelibacteraceae; genus TCS52. The sequence goes on along the minus strand of JAYEOX010000146.1, from coordinate 6,378 downwards.
TGCTATTAATAATCTGGTATTGATTGTTGGAACTGTCTCAGGATTATTTTACTTTTTCTTCTCAGTTGAACATAAAGGAATATTCGGAAAAATATCAAGAGTAGGAATTTACTTTTTGATGATCTCTTTCGGTGCTTCATTCGGCTTTGCTGTTATGGGTCGTATTTCACTTTTGATTGGAAGATTTAATAGACTTATTGAATATTCAAGTAAACAATATGGTTACGCTACAATAATATTATTAGTTGTAATGGTGGCTACACTGTTGATATTGAATCTCAAAAAAACAGAAGAAGTAACTGAATAAAACTTAAAATTATTATTAAAAAACTCTCAATTTACTTTGGGAGTTTTTTCTTTACATTATGAAAACAATAAAAAAAACAATTATCACAAATAAACGAACTGAACTTTTAGATATTACTCATGATATACAAAAAGAAATTAATGATTCAAAAATTAATAATGGTGTCGTCGTAATTTTTACACCACACACAACAGCGGGGATCACAATAAATGAGAATGCAGATCCCGATGTGAAAAAAGATATTGATTATAAAATAAACAAAATGATTCCTGAAAACGACTCTAATTACTTTCATGCAGAAGGGAATAGTGATAGTCATATAAAATCATCACTCTTTGGACCATCGCTTACTCTCATTATTGAAGATGAAAAATTAATTCTCGGTGTATGGCAAGCCATCTATTTTTGTGAATTTGACGGACCGAGACAAAGAAAATATTATATTAAAATTATATCTGATTAAATTATACATAGACAAGCAAACTAAGTAGATAAATAATTCTTTTTTTTCAATATAAACCCATCAAATTATGTAAGTTTTTACAACATTATCTTGACATATTATATTACATTTATTATATTACGAAAAAGGAGGACATTTATATGGTTAATTATAATAAAATGATTGGGAAGAAAGTTAAATACTTTAGAGATAAATTAGATCTCTCTCAAGAATATATTGCTAAAAATATTGACATCCAAAGAGTAGCCTTATCTCAAATTGAAAATGGAAAAAGAAAAATTACTGCTGGTGAAATATTCAAATTATCAAAAATTTTTAATATTTCTTCTGATATATTACTCAACTTAAAAAAGGATATTGAGGTTACATTGGAGAAATCAAGCAAAAAGAATGCTAATAATAATACAAGAATTAGTGTGCCACAAAAGAAAATTGATAAAATAAAAGAAACTTTAATATATATTTTACAGAAAGTTGGAGGAAGACCCAATTTCGGTGAAACTGTTTTAAATAAATTATTGTATTTTATTGATTTTGATTATTATGAGAAATACGAAGAACAATTATTAGGTGCAACTTATATTAGAAACCATTACGGTCCGACCCCAAAGGAACTTGTAAAAATAATTAAAAAAATGGAAGAAAATAATGAAATACGAAAAATAAAAGATAAATATTTTAAATATCCTCAAACAAAATATTTTGCATTACGAGAACCCGATTTAACAAAATTAAATGCAAAAGAAATATTTTTTATTGACGAAATATTAAGTAAATTTGCACAAATGGATGCAAATACAATTACGCATTATGTCCATAATGATGTTCCATGGTTATCAACACAAAATGGGGAAATAATCGATTACGAATCAGTTTTTTATAGAACTGAGCAATACTCTGTAAGAATCTATGAAAAATAAAATATTTAAAGAAATTAAAAAGCTACCTGAATTTGAAAAAGATTTTAAAAAATTACTCAAAAAATTTAGAACACTCGATGACGACCTAAATAACTTTATTAAAACACAATTAAATTTATATCATAAACTGAAAGTGGATAATAGGGGTATTTTCCAAATTGACAATATAGATATTTCTTGTCCACAAATATACAAAACAAAAAAATTCGCTTGTAAATCACTTAAAGGACGTGGTGTAAAAAGTGGTATTAGAATTATTTATGCATATTACAAGAACGAAGATATATTAGAATTTATAGAAATTTATTTTAAAGGCAAACAAACGAATGAAAATAGAAACAGAATTATTAAATATTACAACAAATAGAGATTCGATATTTAATTTTATTATTCTTTTATCAATTCAAAATCTATAAATCTCATTAATATATTCATCTAACCATTTATAGAAATTCTTTAATTCTTTTTTGTTTATACCTTTTTCCCGCCATTTTTTAAGCAACTTATTTGCAATATCAATTATCTTTTTTTCTTTTGGTAATATTGTTTGAATATAACCATTATTTTCCTTATTCATCAAAACAGAAAGATTTAAATATTTATATCCATTACCCAATTTGATAGGAAAACAATTACTTTTTAATTCCAAAACATTTTGATTTATAAATGAATTCTTATTGTTGACAGAAGTAAGATTTTTAGGCAGATCATCTCCTTCAGCCACCCACACTGGAGTTACAACTGTCAATAACGGCCATCCAAGAATTGTCCACATTGTTGTTAATTCAGGATTTTCATTTTTCTTTACTCCTTGAATAACCATCGATGAAGCAGTTGAACTCCTAACAACATAATCAGATAAACAGACAAAAGTTGTATCAAATTTATTTTCAGGCAGCTTCATTTCCATAATATTCTTTCCGGTCAATGAATGTTTCAAATTTCTTGTTGCTTTTTTCAATATAAAATTCACAGATAATTTATTTTTCTCATATTCATTTTTAAATAATTTACTTGTTGTTTTATATCTGATTATTCCCAATCCGTTTTTATCATCGCCACTTATAGAAAAGTTTGTTCTTATTAGATATCCATCTTTACTTAAATTTGCATCGTATTTTTTATATGAATAGTATCCGGTTTCATAATATGCTGCCCCGCCATTTGCATCTATCACACCAAAATTAGCCGCCACTCCCCTTTTACCACTTGTTTCCCGTAGAAGATTCTCAAAATCTGACAGATCAGAACATATTTCCAACGCCTTTCTCATAAATGTTCCCTCTTGATCATCTTGAATATCACAAGTTGTATCAGTATTAACATTATACGATGCAGTATTCATTATACTAAATCCCGTTTTGTTACTTCCCATCCAAATATTTTTTCCAGTAGTATCGGAAGAATTTGCGATACCGACTAAATCATATTTTTCACCTTCAATATAGATCAATTTATTTTCCAATGTACCGGTATCGCGATGTTTCCATAAAATCGGTCTGCCGTCAATTGTTGCTTTTCCGGAAATTACTGCTGAAGTGCAAGCAATTCCAAATTGAACATTGACGATTAAAACAAATAATACAATAATAACTTTTTTAAAATTCATGATACTTTCTCTTTTATATTTTTAATAAATCCTTTCGCAAAGACGCCAAAACGTATAGTTGTTTTTAGTTTTTATTTGGTTTTCTCTTTTCTTTGTGTTCCTTGTGGTTAAATATTTTCCCCAATTTCCAATTTTAAGCATCAAATGAAATGCGAAGCTATTTGACGGGCTCGCTTAACATCTCTTTCAAATATTTCCCTGTATAAGAATTATCATTTTGTGCCACTTCTTCCGGCATGCCTATTGCAACAATTTTTCCTCCCAAATCACCACCTTCCGGTCCAAGATCAATAATATGATCAACAGATTTTATCACATCCAAGTTGTGTTCTATTACTATTACCGTATTCCCTTTTTTGACCAATTTCTTCAAAATTGATAACAACAATTTTATATCTGCAAAATGCAAACCTGTCGTCGGTTCATCTAACACATATAATGTATTTCCGGTGCTGACTTTACTCAATTCCTTTGCTAATTTTATTCGTTGGGCTTCACCACCGGAAAGTGTAGTTGCCGATTGACCTAGTTTAATATAGCCAAGTCCAACATTATATAATGTTTTCAATCGTCTGCTGATCGCCGGATGATTTTTGAAAAATTTTAATGCTTCTTCCACACTCATATCGAGAATATCCGCAATATTCTTTCCACGATATTTTATAGCTAATGTCTCTCTATTATATCTTTTCCCTTTGCAGACCTCACATTGCACATGAACTTCAGGTAAAAAGTACATTTCAATTTTTTTTATCCCATCACCTTTACATGCTTCACATCTGCCGCCTTTAACATTAAAACTGAATCTTCCTTGTTGATAACCATGCAATTTAGCTTCTTGAGTTTCTGAAAATAATTTACGAATGTAAGTAAATATTCCTGTATATGTAACAGAATTCGAACGCGGAGTCCTTCCAATTGGCGATTGATCAATATTAATTATTTTATCCAGATATTGTACTCCCGATAAGGATTCATAAGACAGAGAGCTTTTCTTAGAATTCATCAATCGACGACTTAGAGCCGGAACAAGAGTTTCATTTACAAGTGTACTTTTACCTGATCCACTCAAACCTGTTATGCATATCATTTTCCCAAGTGGAAATTCAACACTAATCGATTTTAAATTGTTCCCTTTTGCTTTATGTAAAATTAATTTTTTATTATTTCCTCGTATTCTCTTTTCCGGAATTTCAATAACTTTTCTTCCACTTAAATAATCACCTGTAATTGATCCTTTACAATTTTTTATTTTCTCAATCGAACCTTGACAAACTACTTCTCCACCTCGTACTCCTGCGCCGGGTCCAATATCAATAATGTGATCTGCTGATTCCATTGTTTCAGTATCATGCTCAATTACAATTACTGTATTTCCAAGATCACGTAAATGTTTTAATGTCTGAAGCAATTTTTTATTATCGTGTTGATGAAGTCCTATACTTGGTTCATCAAGAATATAAATCACTCCCATCAATTGTGAACCGATTTGAGTCGCTAATCTTATTCGTTGAGCTTCACCTCCGGACAAACTTCCGGCTAATCGAGATAAAGTTAAATATCCCAAACCAACATTTGTCAAAAACCCCAATCTTTCTTTAATTTCTTTTAATATTTGTTCAGCAATTTTATTTTCTGTTTCATTTAATTTTATATTTTCAAAAAATTGTTTTGCTTTTTTTATTGAAAGTTGTGAAATGTCATTTATGTTTTTTCCATTTATTGTAACAGCAAGTGAACTTCGTTTTAATCTTCCGCCTTTACAAATTCGACACTCTAAAACGCTCATATATTTTTCAATCCAATCTCTAATATAAGAACTTTTTGTTTGATGATATCTTCGCTTAAGATTATTTATTACACCTTCAAATCCACCTTTGTACTCTCCTGACCAACGATTTGTTTTATATTTCACAGAAAACTTTTCACTACCTGTTCCATAGAGTAAAATATCTTGCACTTTCTTATTTAATTTATACCAAGGTGTTGTAAACTTGAAATTATATTCAACAGATAATGCTCGCAACATACTTCCATAATAATTTCCTCGTGGCTGTTCCCCCCATGGTTGTATTGCTCCTTGCAATAAGCTTTTTCTCTTATCAGGCACAACTAAATCCGGATTAACTTCTCGTTGTGAACCTAGTCCATTACAAGCAGGACAAGCGCCTACAGGATTATTGAATGAAAACATTCGTGGTGACAATTCCTCAAATGTAACATTTTCATGATCCGGACATGCATAATTTTCACTGAATTTATGTTCTTTTTTTCCAACTTCATCAACAATGATATTTCCACTTCCCATTTTTAAAGCAAGCTCAATACTCTCGGTTAAACGACTTTTAATATTTTCATTTATTACTAAACGATCAACGACTAACTCAATTGAATGTTTAATGTTTTTTTTAAGTTTTATTCCCGCACTTAAAGGAACTATGTTCTTATCAATTCTCACTCTTAAAAAACCATCTTTTTTCATCTCGCGAAATAATTCTTTATATTCTCCTTTTCGCTCTTTTACCAAAGGTGCAAATATTTGAATTTTTGCAGATTGTGGCAATTTCATTACTGCATCTGTAATTTGTTGCACGGTCATTTTTTCAACTTTTTTACCACAAATATAACAATGCGGAATTCCTATTCTGGCATATAATAGACGCAGATAATCGTGAATTTCAGTAACGGTTCCTACAGTTGATCTAGGATTACGATGAGTAGTTTTTTGTTCAATTGAAATCGCCGGTGACAATCCATCGATATTATCGACATCCGGCTTTTCCATTAATCCGAGAAACTGTCGTGCATAAGAAGATAATGATTCTACATATCTTCTCTGCCCTTCGGCATATAAAGTATCAAAAGCAAGCGAGGATTTTCCACTTCCGGATAGACCGGTAATTATCACTAACTTGTCTCTTGGAATAGTAACATTTATATTTTTTAAATTATGTTCCCTAGCTCCTGTAATCGTAATTTTGTTCAAATCTTTCCTTAATTTTAAGTATTTTCAAACCATGTAAACTTATAAAGTTAAGGAAAATATTTCGAATATGAAAAGATTATTTGTGAATATTGT
>JAYEOX010000145.1:0-1924 GCA_034723415.1 Fidelibacterota bacterium | reverse complement strand
AAAAAAAATTGAGAATGGAAAATGGAAAGCGTTATAAATTGTCACGGTTTGAAAATAAGGAATAAATTATGAGCAAACAAAATAAAATCCAACTTTTCCAAGAGCAAAAAATAAGAACTCATTGGGATGAAGAAAAGGAAAAATGGTTCTTTTCTATAATTGATGTTGTGGCAATTTTAACTGATAGTCCAAGACCAAGAAAATATTGGAATGCTCTGAAAACTAAGCTTCAAACGGAAGGAAGTGAACTGTCCCAAAATATGGGACACTTGAAAATGCTTGCGGCAGACGGCAAAATGAGAAAAACCGATGTTGCCGATACAGAACAGCTTTTGCGATTAATTCAATCTATCCCATCACCCAAAGCGGAACCTTTTAAATTATGGTTGGCGAAAGTTGGTTACGAGCGAATTGAAGAAACCGAAGATCCCGAACTTGCTTTTGAACGAGCGATGGCAACTTACCTGAAAAAAGGATATTCTAGAGATTGGATAAACCAGCGACTGAAAAGCATTGAAGTGAGAAAAGATCTGACCGATCAGTGGCAGGAAAGAGGGATGAAAGAAGGTTTGGAATATGCTATTTTAACCAACGAAATTACTAAAGCCTGGTCGGATAGAACTGTGAAAGATTACAAAAAGCTAAAAAAACTGAAAAAGGAAAACCTGCGTGATAATATGTCCAATTTGGAATTGGTTTTGAATATGTTGGCAGAAGCTTCCACAACAGAAATCTCGAAAAAACAAAAACCCAAAGGTTTGGATGCAAATAAAAAAGTAGCTCGAAAAGGTGGTAATGCAGCCAAAAAAGCAAGAGTAGAAATTGAAAAACAAACAGGTGAATCAATTGTTTCTCCTAAGAATGCGAAGAAACTAGTTGAGAATGAAAAAGAGAAAATTTAAAAATGATTTTAATGCTTTTTATTAAATAAACACATTGTATTTACCTGATGGAATAAAAAATTATAGGAGAATATTATGAATTTTGATTTTTTAACTAAACCTGAAGTGATTTGGTTTATTATTGGGCTTATTTTGATAGTTTTAGAATTTGCGATACCCGGAGTTATTATTATATTTTTTGGAGTTGGAGCTTGGGTGACTGCATTAGTTTGTTGGATTTTCGGGATTGGAATTAATTGGCAATTATTTTTGTTTTTGACATTTTCATTAGTGTTACTATTTTCTCTGAGAAAATTATTGAAACGAAAATTCTTCGGAATGAACGAATTTAACGAAAATGATCCAACAGATGATTTTGTCGGACACAATGCAACTGCACTTACTAATTTTTTTCCAAACGAAACAGGTAGAGTAGATTTTAAGGGAACAACTTGGGAAGCAAAATCAGATTCAAAAATAAAAAAAAGTGAACAGGTGAAAATTATTGGAAAAGAGAGTATAAAATTAATAGTAAAACCATTAAATAAATAAAAGGAGAGAATTATGTCAGGATTTACAATTATAGTTATTGGGTTAATCTTTTTTGTGCTTGTGGTATTTTTCAAAACTTTGAGAATAGTTCCGCAAAGGGAAGCATTCGTTGTAGAAAGATTAGGAAAATATAGCAAAACATTGGAAGCAGGATTTCATGTATTATTTCCATTTTTGGATAAAGTTTCTTACAAACACACTTTAAAAGAACAAGCAATTGATGTAGAATCACAGACTTGTATCACGAAAGATAATATTTCCGTAGAAGTTGATGGAATATTATATTTGCAAGTAATGGATGCAAAAAAAGCATCTTATGGAATTGATCATTATCGTTTCGCATCTACACAAATTGCACAGACAACAATGAGAAGTATTATAGGAAAAATGGAACTTGATAAGACATTCGAAGAGCGGGATACAATTAATACGAGAATTGTTGAAGAAGTTGATAAAGCAAGTGATCCTTGGGGAATTAAAGTGACAAGATA
>JAYEOX010000144.1:5410-9951 GCA_034723415.1 Fidelibacterota bacterium | reverse complement strand
GAATACATTTCACTTAAAAACTTAGATATGACAGATAATTGGAATACAATTATTGATAATGATGCCGAAGGATTAAGTAAAAATTGCTACTTATCTAAAAATTTTCTACCTGAAATTAAAGAAAATTTAAGTTCATCTAAAACATGGGCAACTTCAATTGACATTTATAGATGGCAAAAAAAGGAAATATTAGTCGGTGATATTGATACTACAGATAATTATTTTATTGTTTTGGATTCTATTCAGGGGAACAATTTACTATGGATAAATGGAAAACTTGCAGATAAAACAATTGCTTATGAACAAAATAAAATAGTAAATATCACAAAATACTTGAAACAAAATACTAAAAACTTTTTTATAACTCGAAATGAAAATAATTTAAAAAACGGTGGAGGAATTGATTCGATTTGGATTACAAAAGAAAAAAGTAAGAAAAAATTATTCGCAAAAACAGAAAAAAATGAATTGATTACTTTAAATCATATACTTCCTTCCTACCACGATTCACTTATCATTTATGAAACATTTATTAGGAATATTTCACCCAATGGTACATTTGACGGAATGTATTACCGAATCCCTTATTTAAAACGACTTGGCATAAATATGGTTTGGCTAATGCCTATTCATCCAATTGGAAGAGTAAATCGCAAGGATTCACTTGGATGTCCTTATTCTGTAAGAGATTACTTTGATACAAATCCCAATTATGGTACAAAAGAGCAATTTACTATAATGAATAATAGAATGAAACAGAATGATATTAAACTGATAATTGATGCCGTAGTAAATCATACAGCTTGGGATAATCCATTATTCTATAAACACTCGGAATATTACACTCATAATGATAGTGGTAAAATAATTTCACCATTAAAAACAGATTGGACAGATGTTGCTGATTTAAATTATGAAAACAAAGAATTAAGAAAATATATAACTTCATATTTTAATTATTGGTTAGTAGATATGAAAATTGACGGCTTTCGTTGTGATGTTTCTGAAATGGTGCCAATGGATTTTTGGAATGACTTACGAAAAAACTTTAAAAGTATGAGTAAAAGACCTTTTATGTTAGCAGAAGGCGCAAAAACAGAAAACTTAACAAACGGATTTGATGCTGTTTATGGTTGGGATCTATATTATACATTCCAAGATATTCATAAAGATCCATCAAAAACAGATGAAATTTATAATGTATTAATAAAAGAAACACAAAAATATCCAAATGAATCGGAAATAATGCATTTTGCAGAAAATCATGATACACCACGAGCAGCTAAATCACTTGGCAATGAAGATCACAATTTAGCTCTGTTTTTTATTTTTACTGCTCCCGGCATTCCGATGATATATTGTGGTGAAGAGTTAGGAAATACAAAAAGATTAAATTTATTTGAAAAAACAACAATTGATTGGACAATAAAAAATAGAAAAACCTATAATTTAGTAAAGGATCTAACTCACTTACGTATTTCATCAGAAAATTTACTTAAAGGAAATATTAACAAAATAAATGATGTTGATTTTATCGCCGGTTTTTCACGCACATACAATGGTTCTACTTGGAATATTATAGGAAATTATGATTCCATCTCTCATATTTACAAATCTTCACCCGACTCAATAATTTATTCTGACAAGAATACAAAAATAACTGAAAATGGTATTCTCTTATCTGCAAAAGGATACTGTATATTTAAGTAAACAAACTAACAAAAGGAGTTTAAAATGAAAAAAATATTACTTTTTACTATTACAATTATTTTACTTTTCACGAGCTGTTCTAACAAAATGGATTTAGATAGTGCAATTCCCATTGATCATAATGTAAAAATCGGAAAATTTGACAATGGATTAACTTATTACATTAGACAAAATTACAAACCTGAAAATAGAGCAACTTTACGATTAGTCATTGATGCAGGTTCAATTTTAGAGACAGATGAACAGCAGGGATTGGCTCATCTTTGTGAACACATGGCATTTAACGGAACCAAACATTTTCCTAAAGCTGATTTAGTTAATTACTTAGAATCAATAGGAATGCGGTTCGGAGCCGATTTAAATGCTCATACTTCTTTTGATGAAACAGTGTATAAATTAAGTTTACCAACTGATTCAATTGAACAATTTAAAAAAGGATTCCAAGTTTTAGAAGATTGGGCTCATCTTGTTTCTTATGACAATGAAGAAATTGACAAAGAGCGATTAGTTGTTCTCGAAGAATTGAGATCCGGGCTTGGTGCTTCAAAACGAATGAGAGATAAAGAATTTCCTACTATTTTCAAAAATTCAAAATATGCAGAAAGATTGCCAATTGGTAAAAAAGAAATTGTAAAAAATGCTGATTATGAGACATTAAAGAGTTTTTATAGAAATTGGTATCGTCCTGATCTAATGGCAGTTATTGTTGTAGGTGATTTTGATGTTGATTCTGTAGAACAATATATTATTAAACATTTTAAAAATATTAAAAATCCTAAAAATAAAAAAGAACGAAAATATTTTCTCGTACCTCAAATTGACAGCACACTTTATTCACTTGTTTCAGATCCGGAAGCAACTACAACAAGTTTAAGTATTTATTACAAAAAACCTGTTAAAAAGACAAAAACAGTTAATGATTACCGTAATAATATTATCGAATCACTTTATAACAGTATGTTAAATGAGAGATTAACGGAAATGACATTGAAAGAAAACCCACCATTTTTAAGAGCTGTAAGCGGATCAGGAAATTTTGTGAGAACTTCTGATGTTTATTATCTTGGATCACAAGTGAAAGACAATGGAATTTACAAAGGATTTGAAGCTTTGTTAACAGAAGCAAAACGAGTAGAAGAACATGGATTTTTAACCACTGAATTAGAGAGAGCAAAGGAAAGAACTCTGAGCAGAATTGAAAAATATTTTAAAGAAAAAGATAAAACGCATTCAGTGAATTATGTTAAGGAATACCACGGAAATTTTCTATCAGAAGAACCAATTCCCGGGATTGAATATGAATATCAATTATATAACAAATATTTGCCAACAATTAAATTGTCTGAAGTTAATTCTTTATGTAAAGCTTTAATAACAGATACAAATAGAGTAATTGTTACAGAATCTCCCGAAAAAGAAACTACTATCTACCCTACTAAAACGAAACTTCAGAATATAATTGATAAAGTTAATAATAAAACCATAAAACCATATAAAGAAGAAATATATAACGAACCATTAATTAAAAAATTACCGAAAGCAGGTAAAATAGTTGAAGAAAATTATTTTGATGATTTAAATGTAACGGAATTGAAATTAAGTAATGGTGTTAAAATCGTATTAAAACCAACTGATTTCAAAAATGATCAAATATTAATGACCTCATTTAGTCCCGGTGGTTGGTCTTTAGCATCAAATGAGAATTTACTTTCAGCAAAATTTGCCAGCTCAATAGTTTCTCAATCAGGTTTAGGAAAATACGACCAGACCGCTTTAAAAAAGAAGTTAGCTGGTAAAATAGTAAGTGTAAGTCCTTATATTTCTAATTTAACCGAAGGACTTAAAGGATCTTGTGCTCCAAAATATTCAGATACATTTTTTGAATTGATCCATGCTTATTTTACAATTCCCCGCAAAGATTCTACGGCTTATAATTCCTTAATGGAAAAAATAGAGACATTTTTAGTAAATAAAAGTGCAAATCCTCAAATGGTTTATAGTGATTCTGTATCGGTTACTTTAACTCAACATCATCCAAGAAGGAAACCACTTACAATCAAACAATTAGACCAAATAAATCTTGATAATTCTTTGGAATTTTATAAAGAAAGATTTGCCGATGCAAGTGATTTTACATTTATTTTTGTTGGTAACTTTGAAGTAAAAAAAATAAAAAAGAATATCTTAAAATACATTGGTTCTTTGCCGAATATAAATCGTGATGAGTTGTGGGTTGATGAAAATGTCAATACTCCTGATGGAATTGTAAATAAAAAAATTCATAAAGGAATCGCAAAAAAAAGCATAACTCAAATTGTTTTCCCAACTGATTTGGAATGGAATTTGAATAATTTACATTATATAATAAATATGAAAGATGTACTGAATATTAAATTGAGAGAGACATTAAGAGAAGATCTTGGTGGAACCTACGGTGCAAGTGTTCAAGCTTCATATACTCAATTTCCCGATAAAGATTGTAAAATAATAATCTCTCTTGGTTGTAATCCTGATAGAGTTGGAGAACTGACCAAAGCAATATTTAACCAGATCGATTCATTGAGAAATTTTAATAATTATGATGAAGAAATTGAAAAGGTAAAAGAAAAAGACCATAGAGAATTTCAAAAGAATTTAAAACAAAATAGTTACTGGCTAAATAAATTGAATAATTATTATTTTAACAGCTTTGATTTAGATAAATTTATGGAAGTTAATACTCGTATTGATAATTTTGATGCAGAAAAATTACAAAACGCAGCAATAAAACATCTTGATCCGGAAAATTATATTCAAGTAACATTATATCCCGGTATGGGGTTTTAGAAATT
>JAYEOX010000144.1:0-5310 GCA_034723415.1 Fidelibacterota bacterium | reverse complement strand
GTTAATTAGTTAAATTGATTAATTGATTGTTATATTTCCGAAAATTTTATGTATTTTATTTGATATTCTACAAAAATTAAATTATCTTATAAAGATATTATAAAATGATGAATATTATTATTGGAGGTAATAAAATAGAATGTCAAGAAAATTAATTTTTAGTTATGTCGCCATTGGATTACTACTTGTTTGGGCAGCATTTGAATTGATACCAACTATTAAGTTTGAACAATTAACCCAAACTGAGAGAGAAACTTTAAAGGAAAAAGGTAAATTAAACGATTTAAAGTCAAAAATAATTAAACGAGGACTTGATCTACAAGGTGGAATGCATTTAGTATTGGAAGTCAATGTACCAAAATTAGTTAATGGATTAGCAAAAAATAAATCAATCTCATACTATGATTTTATTGAGAAAGTAAATACAAAATATAAAGAAAATAATAATGAGGACTTTCTCGATTTATTTTTACAAGAAGCTGATAATAATGGAATAAGATTAGCCAGATATTATATGAACAGAGGTCATGAAAATAAAGATATTATCAAATCATTACGAAAAGAAGCAAAAGAGTCGGTTACTCGTGCTTTGGAAGTAATTAGAAATAGAGTAGATCAATTTGGTGTTTCTGAGCCAACGATTCAAAGACAAGGAAGCAAAAGAATAATTGTTGAATTAGCAGGTGTAACAGATATTGAAAGAGCTCGTAATTTAATCCAGAGCACTGCTTTATTGGAATTTAAACTGTTAAAAGATGCTACTATTGCTCAAGAAACAATTAATCGAATTGATAAAGTAATAAGAAAAGAAAAACCAAATGTAGATTTAATTGATACAACTACTCAAAATGAAAAAATATTAGAGAAATCAAGTGAAGATAAAGCAGTTTCGCTTGAAGACATCTTCGGAATTACTGAAACCAAAACTAAATCAGATTCTTCACAAGATTCTTCTGCTATTGTAGATGAAAATATTGTCGCTGAAAGGCCATTTAGCTCATTATTGCGAAATTTAGGCCGGATTGGCACAGGAGTTCCATCTGAAAATGTTTATATTGTCAAAAAAATATTAAATATGAAAGAGGTTAAAAAAGTAATCCCTGCTGATTTAGAAATATTATGGTCAAATAAATCTGAAATATTAACTACTCAATCAGGTGAAGCAAAAGAATTCTTCGTACTATACTTTGTTGAAAGAGAATCTGGGTTAACCGGACAACATGTTACAGATGCAAAAGCTACAATTGCAAGCATGAGCAGTAATAATGCAGGTCAATCAGTGGTACATGTAGATATGGATAGTAAAGGTGCAAAGATATGGTCTCGTTTAACAGGAGCAAATATCGGTAAAAGAGTAGCCATCGTATTAGATAACAAAGTCCAAATGGCACCAAATATTAAATCCAAAATACCAGGTGGTAGAACTGTTATTGAAGGTTTAGATAATTTAGAAGAAGCTAAAGATATGGAGATCGTTTTGAAAGCCGGTGCACTACCCGCTCCTCTTGATATTATTGAGGAAAGAACTATTGGTGCTTCACTCGGAGCCGATTCTATTAGAAAAGGCACAATGAGTGTATTAATTGGATTAACTGTAATTATCATTTTTATTGTATTCTATTATAAAGGATCGGGGTTAATTGCATTTACTACCTTATTGTTGAATATGATATTTGTTTTATCAGTATTAGCATTTTTAGGTGCTACCTTAACTCTTCCCGGAATTGCAGGATTAGTTCTCACAATGGGAATGTCTGTAGATGCAAATGTATTGATTTTTGAAAGAATTCGTGAAGAATATAAAAAAGGAAAAACAGTTCGTTCGTCAGTAGAAAATGGTTACAGTAGAGCTATAATTACGATTTTAGATGCAAATCTAACTACTTTAATAGCTGCTTTAGTTTTATATCAATTTGGAACGGGCCCAATTAAAGGTTTTGCGATAGTTCTTTTTTGGGGTATTATTTTCAATTTTGTATCTGGATATTTTATTTCAAAAACTATTTTTACAACCATTACAACTCACAAAGTAATAAAAAAATTAAGTATATAAAATTAATAGGAGTGTAAATTGATACAATTTTTTAAAAATCCAAATTATGACATTATAGGAAAAAGAAAGATCACAATTGTTATATCTATTCTAGTCATTTTAGCTGGAATAGTTAGCATGCTTATACAGGGACTGCATTACGGAATCGATTTTGAGGGTGGTACATTAATGCAGGTTAAATTTGAAAATAACACAACTGCCGGAGAAATTAGAGACCTACTAAAGAATCCAGAATTAGGGACACCCATTATTCAAGAAAGTGCTCAAAATGAATATATGATAAGAGTTAAATCATTCGGTACAGAAAATGTAATAATTGAAAAAATCAAAGATGACTTAGAAGGTAAAAGTTTTGAAGTAAGACGGGTGGAAAAAGTAGGTCCCAAAATAGGTGAAGAGCTTAAGACATCTGCAGTCTTGGCAATTATTGCTGCCCTTATATTGATATTAATTTATATTAGCATTAGATTTGAATTTAAGTTTGCCGTTGGAGCTGTTATTGCCTTATTTCACGATGTACTCATTACATTAGGAATTTTTTCCATATTTCAATGGGAATTTTCCATGCCTGTATTAGCGGCTTTCCTAACTATCGTTGGATATTCATTAAATGATACAATCGTTGTATATGATAGAATTAGAGAAGATACTGCTGCTTACAAAAATACAAAATCATTTATTGAAATTATTAATTTAAGTATTAATCAATCGTTATCTCGTACTATTATTACTTCTTTGACTACATTTCTTGTTGTCTTTGTTTTAGTTATATATGGTGGAGAAGCTCTTTTCGGATTTTCTGTTGCTATGTTGATCGGTGTAGTAGTCGGAACATATTCTTCTGCATTTGTTGCAGCACCACTATTAATTTATTGGCAAGACAAAATAAATACTACAAAAAGTAAAAAAAGATTAAGATAACAATTCATTTTAAAAATTATTTATAAATGAAATACTCAATTTCTAAATTAAGCTCTCCAATTGGTGAGCTTAATTTTATTTGTTCAAAAGAATACCTTTTGTTTTTAACTTTTGAAAAATTAAAATATTCTCAATTTAATCAATTTAAGGATAAATATCTAACCTACGAATATAAAGGTACTTATCCTGTTATTTATAAAGTAACAAATCAGCTGAATGAATATTTTAATAAAGAAAGAACTGAATTTTCTATTCCAATAAAATTGTTTGGAACTGATTTCCAAAGATCTGTATTAATGACAATAAAAAATATTCCTTATGGGGCTACATTTAGTTATTCTAAAATTGCAAAATTAATAAATAAACCAAAATCATGCAGAGCAGTTGGTAATGCAGCCGGTAAAAATCCAATTCCAATTATTATTCCATGTCATAGAGTAATTAAAAAAGATAATTCAATAGGTGGTTTTACCGGCGATTTAGAAATTAAAAAATATTTACTTAATTTTGAGAGAACAATATAAATATTTTTTAAAAACATCCCTTATCCAATAATATCAAATGTAGAATATTCATTTGTTATTTTCACTTCCTCTTTAATTAAATTAGTTACATTTGCTGATCTTGGACCTTCATTAACTCTATTTATAAATATTTTTAACTGTTCTTCCTCTCCTTCAGCAATAATTTTTACACTACCTTTTATTGTGTTTTTCACATTTCCTTTTATATTTAATTGCTGAGCTAATCTTTGAGTGAACCATCTAAATCCAACCATTTGCACTCGGCCGAAAACTTCAATTTTATATCTTCGTACCATTTTAATATTATATCCTATTGAAAATATTTTAGCAAAATAAAAACAGCGAGAATCCCTCGCTGTTTTATTATTTTAGTTAATAATTTTATATAACATTATTTATTTTCTCTTGAATAGCCTTTTTAGGTAATGCTCCAATCATTTGCTCAGCAACAGATCCACTTTTAAAAATTAATAGTGAAGGAATTGAGCGAATTCCATATTGCCCTGCTGTTTGAGGTGAATTGTCAACATTTAATTTTACAATTTTTAATTTCCCATCCATTTCTTCGGCTATTTCTTTCAAGGAAGGATCTACCATTTTGCAAGGCATACACCATTCTGCCCAAAAATCCACTAATACCGGAATATCACTCTTAACAACTTCTTCTTCAAAATTTTCATCTGTTACTATTATTTGTTTACTTGACATATTTTCTCCTTTTTATTTCAATTTTACTTGCATAATATAATAAACTATTTGTAAATATGAAATCATTTTTATTAAATATTTTTCTAATTTTTCTTTTAATATAATTTATTTTTTTGTAAAATATTAATTGAAATAAATAACAAAAATTATAGGTTTAATAATGTCAAAATATATAGTAATGGGTTCACAATGGGGTGATGAAGGAAAAGGAAAAATCGTTGACAACATTTCCCAAAAAATGGATTTAGTCGTTCGTTTTCAAGGTGGTGCTAATGCGGGTCATACTGTAATAATAGAAGACAAAAAATTCGTTTTGCACTTAATACCAAGTGGAATAATTTCAGGAAATGCAAAAAATATTATCGGAAATGGATGCGTTATTGATCCCGTAACTCTTGCTGATGAAATAATTGATATGGAAAAATCAGGTATCAAAATTTCTACGGAAAAATTCTTTATTTCATCCGATGCACACATAGTAACTCCATTACATAAAATATTAGATGTAAAATTAAATAAAAAAATTGGTACGACTTCTCGTGGAATTGGTCCTGCTTATATGGATAAAGCACAAAGAACCGGTATAAGAATGGAATCAATTTTAGATAACACTTTTGAAAATAAATTTTTAGAACATTTAGAATACTATAAAAAAAATTATTCTTTTATTGATAATTCTATGATCAATGAAATTAAAAGATCTTTACCGAAAATTATAGATTCTATAAAAATAATTCAACCATTTATTACCGATACAAAACAAATTATCTATAATTCAATTCAAAATGATGAAAATATTTTATACGAAGGTGCGCAAGGGACTTTGCTTGATATTGATCACGGCTCCTATCCTTTTGTAACTTCATCTTCGACAACAATCGGTGGTGCTTTTACAGGTGCCGGAGTTTTTATTGAATTTGATAAAAGAATTGGAATTATGAAATCATACACAACTCGCGTTGGCGAAGGGCCGTTTCCTACGGAATTAAATGATAAAATTGGAGAGAAATTAAAAGAAAATGGAAATGAATTCGGAGCAACAACAGGCAGACCAAGACGATGCGGATGGCTCGATTTGCCATTAGTTAAAAAAGCAATAATGCT
>JAYEOX010000143.1:7135-10044 GCA_034723415.1 Fidelibacterota bacterium | reverse complement strand
AAAAGTAAGAAAATTCTTGTAATATTAAAAATAATAAATTATATTAAAGCAATTGAAATTATTGAATAATCGAAAAAAGTGATTGAGGAAATAAAATGGGAAAAGTAAAAACATTCGGAGCAAAGATAGCTCATCGTGAAAAAAAAGAAAATAAATGCCCTGTATGTGGTGAAACAATTAGCTATGTAAAACATTATTTTTCAGAAAAGAATGATAAAAATAATGTGAAATATAGAAATAAAATCGAAGCTGTTTGTAATTGTAACAAAAACGATTTATTTAGTTAATTGATCACTTATATTATACTATTAAAACCTCATGCAAATGAGGTTTTTTTTATTATATTTATTTTTTGGAATTTATATAAAAATTATATAAATTTATTTCTATGAAGAAAACAATATTTATAATAATGTTAACTTTTATTTTCTTTGCTTGTGTTGTCAATAAGAAAATGATTAATGATTCTGAGAAGAAAGTTAATATCGAGGACACAAATGAAATAGTAAGCAGTTTTGACAATCGTTCTTATCCAACTATGGCGATGCAAATATTTTCAATTGCTGAAATTTATCGAATTAGTGGAAATTATTCCGGGGCTATCTTAGAGTATCAGGAAGCTCTTAAATATGATACAAATTCGGTAACTATTTATAATTCAATTGGTGATGCATATCTTAATTTGTATAAATATGACAATGCAATAGATTATTATGAAAAATCCTTAAGATTAGAACCAACTCAATATGATCTTAAAAATAGATTAGCGGAAATTTATTTAGTTTCCGGTAATATTCAAAATAGTATAAAATTGTGGAAGGAAATAATAAGAAATAATCCTAAATACTATGATGCATATTATAATTTAGTTAATGCCTTTTTAGCAAAAAAAGATACTGCAAATGCAAAAAAAGTTTTAAAAATATATCAGCAGAAAGGTTCTAATGATATCAGTATTTTAAATAATGTAGTAATAATACAAAAAAAACTTGGTCAATACGATAAAGCAATATTGCTTACGAAAAAATTGATAAAATTAAGTAATGAAAATAAATACTATGATCTATTAATTGAATTATTGTATATAAATGGACAAGAAAATGAAGTTGATAAGGTTACATCGAAATGGATGCAGGCGGATCCTACTGAATTAACTCCATATTATTATAGAATCAGTAATTATATTAAGTCAGAAAAAATAGATTCGGCAAAAAATTATTTAAAAAGAATAAGTTCTCGATGGAAAGAAAAATGGTGGATATCTAATTTTCAAGCGTTAATAAGTATTGAGGAAGAATTAGCGGATAGTGTTAAATTTTATTATGACAGAGTTTTTAGTTTTAATGAAACTCCTGCAATACCGTATAATAATTATGCACTTTGGTTATTTGAAAACAAAAAATATAATGATGGGATTGCAATTATTGATTCTGCATTAAAAAAATTCCCCAAAAATAATAATTTGAAATATATTGAGGCATTGATCTATGGTGAAATGAAAGATAGACAAAAGGCAATTCAAATATTTGAAATGTTACGATCTGAAAATCAAAATGATAAAGATATTTTACATAATTTAGCAATATTATATGACCAAAATTCACAGTATGATAAATCTGACAAAATTTATGAAAAAATTATTAAAATTGACACAAATGATGCAATAGCATATAATAATTATAGTTATTCATTAGCTGAGAAAGGTGAAAAATTGCAAAAAGCGCTGCAAATGTCTAAAAGATCTTTACAACTTGAACCCCACAATGGTATTTATTATGACACAATGGCATGGATTTTATTTAAATTAGGAGATTATCAGAGAGCATTAGCTAAAATTGATAGTGCAATAAATTTAACGGATGAAATGAATTCAGAAATATATTATCATAAGGGTGAAATACTATTAGGACTTAATCGTAATGATGAATCTAAGAAGTATTTTAAACAGGCATTAGAAATTGATCCATCATTTTCTCTTGCAAAAAAAAGATTAGAGGAGATAAATAAATGATTGATGTATCATTGGTTATACCTGTATTCAATGAAGAAAAGACATTAATAGAATTAAAAGACAAGATTATTGAAGTTTTTAATAGAGAAAATTTCAATGGTGAAATAATTTTTATTAACGACGGTTCTTCAGATAGTTCAAGTGAAATATTATTTGATCTTAAAAATAAGAATGATGAAGTAAAATATATTGATTTTAGATTTAATAAAGGGAAAGCAGCTGCTCTACAATCCGGATTTAATATTGCAAAAGGAGAAGTTGTAATTACAATGGATGCCGATCTGCAAGATGATCCAAATGAAATACCAAATCTTATTGATAAAATTAATGAAGGTTGGGATGTCGTATCCGGTTGGAAAAAAAACAGAAAAGATCCTATTAGTAAAAGATGGCCATCAAAATTATTTAACTTTACAACAAGTTTTTTTAGTGGGATAAAAATACACGATTTCAATTGTGGTTTGAAAGCATATCGTAATGAAGTAGTAAGGTCAATAAAAGTATATGGGGAATTACATCGATACATTCCAGTTTTAGCATCGATGGAAGGATTTAAAACTACCGAATTGATTGTTAAGCATCATCCGAGAGAACATGGTGTAAGTAAATATGGATTCGGCCGTTTGTTCAAAGGTTTCTTTGATTTGATTACAGTACTTTTTCTCGCAAGATTTACAGTTAGACCAATGCACTTTTTCGGAATGGTTGGGTTATTATCTTTTTCAGCCGGGTTTGTTGTAGAAATTTGGATGTTAGTTTTAAAATTTGTATTTAATGAATCATTCGGTACACATATTGCAATGTTGATACTTGGTGTATTATTATTACTACTTGGTGTGCAGTTAGTTTCTATTGGCTTGATCGGAGAAATGCTTGTCTATCAATCTAAGAAGAGGAA
>JAYEOX010000143.1:0-7035 GCA_034723415.1 Fidelibacterota bacterium | reverse complement strand
ATAATGCACTTGGCGAGTATTTTATATTTGTTGATAGTGATTGTATAGCGAATAAAGAGTGGTTAAGTTCGTATGAAAAAATTGTTAAGAAAGAAAAAGTGGCAGGATTTGGCGGACCGGATAAAGTTCTTTCAAATTTTTCACCACTACAAAAAGCGATTGATTATTCAATGACATCTTTTCTCACAACAGGTGGGATGAGAGGACATTCAAAAAAGAAAATATCCAAATATTATCCACGAAGTTTTAATATGGGAGTTAGAGCAGATGTTGTAAAAAAGATCGGTGGAATGAATAAACTTCGTCACGGACAAGATATTGAATTTGCTCATCGAATAATTTCAACCGGTGGAAAAGTTGTGAAAGTATTGGATGCTATTGTCTATCACAAGCGGCGATCTTCAATAAAGAAATTTTTTAAACAGGTTTTCAACTGGGGAGTTGCGAGGATAAATTTATTTAAAATTGATAAAGGAATGTTGGAATTCATTCACTTTTTTCCATTAATTGGAACTTTGATTTCTGCTTTGATCATTGTTTTGGCAATACTTTTTCCCAACATATTTATTCCGGTTATTGTTGCAGGAATTATTATGCTTCTCAGTATGGGAATTCATGGGATCTTCAAATATTCCGATTGGCGAGTATTATTTTATATCCCGATAATTGTTCCGGCACAGATATTCGGATATGGGATTGGATTCGGATTTGCATTTATCAAACGAGTGATTTTTAAAAAAGATGAATTCACGGGTTTTGTAAAGGATTATTATAAATAATTAGTGTAATAAAGGAGAAATAATTGGGAAATAATAAATCAAATATTTTAGATAAAGTAAAAAATAAAAATGCAATAATAATTTCAATTGTTGTAATAATTATTCCATTATTTTACTTTTTCGCTCCAATGATCTTTGATAATTTAAGGCCAATCGGGGTGGATTCAATTGCAGCATCCGGCAGCAGTCATTTGGTTTCTGAATGGCAGAAAGAGACCGGCAAAACTGCTTTATGGAATCCTAATAAGTTTGGAGGAATGCCGATCTATCCTCGCAAAACTCCTCGTTTAATTCATTTAGATACATTAATTAGCTATCTTGGAAGAATTATATATACATATTTTTTATATTTCCTCGTCGGTGGTTTGGGAATGTTTTTTTTGTTAAAATATAAGAAAATCCCATGGTATCTTTCACTGATCATTGCAGTTGGATTTATATTATTACCACAATGGCAGGCATTGCTTCATGTTGGACATTTTAGAAAAATAAGGGCCTTTATGATAGTTCCTTGGATGATACTTAGTTTCCATTATTTTTTTGATAAGAAATCTTGGTTTGGAATGGCATTTTTTGCATTGATCTTTTCTTGGATAATCAGAACTCAACATTTTCAAGTGATATTTTATTCTATTATGATCTTATTTTTTCTATTTATTTATCCATTTATTAGAATACTTATTGAGAAGAAATTTAAAGAAGCAGGAAATTTATTTTTAAAATTTATTGTAGCAATAGTTTTGACAATTATTATTGCTGCTCAGCCATTTCTTAGTATTAAGGAATATACACCATATTCTACACGAGGCGGAAATGCAGTTAAAATAGGTCAAGAACAAAAGAGTTCGGAAAAGGCAAAAGGTGTAAGTTTTGATTATGCTACAAGATGGTCATTATCACCAAAAGAAACAATGACTTTTTTCATACCAAGATTTTTTGGTGGAATTTCAGGTGAAGAATATTCCGGTAAAAAATATCCACAATTAAAAGGAAGGAAAGTTCCCGGATATTGGGGTGACATGCCGTTTACACAAAGTTACGAAACGATGGGAATGATCTTATTTTTATTTGCTATTATTGGATTTGTAGTTTACAGAAAAGAAAGGTTTGTAAAAGGATTAGCGTGTTTTATTATATTTTCGTTGTTGCTTTCTTTCGGACGGCATTTTGCGGTATTTTATAAATTATTTTTCTATTACATGCCATATTTCTCAAAATTTCGTGCACCAATGATGATGACTTCAATGACATTTATTTCAACATTTATTATGGCCGGATATGGTTTGAAGGCATTAATATTTAAATTGAAAGAAAAAGATATGAAGTGGGTGCTTGGTGTGTTTGGAGCCGGATTTGGACTTGTATTATTACTGTTATTATTCAGTAATTCGTATAGCTATATGAAGGCAACCGAAATTGGAAAATATTCAGGTGACCAATTAGCGATGATCAAAAATATTCGCAAGGAAATGTTAGTTAGAGATGCAGTAAAATTATTGATATTGTTGACAATTGTAGGCGGATCAATTTGGGCTTTTCTTTCTAAAAAAATAAAAGAACCGGGATTGGTAGTAATAATTTTTGCAGCTGTATTTTTTGAATTATTTTTAATAACAAATCATGCCTATAAAATGATTCCCCTGCATAATAGAAAAAGGTTGGAAAGGAAAGTTTTTGTAGATTCGGATATTACTCGTTTTTTAGGATCACAACCGAAAACATCCAGAGCTATGGTATTTGGCAAAGACAGTAATTATTACGGATATTATTATCCTTTATTAAGTGGTTACAGCGCAATTAAAATGCAAAATATTCAAGATATTCGTGAACATTGTTTGTATAATGCAAAGACAGAGAATAGAATAAATTGGAATGTTATTAATATGCTAAATGGGAAGTGGATCATAGCAGGAGGAAGGATAGATGAATCATTTTTATCTCCAATTGCCGGTGATGAAGTTAGAAAAGAAATAATGTATGAAAATAAAAATGCACTTCCAAAGGCATGGTTTGTGCAAAATATAAAATCATTTGAAAGTGATAAATCGATAATAAAATATATGAATAAAAAGGGATTTACACCGCAGAATGAAGCATTGATCCTTAATGATGAAAACCAAGAAATTCAAAATCAATACAGTGGGGATGGAGAAATTGAATTTATTGATCATAATCCAAATATGTTAAAGTTTAATATAAAATCAGATCAAAAACAATTCATGGTTTTATCTGAAATTTATTATCCGATAGGGTGGACAGCGAAAATTGGTAAAGATGAATTGCCGATTATTAAGACAAATTTTTTACTTAGAGGATTTGAAGTTCCTGCCGGTGAGAATGATTTGACAGTTGAATTCAGACCAAAAACATATTTGAGAAATTTGAAAATTATTTGGGTTGGAAATATAATAATTATTTTAATATTGTTATCTGCAAGTTATCCAAAAGTTAAAAAATATGTGATCAATTTTAAAAAGAAGAAATGAAAAAAGTTTTAATTATAACATATTACTGGCCGCCTGCCGGAGGACCTGGAGTTCAAAGAGTTTTAAAATTTGCTAAATATTTACCACAATTTGGATGGCAACCGATAATATTAACGGTAGCAAATGGAGATTATCCTGCAATTGATGAAACATTAAAAAAGGATATTTCAGAAGAGTGTATAGTTTATAAGACCAACTCTTTGGAACCAAATAATATTTATAAAAAATTTACAGGAATGAAAAAAGATGAAAAAATTCCTGTTGCTGTATTGTCCGATAAAAAAATTGGTTGGAAAAAAAAGATTGCTAAATGGATTAGGTTAAATTTATTTATACCAGATGCAAAAATTGGTTGGATACCTTTTGCAGTGAAAAAAGGTAAAAAAATTATTAATGAATTGCAACCAGACATTATTTTTTCATCATCACCACCACCAACAGTTCATCTTATTGCAAAAAAATTATCAAATTGGAGTGGATTAAAATGGGTAGCAGATTTTCGAGATCCGTGGACGGATATTCATTATTATGAAGATAATTATAGAAATTATTTTGTTGAATCAATTGATTTAAGATTAGAAAAAAATGTATTGAAAAAAGCGGATAAAATTACTTGTATTAGTCAAAAAGATATTGAGATGGATTTCGGTAAAAAAGTAAAAAATTCTAAGTGTATTAATATACCTAATGGATTTGATGAATCTGATTTTTTAAATATTGCTGATACTAAAGATACAAATGATAAATTTAAATTGATTCATCTTGGTGCAATTAACAAAGAAAGATTACCTATCAATTTATTTAAAAGTATAAGGAAGATGGATAAAGAGAAAATTATTAATCCTGATAATTTTATACTTTCTTTAATTGGGAAAGTTACTCCTTGTGTAATAAAAATGGTTGAAGAATTAAAAATTCAGAATTATGTTGAATTTATTTCATATCTACCTCATAATCAAGCAGTAGGAAAAGGTATGGGAGCCTCTATATTGCTTTTATTAATTACTCAATCGGAGAGAAATATTAGAATATTACCAGGGAAAACTTTTGAATATTTACGAATGGGTAAGCCTGTTTTAGGATTAGGCCCTGAAAATGGAGAGGTCGCAAGAATAATTAATGAAACAAAAACCGGTAAAATTATTGAATATAATGATGTACAGGCCATATATAAATATTTAAAAATGTTTTTTAACAATTGGAATGAATCAAAAAATAAATTTAAAATTCCTAAACAAGTAATCAGTAAGTACTCCAGAGAAAATTTAACAAGAAAAATAGCTAATGTATTTAATGAAATAATTAAAAAGGTGAATTATGAAGATAAATAAAAAAAAACTATTTAAATTAATTTTATTTTTAACTGTATTTTATGTCGTTTATATTTATTTAATTTTTCCTCACATTGAAAAAGATTTCAAAAAAGAACCTGTATTAGTTACTGCAGAAAAATGGCTAAATAATAAGAATAATAATTTAAATTTCTATTATATAGAAAAAAATGATAATCCGAGCATAAAAAAGTATTTAAAAAATTCTATTGATTCTGTCCATGTATCAAATTATTTAAAGCATCATAAAAATACTGTTACATTGAAAAATCCTGATAAGCCAATAGTTTATTTTACGAATAATTATACATCCGGAGCATTATATTGCTATAGTCATTATCAAGAAACAAAAAATAATGATTTTTTAAAGATATTTTGGGCTCATGTAAACTGGATGACTGAAAACTTAAAATATCCTGTTGATACTGTAGCATTATGGACAAATGACAATATGATTTATGATAAGTATAATCTTGATTATGGATGGGCTTCTGCTTATGGTCAAGGTTTTGGATTATCTGTATTATGTAGAGCTTATCAAGAATCAAAAGACAAAAAATATTTGATGTTGGCTGAAAAAGTTTTGAACTCTTTTGATCTATATTATAAAAATGGTGGTATAATGGATATTGATAAAAATGGAGATTATTGGTACTTGGAATATCCTGCAAATCCTCCTGGATATGTGTTAAATGGAATGATATTTGGATTGTTTGGTATATATGATTATTATAGAATAACCGATTCTGAAAAGGCTCTGGAATATTTTAATCGAGGAATTAAAACCTTAGAGAAAAATCTACATAGGTATGATAAAGGATTTTGGTCTGCATACGATCTTGAATATGGTACTTGTGCTAGTCTTGGGTATCATAAAAATGTCCATATTCCTCAATTGCAGGCACTATTCTATATTACAAATAAATCTATATTTAAACAATATGTTGATAAATTTAATAAGTATTTAAATGAACCTTTTCTTACTATTTATAAGACAAAATTTACAATTGAGGCATTTGGCAGAAGATTGACATATAAAAGTCCATTGAAAAAATATTCTAAGGAAAGATTTAAATGAAATCAATAAAAAATAAATATCTGTTTTTTATACTTAGAATTTTAAAAGATATTTTTAATCCCAGGGTGTGGCCAGTTTCAGAAGATATTCATTCTAAGAAATTAGGTAAATATTATTTTGTATTTACTGAACAGGCTATGGCAAACCAAAAAGGTGGGCAAAAAAGCATAGTTCTTGATGAAAATGGGATTCCTTTAAATCCAACATACATTGATGTAAAAGATAAAAAAAATGTTTATTTTCCGATAACAATCGGGCAAGTTGGTTTATCAGTTTTTCATACTTTTTTAGATACAGGGAAAGAAACTGATAAAAATCGTTTTATGAAATTCGTTGATTGGTATTATGATAACGCCGATAATAGTGAAGGATTAGGAATTAGATGGTTAACAGATGTTTCATTGCCACAATATAAAAATCCCGGACCTTGGCAATCGGCATTTTCTCAAAGTCGTGGAATTTCCATTTTACTTCGTGGTTATCAATTAACAGGATATAACAAATATTTAAAAATGGCAGAGAAGGCATTGATTCCATTTACTAAATCAGCTGCAGATGGTGGAGTTACATCATTTACAAAATGGGGACCATTTTATGAAGAATATACAGCATCTGTCCCAACTTTGGTTTTAAATGGGATGATTTTTTCTTTATGTGGAATTTATGATTTTGTCAGAGTTTTTCCGGAAAATAAATTAGCAAGCAAAATATTTGATGATGGAATTGCAACTTTAAAAAATATTTTGCCGGAATACGATCTTGGATATTGGTCACGATATAATCTTTGTAATGCAGATTTTTATCCGGAAATTGATCCGGCAACAAACAGCTATCAGAGACTGCATATTACTCAATTAGAAATGTTATATAAACTTACAAATGAAAATATTTTCGAAAAATATGTTAATAAATTTAAAAAACAGATAAATATATTAAATATTATTAAAATGTATTTTGTTAAATACAGAGCATTGAAAAAGTTAAATAGGATTTAATTTGGACTCAGGATTAAAAAGACGGAATAAATTTTTTTGAAGAGCAATATTGGTATGCAAAGTTATTATATTCAAAAATATTGAATATTTTTGGTGTAAAAGAAATAAAAGGAAAACAAATGAAAAAAAATATTTTAATTGGGATTTTGCTTTTATTAGTTGCGAATTTATTTGCAATGGAAGTAAAAATTTCCGGTGATTCTCGTGTTAGACCAAGATATGATTTGAAACAAACTTTTGATAATGACGGAGAGTTGTTAAAAAAATATGGAGATCTTTATTATCATTATCGCATAAGGTTGAATTTTTCTGCATCAATTGGGAAAGAATATTTTCTAAAATTTCAATTGGGACATAATTCACCGG
>JAYEOX010000142.1:0-1989 GCA_034723415.1 Fidelibacterota bacterium | reverse complement strand
TTTTTTTCTACAATTTTTATGCTATCTTCAGCAATTGTAATTTCTTCACTTTTTTCTGTTATTTTTTTCTCTTCTTTTTCATTT
Organism: Fidelibacterota bacterium; assembly: GCA_034723415.1. Classification (GTDB taxonomy): domain Bacteria; phylum Fidelibacterota; class Fidelibacteria; order Fidelibacterales; family Fidelibacteraceae; genus TCS52. The sequence continues at coordinate 1,905 of JAYEOX010000142.1, read as the reverse complement.
GATTGAGCAAAAATAATTATTGGAATTAAAAAAAGTATAATTATTATATTATTTAATTTTCTCATTTTGACACCTATGATAATATTCTATTTATTTTAATATCCCATGTTAACTAAATGTATCAAATCTTTTATATATATGCAATTTATTTTCAAAAAACTCTAATAAATAAAAAAGGCCAGTGAAAATTCACCGACCTTTTTATTTACTAAATAATTAGTATTATTTAGAAACCAACTCCGAATGCAATTATGCTTTCATTTCCAAGATCTTCAGTTGGACGATAAACATAATCAACAATAAGTTTAAAATTACCTAAGTCATATCTTAAACCTGCTCCGCCGGTTAAACCATATGCTGTTTCTCCAATCCCTTCATTATCAGGATCTTCAATATCATATGAATAACCACCGCGCAAATATAAAATATTTGATAGATTAAACTCACCACCAACTAACAATTCATCTCTTTGATTGTTATTTGCTAAATATGATACCGCAGCTAATACAGGCCCAATCTTATAACTCATTCCCATCTTTAAACTAGTCGGTAACTGATCGGAAGATGCTGATCTTTCGAAAAAGTTATCAAAAGTATCGCCTTCATTAGCTTCAGTCAATAGACCGGAACCAGCATATTCCATATTTTGTCCAACATTTTGAACAACTAATGCAATAGCTAAGTTTTCAATATCCATTAAATTTTGATACTGAATACCAATATCAAAAGCCAAAGATGTTGCTTTTGCTCTAGGAATACTTTCGTAAATAACTTTACCGGTTATTCCAAAGTTGATCCGATCAGACAAATGGCGAGCATAAGAGAGCCCAATAGTAGAGAAAGTAGGTGAATAAGTAGCACCACCATCTCCGTCCATATCTTCAACTGTTGTAATTGGAATATCTCCAAAATCAAAACTTTTTAAACTAATACCGATGTTTCCTATTTTGCCTGCGCTTAATGCAACAGCAAAATAATTAACATTGATATCGGCAATTATTTTTGATGATGAAAAGAATCCGGCTCCACTTGCTTCAACATTACCAAGTCCGGCAGGATTCCAATAGATAGCATCTACTGAGCTTGTATTTGCAATATCTGCTCCACTCATTCCAAATGTGCGTCCACCTACAGGTACTTGAACCTGTACACCGGCAGTAGTCCCTATACGACTTGCATCACCTGAAAATAATAATGAACTGCAAATAAGCAATATTACAAGAGCAAACACTAAATTGTATTTTTTTATTCTCATTTTATTCTCCTTTTTAATAATAGTTCAATTTTAATAATATTCAAGAATTTGCTCTTTCTGAATTATAACAAATTTCAATGTTTTACTTGCATTAACATCCGGCATATTTACATAAGCAATATATATACCACTTGCAACAGGTAAACCAGAAGCGTTTGTTAAATCCCATTGTTCAAACTGACTATTTGGATTACTATGTTCAACTGTAGTTACCAATACACCTGCAAGATTGTATATCTGAATAGTAGCATTCTCAGGTAAATGAGTAAATGTTACATACTCATCATATCTGTGAGCAGCCAATGGATTATGAGCATAAAACGGATTTGGAAATACATTAACTTTATCAACATCTGCTGCCATTACACTATCATTTTGTGTAACTGCCGGAGCTGTGAACGTGAATACATCCCACATAGCATTTGGCTTATTAGTTATAAACCATACTTTATTTCCAATTGGAGGTCCACCAGCATATTCTGTAAATAACATTGCTGTTATATAAGGATAATTAAACTCTCCGGGACTACCACCCCATATTGCATTTGCAGATACTGCTACAGAATTTTCACTAATATAAGTAGCGTCATTTGCAGGATCATAATTTATTTCATTTCCTGAAGCATCATATCCCTGCCAACAATAAATTG
>JAYEOX010000141.1:0-1994 GCA_034723415.1 Fidelibacterota bacterium | reverse complement strand
GTCAAACCGATTATACTTGGGAAGCAACAAATTACAAACGACCAAATAAGGAAAAATTAGTCGCTTACGAATTACTAATCAGAGATTTTGTTGAAAAACATAACTATCAGACATTAATTGACACACTTGACTATTTGGAAAATCTCGGAATTACAGCAATAGAATTAATGCCAATAAATGAATTTGAAGGAAATAACAGTTGGGGTTATAATCCAAATTTTCTATTCGCACCGGATAAATATTACGGAACAGAATCAAAATTAAAAGAATTTATTGATGAATGTCATAAGAGAAATATTGCTGTAATTCAAGACATGGTTTTAAATCACTCATTCGGAAGTTCGCCATTTGTTCGCCTTTATGAATCCGATCCTTACGGTCCACCATCTGCAGAAAATCCTTGGTTGAATATATCAGATAAACATCCTTACGGAGTTGGTTACGATTTTAATCACGAAAGTCAAAAGACAAAAGAATTGGTTAAACGAGTTTTGTATTATTGGATGCAAGAGTATAAAATTGATGGATTTAGATTTGATCTTTCCAAAGGATTCACTCAAAATTATACAACCAGTGTTGGTGCTTGGGGAAATTATGACCAGTCGAGAATAAATATTTGGAAAAATATTGCAGACAAAATGTGGGCTGTTGACGATAGTTCGTTTGTAATTTTAGAACATTTTGCCGATAATAGTGAAGAGCAAGTTCTTGCAAATTATGGAATGATATTGTGGGGAAATTCTACTCACGACTATCAAGAAGCCGGAATGGGATATAATGCAGATTTCTCTTGGGGATATTACAGCAATCGCACCGGTTGGACAAAACCAAATTTAATAACATATATGGAAAGCCATGATGAAGAGAGAGTAATGTATAAAAATATTCTATATGGAAATAGCTCAGGAAGTTATAATATTACTCAACTATCTACAGCTCTTGATAGAATAAAATTAAACGCAACATTTTTCTTAACACTTCCCGGACCAAAAATGATCTGGCAATTTGAAGAATTGGGTTATGATATATCTATAAACGAAAATGGCAGAACTGGTGAAAAACCTATTCATTGGGAGTATTTACAAGACAGTGATAGAAAATCATTATATAACACATTCCGAGCATTGTTAAAAATTAGAAATGAAAATGAAGTTTTTACTGCTCCGAATGTATCAATCAATTTTGTATTGGGAACTTCGAATGATGTTAAGAGCATAAAAATTTCCGGCTCACCAAATACAGTTATTTATGGAAATTTTGGTGTCGTAGGTTATTATGGAATTGATGTCGGTTTCCAACACGGTGGCGACTGGTATGATTACTTCTACGGAGATACAATCCATGCCGATGGCTCAACAGACAAAATAGATTTGGAACCCGGAGAATTTCATATTTTCACCGATGTAAAATTAGAATTACCGGCAGGAATGGAAAATGATTCAACAGGTGTTGCAATAAATAATAATGGAAATATTATTAATACATTTAAATTATCACAAAACTATCCAAATCCATTTAATCCAACGACAACAATAAATTATCAAATTCCCACAAATGGATTGGTCTCAATTACTTTATATAATGTTGCCGGACAAAAAGTAAAAACATTACTTTCAGAATCAAAAACAGTCGGCAAATACTCTTACAAATTAAATGCAGAAAATCTTGCAAGTGGAATTTATTTCTATAAAGTTGATTTTAAAAATGGAAATAATTCAGTTAAATTTAGCGAAACTATGAAAATGTTGTTGTTGAAGTAAAGAATTCTATGAATGAAAAAGGAAACATTATTAATAAAATAATACTGATATTTTTAACATTAGGTTTTTGTTTTAATTCACTTTTAGCATTAGAAATCACGAAAGTCGAACCGCCGTCTTGGTGGTCAGGAATGGAAAAAGACACAATTCAACTACTTATTTACGGTGATGATTTTACCGATTATGAAATAAATAATTCACCTAAAGGAATTGAGATAATTGACCAAAAAATAT
>JAYEOX010000140.1:5098-10364 GCA_034723415.1 Fidelibacterota bacterium | reverse complement strand
GTTTTTTGTTCTTTACTAAATTCGTAATTGTTCTTCGTTTTCCGATTCCCAATTTCCAGTTTCAAGTTTCAAATATCAAACATCATTCAAAATTCCATGTTGATTATTGGATATTTAAATAATATTATTCCAAAGTCAACCACTAAGCACACAAAGAATCACAAAGGACACAGAGATAATTTCAGTATCAAGTATTAAATATATTTTTGTTGTATTTAATTCTATACGAAAATTAAAACTCGTAGCAATGTACAATTCAATAAAAACGCGACTTTGCAAGAAACTATTCTAAATTCACTTTGCGACTTTGCGACTTCGCGAGAAACTATTCTAAATTTAACACTTTACGACTTAACTTATCCCAAAGTTGCAACCATTACTGCTTTAATAGTATGAACACGATTTTCCGCTTCGTCCCAGACCTTACTTTGTAACGACTCAAAAACTTCCTCTGTCACTTCCATCGCATCTAAATTATATTTTCGATAAATATCTTCACCAACAATTGTATCACGATTATGAAAAGCCGGTAAACAATGCATAAAAATTGTAGAATTTTTGCCGGTTGCTTTCATCATTTCAGAATTTACCTGATATGGTTTTAAAAGTTTGATCCTTTTTTCGTATTCTGCTTCTTCGCCCATAGAAACCCAAACATCGGTATAAATCACATCTGCATCTTTTACCGCTTCATCAATGTCTGCTGATAATGTTATTTTACCACCGGTTTCTTTTGCAATTTTTTCACATTTTTTTACAAGTTCAGATTGTGGAAATAATTCTTTTGGTGCTAGAATTCTAAAATCCATTCCCATCTTTACCGCGCCGATCATTAAAGAATTCGCCACATTATTTCTTCCATCACCAACATAGCAAAGTTTCTTACTTTTTAATTCACCAAAATTTTCTTTTATTGTAAGCAAGTCGGCTAAAACCTGAGTTGGATGATATTTATCCGTTAATCCATTCCAAACCGGAACACCGGAATATTTTGCTAATTCTGTTACTGTATCATGAGAAAACCCACGAAATTGAATTCCGTCGAACATTCTTCCAAGAACTCTTGCAGTATCGGCTACGGTCTCTTTTTTTCCAAGCTGAATATCGCCTTTTCCTAAATATTCCGGATGAGCTCCTTCATCATAAGATGCAACAACAAATGCACAACGCGTACGAGTTGAAGGTTTTTCAAATATTAGAGCAATATTTTTATTCAATAAATTCTTATTAAAATTACCTGTATATTTATCTGCCTTAAGTTTTGCAGAAAGATTAAGTAAATAATTTATCTCTTCTGTTGAAAAGTCCAACAATGTTAAAAAACTTCTACTTTTCAAATTAAAACCCATAATTTATTCTCCTTAAATTATATAAAAATTATTCCTCTTTAGGATCTCTTGTCATTAACATATCTACTGTCTTTAAGGGGTCTTCATCTTCAAAAAGCACATGGTAAATAGCATTAATTATCGGCATTTCGATATTATTATCAATTGACAACTGATGAGCGGATTTTGCTGTAATAACTCCTTCCGCAACCATTTCCATATTTGCTAAAACCTCTTTAAGTATTTTTCCTTTACCAATTTCTATTCCGACAAATTGATTACGGCTATGTTTACTGGTGGCAGTTACAATAAGATCGCCAATACCACTGAGTCCTGAAATTGTTATTGGATCTGCTCCCATTTTTTCAGCAATTCTCATTATTTCTGTTGCACCTCTAATTATTAAAGCAGCAATTGCATTGTCACCAAATCCAACACCTTTGCATATTCCGGCTGCAATTGCAATTACATTTTTTAATGCCCCACCTAATTCAACACCAATGATGTCTTTTGAATAATATATCCGCAGTCGTTCTGTCATGAAAATAGATTGTACTATTTTAGCAACTTTAACATTTTCTGAAGCTGCGACTAATAAAGTGGGTAAATTTACACATACTTCCTCAGCATGACTTGGACCTGATAATACAACTATTCCTTGATATGAAAATGTAAATGTTTCGGTAATAACTTCACTTAATCGCTTATGTGTCTCAGGTTCTAATCCTTTTGACAGATTAACGATAATTGGATTTGATGAAATTTTATATTTGTTGATCTTTTTACAAACATCTTGCATAGTATGAGAAGGAACAGCCAAAATTATCATTTCAGGATTATCTAATACATCGGACAGTTTGTTTGTAAAAGTGATTTCTTCCGGAATTCTTTTTATGGGAAGCAAATCATTAATACGATTCTTTTGAATATTTTTTACTCGCTTTTTGTCATATTCCCATACAGATACAGTATTATTCAATTCAAATAAATGTAGTGCAATTGTAGTTCCCCAAGAACCGCCTCCGACAATAGAAATTTTCATAATGTCATTTCCATAATTTTATTTTGCTCTTGATAAATATTTTCCATCACGAGTGTCAACTTTAATTAATTCTCCTTCTTCAATGAATATTGGGACATCTACGACTAATCCTGTTTCAAGTGTTGCAGGTTTTGTTACAGAAGTCGCAGTATCACCTCTTACACCCGGAGCTGCTTTTTTAATTTTTAAATTAACCGCAGTTGGCAATTCCATTCCAACGGGTTTTTCATCATAAACTAATACTTTTACAGTTTGATTTTCACTAATGTAATTCATGCTATCACCAATAATACTTTCATTTATTGGCATTTGTTCAAAAGTTTCTTTATCCATAAAATAATAATTCAATCCGTCAGAATATAAATATTCCATTTCTCTTGCTTCTACTCGTGCTTCTTTTACCTTTTCACCACCGCGAAATGTATTATTTATAACTTTCCCGTCGGCAATACTTTTTAATTTAGTTTTAACTAAAGCACCACCTCTGCCAACTTTTGCATGCTGATATTCAACTATTTTATATAGTTCATCATTGTATATTATTACCATTCCTACTCTAAAATCAGATGTTGATGCCATAAAATCTCCTTTGTTTTTATTCCTGTGATAATATAATATTCTTTAATCAAATGTTCAATCTTTTTATTTATCAATTTTGTTAGAGTTATAAAAAAGATCTTACGTCAAAAAGCAAAGAAGAAGAAAATTATGGAAACATTCAGCACAAATTGAGCGAAATATTTAATATAAATATATGTGAAAAAGATATACATTTTAATAAAAATATATTATTTTTAACTAATTGAAAAATATTTTTAAGGAAAAATTGAAATGAAGAAAAGAGTAGCAATATTAATTTCCGGTCATGGTACCAATATGGAAGCAATTATTAAAAATAGTAAAAATGGTATTTTAAGTGATCATTGTGATGTGGTTTTAGTTCTATCAAATAAGAAAAAAGCCGAAGGTTTGAAAATTGCAAAATCTTATGGAATTGAAACAGCATGTATAATTTCTAAAGGTAAAAAGAGAAAAGAATTTGACATTGAATTAATAAACTTTTTAGAAAAATATAAATTGGATTATATTATACTTGCAGGATTTATGAGAATTCTTTCATCGAAATTTATCAAAACATTTAAAAACAGAATATTAAATATACATCCCGCCGATACTGATAAATTTAAAGGGCTGGGAGCTTACGAATGGGCTTATAAAAACAAACTTCCTGAAACAAAAATTACAGTTCATTTTGTTGATGAGGGAGTTGACACCGGGAAAATAATTGGGAAATGTAAAGTTGATCTGCAAGGAGTAAAATCATTAGCTGAAGTAAAAAAACGAGGATTGAAAGTCGAACATAAATTTTATAGTGAGATGCTTAAGAAAGTTTTTGTAGGGCATTGATTTCGAATTGATGATGGATATTTGATACTGGATACTTGCCACGAAAATACACAAAAAAGACACAAAAGGGCTTTATGGCGGATACGCTAAGCATCAATATAGCAACGAAAAGATATCTCGCAAAGTCGCAAAGATATTTTGATTTTAAAAATAGAAACCCATACTTTATAATTGATAATGGACAATTAAGAATTGAATAAGTGATGTAGATTTCACAAAAAAATAGAGAGAAAAGCATCACACAAATCCGGGCTTTGGTCCAATATCTGCGAAAATCCACCTGACTCGTAATTATCCGTGTGCGAAAATAGCAACAAACAAGAACAAACAAAGCCGATTGCTGAGCGGAGTTGAAGTAACGTCAATTAAGAATTCAGAATTATGAGCCAAAGGCCGACGAGGTCAATTAAGAATTATTTTTAGTTCTCAGATATTCAGGAATTAACACTGATTTTGATCTAAAGCCCAATTCTTGTTGACATCTAATTGAATCTACAAAAAAAATTAGTGACAATCGATTTTATTTTCCAAACTTATATTTATTGTCCTTTTGCACCTATGCTTTTTTATGAAAAATAATTCATAAATCAAAACATTTTTACGAAAATTATTTCTTGGCATCTTTGCGTTTTGGCGTCTTTGCGAGAGATTCCACTTTATCAATAAAATATTTATGAATACGTAAATCATCAGTCAACTCCGGATGAAAAGTAGCTCCCAAATGTAATTTATTTTCAATTAAAACAGGATTATTTTTTAAGCTAGCTAATACTTTTATATTATTCCCGATATTAGTTATTTTTGGGGCACGAATAAAAATTGCTTGGAATGGTTTGTTTGTATTATCAAATGTTAAATCAATGTCATTAATAAATGAATTGATTTGAGATCCATACGCATTTCGCTCAACAGTTACATCCAATACTTTTAATTGTAATATTTTTTTATTGTTGATCCCTTTAGCTTGAGTAATTATTCCGGCACAAGTTCCGAATGTTGGTTTGACATTAGCAAATTTTTGCAAATTTTCAAAAGTTATTTCATAACTCATCTGCTTTGTAAATGCAGTTGTTTCGCCGCCCGGAATAATTAAACCGTCAATGTCATTTAATTGTCGAGAATATTTTACAATAACACTTTTTACTGATAGTGATCCCAATATTTCTTTATGTTTGAAATATGCTCCTTGAATTCCAAGAATTCCGATCAATATTGATTTATTATTTTCTAACAAATTTCAAAACCTTTTTCTTTAATTCTCTGTATTGCCAAATTTCTGCAATAAAATATTCTTTGCGAGAAATAATATTATATTCTTTCTCTGCGTCTCCCCGTCTCTGCCTGTCCGATTATACAGGCGGACAGTAAAGTATTCTACCAACCTCTTTTTGCCATTTTTTCTTCTTCCGATAAGTTTTTTGCAGACATACCAACCATTGCATCTTTCAATCCTTTTGAGATCTCTAATAATACTTTAGGATCATTATAA
>JAYEOX010000140.1:0-4998 GCA_034723415.1 Fidelibacterota bacterium | reverse complement strand
CCTCTTTTTGCCATTTTTTCTTCTTCCGATAAGTTTTTTGCAGACATACCAACCATTGCATCTTTCAATCCTTTTGAGATCTCTAATAATACTTTAGGATCATTATAATAAGTAACTGCTTTTACAATTGCTTCTGCTCTTTCTTTTGGATCATCTGACTTGAAAATTCCCGAACCGACAAATACACTTTCAGCACCAAGTTGCATCATAAGAGAAGCATCAGCAGGAGTTGCAATTCCACCGGCTGCAAAATTCGGTACAGGTAATTTACCCTTTTCTGCTACTTGCTTGATAACAGAAATCGGCGCACCTAATCTTTTCGCTTCTGCCATTAATTCATCATTACTCATCATTTGGATTCTTCTAATTCCACGATTCACAGTTCTCATGTGATTTACAGCTTCAACAATATCGCCTGTTCCGGCTTCACCTTTTGTTCGTATCATGGCAGCACCTTCGCCGATTCGTCTAAGTGCTTCACCTATATCACGGCAACCACAAACCATCGGAACTTGAAAATCGTATTTCCAAATATGATTTTCTTCATCAGCAGGAGTTAAAACTTCAGATTCATCAATAAAATCGACACCAATCTCTTCTAATATTTGCGCCTCTGCAAAGTGCCCAATTCTACATTTTGCCATTACGGGAATTGAAACCGCTTCTTTAATTTTTATGATCATTTCCGGATCGCTCATTCTTGCAATTCCACCAAATTCTCGTATGTCCGACGGAATTCGTTCCAATGCCATAACAGCTGCTGCACCGGCATCTTCAGCTATTTTTGCCTGTTCAACATTTGTTACATCCATTATCACGCCACCTTTTAACATTTCTGCTAACCCTACTTTTACTTTAAATGACTTGTCTTCCATGATAACCTCTTATTCATAGTTTTCTAATTTGTTTTTAACTTCTAAAATTAATTCATTAGGAGTACTTGCTCCTGCAGTAACCCCAATTGTATTTACATTTTTCAACCAAAATTGTTCCACATCATTCCAAGATTGAATCTGATAACTCTTTTCATTAATATTTTTTGATATTTTAAATAATCTCTTTGTATTTGCTGAAGTAAAACTACCAATTATTAAAACGATGTCATTTTGTTTGGCAATTCTCATCACTTCATTTTGGTTATTTCTACTTGGCTTGCAAATCGTATTTACAGCTTGCAGATCATCGGATTTTAATGATAATGTTTTGATAATATTTTGATAATTCGAAAGCATTTGTGTACTCTGAGATACAACCCCGATTTTCTGCGCATCTTTGATATTTTCTGCTTCTGATACCGTGCTGACAACATCACATTTTTTAACTTGTGAAGCAATTGCTTTTACTTCATCATGTTCATGATCACCGATAACAACTATTTTTCTATTTTCATTTTCCAATTCTTTTACAGCTTTATGAATATTTTTTACCAATGGGCAAGTTGCATCTATTATTTTTAACTTTCGTCTCTTTAACTCATCCAAAATTTTTGTCTCCGTTCCGTGTGCTTGCAACAATACAGGCATATCAACAATTTCATCAATTGAATTTACAACAATTATTCCGATTTCGGATAACTCTTTTACAACTTTTTCATTATGAACGATATTACTGAGCATTGCTATCTTGCCATATTTTTTGGCTGCAGATCTTGCCTTTTCAATTGCTAATTTTACACCTGAACAAAATCCACAATCTTTAGCTATATCTATTTTGAATTTATTATTTTTCATAAATCTGTTCTTTTTATAATATTTCACCAATTGCATTTACAATTAATGGAATAACTTTTTCTAGCGGTTTGTCAAATTTTATCCCACTGGCATAGGGATGTCCGCCACCACCCAATCTATGTGCAATACCATTAATTTTTACATTGTCTTTAGATCTCAAATTTACACTGATCTTACCATCTTTCATTTCTTTAATAATAATACATACTTTTAAATTTTTTATAGTTCTGACAATATCACTAAAGCATTCTGTCTCTTCAAGCTTAACTTTATATTTTTTTAACATATTTTGAGTTATTGTAAACCATACCACTTTCCCATCATATTCAACTTGTAAATTCTGTAAAATATAACCCAATAATTTTATTCTCTCCAAACTATTTTGTTCATATAACTTTTCATATACTTCCGGCGGACTAATCCCAATTTGAACCAATTCACCTGCCATTTTGTGTGCTTCAAAACTCGAATTGTCATAATGAAAATATCCTGTATCGGTAACTAATGCACAATATAAAAACAATGCAATTTTTTTATCAATAAATTCAGGATTGAACTTTTTTATAAATTGATAAACTAAATATCCGGCTGAACTTGCCGATGTGTCGATAATTTCTTGTATAAAAAAGTTTTGAGTATGTTTCGGGTGATGGTCGATGGTTATTACAGAAATATTATTTTTTTTAGCATCTCTTGCTATTTTTCCCATCCTTCCGAATTTACTCACATCTAATGCTATTAACAAATCACTTGACTTTAAAAAATTATCATCTGAGTAAGTATTAATTACATTCTCTTTATCTAAAAACATATAAACATCCGGAGTTGAAGAAATATTTAAAATATTTACATCTTTCCCCAAATGTTTTAAATAATAATAAAATGCTAATTCACTCCCAATCGCATCTCCATCAGGATTAATATGTGCTGTTATTGTTATTCGACTTGCAAATTTCAGTCGCTCATTTAATTCTTTCCACTTACTGTCTGATATCATTTTACCTTGTCTTTTAATTTATCTTCGTATTCATTTTTCCAAACTTATATTTTACAAAAAATTTTTATAATTTAAAACCAATTACTTTCTTTTTTTTAAATAATTGTCTATATTTGTATAATAAAGGAGATGTTTTATGAAAAAATATTTAATATTAATAATTTTCCCAGTATTAATTATATTGTTTATGAGTTGCAATTTGAAAAATTCTTCAAAAGTAAAAGTTAAAACCGGTTTGGATGTTTTAATTAAAGATGAATTCAATATTTTAAAAGATAAAAAAGTTGGAATTGTTGCAAATCATACAAGCGTAAATAAAAATGGGAAACACATAGTCGATATTATTAATGATTTTAAAAATACAGAGGTTACAGCTATCTTTGCACCTGAACATGGATTCAGAGGAGAAGCCGCAGCAGGTAAATATGTAGAAAATAATATTGATCCATCAACAAATGCTCCTATTTTCAGCATATACGGAAAACATAGAAAACCAAATTCAAAAATGTTAGAGAATGTTGATATCCTAATATTCGATATTCAAGATATCGGTTCACGGTTTTATACTTACATTTCTACGATGGGTAATATTATGGAAGCCGGAGCAGAGAATGATATTCCGGTTATTATTCTTGACAGACCAAATCCAATTGGCGGAATAGTTGAAGGCAATGTGCTAAATAAAAAATATAGTTCGTTCGTTGGGATGTATCCAATTCCAATTCGACATGGAATGACAGTTGGTGAATTGGCTAATATGATCAAAAACGAAAAATGGATAAATGAAGCAGAAGATTTAAAATTAAAAGTCATAAAATTAGAAAATTGGGATCACAAAATATTTTTCCCACAAATAAATTTAAATTGGATAGATCCATCACCAAATATGAGAAATTTCAATGAAGCAATTTTGTATCCCGGAATGTGCCTGTTTGAAGCAACTAATTTTTCTGAAGGAAGAGGAACAAAACATCCTTTTGAATGGGTTGGCGCTCCATTCATAAATAGTGAAGAAGTCATTAAAAATTTAGACAAATTAGGTCTAAAAGGTGTAAAGTTCAAAGCAATTACTTTTAAACCAAAAGATATGCCCGGCTGTGCTGTAAATCCTAAATTCGAAGATGAAATAATAAATGGTATTTCAATTAAAGTAACAGATCCCGCGAAATTCAGATCTATCGATTTTGGAGTAAATTTAATTATATTATTAAGAGATCTCTATCCTGACGATTTTTCAGTAAGCAGACCGAATTGGATAGATAAACTTTGGGGTGATGATTCTTTTCGTAAAATGTATAATAATAACCGATCCGCTAATGAAATAATAAATGCTTATGGAATAAAACTGAAAAAATTCATCAATTTAAGAAAAAAGTATCTTTTTTATGATTAACTTTGATTTTTAGTAGAATTTCATTATTATTTGCAGCAAATAATTTTTAAGAAAATAGGAAACAATTTATAATATGATCGGGAAAAAAATAATACACATTCTCAAAATAACAATAACAATAATTATTATTCAACAAATCTTTTTCATTAAAGCATTTTCAGAAGAAGATTCCAAAGGCGTAATAGCATATCCGGTTTTAGAATTTTCTTCGGGAATAATAATACCGGGTGGTAGAAATGTAAGAAAATCATTTAATAACGGTATTTCATTTACTGTAAGAGCTAAAATGCATAAATTAATTAAGATAAAAAAATTATATCTTGATGCGGGAATAGAGAGCGGTTTTTATCATATTGGTTCTGAATATAGCAATTTACTTGATATCCCAATATTTTTCCATTTTGGTTTTAATAAATACAATCTCACCAATAGAAAATTAAATATTATTCCCGAAATTGGATTAGGTGTGCATATTCAATCTTGTAATAATCAGAGATTTAATGGCATTAATTTTGGATTTACTCCGGGGTTAAGTGTGGAATATAAAATTAATAAAGAACTAACATTATTTTCTAAATTAAGAATAATTGAGATAGTCAAATCAACCGAAACTCAAGAATGGGTTGATCTCAGATTAGGATTAAGTTATACTATTTCGGATCAGTCAATTGAATTACATAAACCAAAACCAATGTATAAATATTCAATAGGAAATTAATGTCAGTAAAAGCAATTGGCCTAATATCAGGTGGATTAGATTCTATTTTGGCAACTGCATTATTGCAGAAACAAAATGTTGAAGTTATTGGATTACAAATAATAAACGGATTCTCCAATGTTAATTTAGATAATTATCGTGAGTTTTCCGCATTTAAATC
>JAYEOX010000139.1:0-2046 GCA_034723415.1 Fidelibacterota bacterium | reverse complement strand
TTTTTTAAATTAAAAAAATAGTCACCAAATACACGGAAAAATGTTGAAGAATATATTCATAACCTATTGCAATTTTACAGCTTTTAATTTGTATTTTCTATCTTTTCTTTAATATAATCATGAGCAGATATTGCTGCAATTGTGCCTTCTCCACATGCGACACTTATCTGGCGAACTTTCTTTGAGCGTATATCACCTACTGCGTATATACCAGGAACAGATGTTTCCATTTTCTCATTGGTGATAATATTTCCTAACTTATCTAATTCAACAACATCCTTTAAAAATTTAGAGTTAGGTAAAAAACCTGCGTATATGAAAATACCTGAGATCTCAATCTTTTTTTCCTCATTAGTTTGGCGATCTTTTACTGTTATAGAATTAACATATTGGTCTCCATTTATAGAAATAAGTTCGTGATTTAGTAAAAAGTTTGCTTTTTTATTCTTTTGTAATCTTTCCTGTAGTATACTTTCAGCAGTCATAAAAGGTAAAAATTCTATAAATGTTACACTTTTTGCATAATTAAGAAGTCCTTCTCCTTCTTGTAATCCAGAATTTCCGCAGCCTATAACAGCGACATCTTTATCTCTATATAATGGACCGTCACATGTAGCACAGTAAGAAACCCCTTTACTTTCATACTCTTTTTCGCCGGGAACATTTAATTTTTTTGGGACACTACCTGAAGCTACTATTACAGTATAAGCATAATATTCTTTATCTGTTGTCTGTATTTTTATTTTTTCTCCGACTGGTTCAACTTTCTTTACTTCCTTAAATTCAATAATATTTGTGCCAAATCTTAGCGTTTGTTTCTTAAACTTCTCCATTAATTCCATTCCATTTATTCCATCAGGGAAACCAGAATAATTCTCTATCAAATCAGTAGTTGCAGGTAATCCTCCACATATATTTTTTTCTAATAAAACAGTATTAAGTCCACCTCTTGAGGTGTAGATTGCAGTAGTTAAACCTCCAGGACCTCCTCCTATAATGATTACATCAGCAGTGTTATTATTCATTTTAAAATCCTCCATTTTTTCAAATTTAAATTTATATCTTAATATTTTCAAAATCCTGTAAAATATAAAAAAAATATATAATACAAAAGTTTTATTTTATATTTTTACTTTTTGCAAGCAATATCCCTCCAATAATTAAACCTGTACCTAAGATTAAATTTAATTGTAACGCCTCCAAACCTAACAAAACAGAAAAAATTATTGTCGTTGGTGGTTGAGCAGAAATAAGAATTCCTACTTTGGAAGTTTCGATATGTCGTAAGATGCTATAATAAAGTACATAAGCCAATGCAGTTGTAAATATTCCCATATAAACCAATCCACTCCAAGCTCTAATTGAAATTTGTGAAAATTGTAATTGTGTTAAACGATAAATTCCAAATGGGCTGTAAATGATAATACCAATTATTAATAAGATATAGATCGTTTCAATAGGACCGTATTTTTGTATGATCTTTTTTCCAAATATTAAATAGAATGTCCAACAAGCAACGGCAAATAAAAGTATTCCGTCACCAATTAAAATATTTTTATTATATACGACCAAATTTTTTCCCAATACAATAATCACACCGGTAATTGCAATGAGAGCAGAAAACATTATTCTTTTATCAATTTTTATTGAATATTTTAAAGAGTTATACATTAGTATCCAAATAGGACAAGTTGAATATAAAAGTGGGGGATGACTTGGAACTGTAAATTTTAAACCGGTAATAAATAATATTTGATTTAATACAATTCCACTAAGAGATAAACTTAAAAATATTTTCCAATCCTTCCGATCAAATTTTACTTTTCTTTTTTTTGCAAATAGAATTATTCTTAAAGTGATAATTGCAATTATATATCTCATAATCACAATAGCAAATGGGTCAATTTCCATAACTGCTAATTTGCCTGCTATTGGTGTTAAACCAACTAAAATTGTAAGTAAGAATATTTCGAATAAAATTGATTTTTTCATAAATAATTCACTTGATAAATATATTGAAATGAATTTGTTAAAGAAAGGAAAAAG
>JAYEOX010000138.1:0-2055 GCA_034723415.1 Fidelibacterota bacterium | reverse complement strand
AATATATAAGGGGACGCAAAGAACAGGCAATGCGGCAATATTTTTTCTATAATGAGGCCTATAAAAAAGCAAAAGTTGATACTAATAAGATATTGACAATTTATAAATCAGCTGGCAAAAAATATAAAGTTAAATATTGTAATCTGCCTAATAAAAAAAGTGCTGCCAAAATTGAAGAATTATTACAAGAAGGGGAAAGTTTTAATGATATTTTTAAGAATGTTTTTGAAGAAGGAAAAATACCAGAAAGAGAAATAGGATTTGACTCACCGCAAGTTGATGCGGTATTTGAGGCCCTTTTTGTTAATAAAGTGAAGAAAGGTGAGGTAATCGGGCCCATAAAAACCGGGACAAATGATTTTCTTATTATGAAAGTAGAAGGATGGACTGATAAGTTGGCAATAAGTGATCGACAAGCACAACAACGTTATGAAGATGTTTCAAAGAAGCTTACAATGATGGAAGCTGAGGAAATCTATGAGGATTATATTCTTGAGATAATGTCAGGGAAACGATTGGAATTTGAGGAATCAACTTTTCGTAAATTGGAAGGTTTATTTGCGGATCTTTACTATGAATCGAAAAAGAAGCAAAAGAATAAACTCAACCAGACGATTTGGGATAGGGAAGCAAATACCAATCTTATTGACAGTTTAGGTAATAGGGTTCTGAGAATGGAGAACAGAGTGCTTTTTACCATTGAAGGTAAGAAATGGACAGTAAGAGATTTTCTGGAAGAATTGCAGAGTCATCCTCTGGTTTATGGTAAGAAAAATATCCGCAGACATGAATATCCAGGGCATTTTAGGCAGGCGATAGCTGATTTAATTCGCGATAAGTATTTAACAGAAGAGGCCTATAAAAAAGGATACGGTGAATTAAATGTTGTAAAAAATTATACTAATATGTTCCAGGATCATTTGTTATCTCAGTATCAAAAAAACAAATATTTAAAGAAAGTAAAGTCAAAAAACGATTCAAATACATATTTTGAAGATATTAATAATTATCTTAATCCATATATTGACAGTTTGCAGAATAAATATGCCGATCGTATAGAAATTAATACTGAAGCATTCAATCAAATTAAATTAACAAATATTGATATGGTTGCCCTACAATCTAATATACCTTTTCCGGTTGTTGTGCCGAGTTTTCCGATTCTTACTACGGATAGTAAATTGGATTATGGTAAAGAATATAAGGAGGAGCAATAAATATAAATGTGCTGTTGCAATCTAATAATTTTGTTGAGAATAGATTCTAATAGAAATATATGAAAATAATCATATTGTTTTATCGGTCTTATAGCCTTTTTTAAAATTATCAGTTTACCACACGGACATATTCCCTACCTATCGATATATGATATCAGGATATTAGGAGAAAAAGGAAAAGTGTTAGTATTTAAAAAAATAAGTGAATATTTAAATAAAAAATAAGGAGTATTTGTTGTATTCTTCTTTTCCCAAGAAATAAATTATTGGGGAAAGGAGGGAAATTATAAAACATCAACAACTAATGAAAATATTTAACGAAAAACAGTAATTTAATCATCGGAAAAAATTAGTATTACATGCTATTAAACATAAGAACAAATTAAAAAGACCACATCATTTCCCAAATAAAATAAGTAAGGAATTAGAGAAATATATTATTCATTGCAAAAGAGACAATCCGGCATTTGGACCTGTAAGATTAAAAGATTATTTCCTGTCCGCCTGCCTGTGGCAGACAGGAAGCAGATGGGATTAATTTTGACTCAACTAGGGAATATGTCCGTGGGTTGGCAGGGAACATTTAAATTTTTTCTTGACAATCACATAAAAAATAGATAATATTACAAGGTATGTCACAAAAAAGAGTGAAAAAAGTGAATTTTTTAACTAAATGAAGAGGAGATAGAAGATGGAACAAACAGTATTTAATTGGTGGGACGGTTTAATTTTCTTGATGTTTTTTCTTATTATTGTGGCTTTTAGTATGTATAAAAGTCGCAAAGAAAAAAGTGGAGAGGATTATTTTCTTGCCGGTAGGAAATTAATCTGGCCATTG
>JAYEOX010000137.1:0-2062 GCA_034723415.1 Fidelibacterota bacterium | reverse complement strand
TTTTTAAATGAGATTATTTTTATTAATTATTCTATAACAAAATTACCACTATCACTAATTGAGAATTCAAAATTATCAATATTTGATTTTATTGGTATGATTTTTTTATTGATTTTTAATAAGCATTGAGCGGCGTTATAAATAGTTATATGAAAAGAAGAATTTATTGTCAAATAATGATTTTTATTTTTTAAGATCAATTCCTCTTTTGGTGGTTTATTTTTTCTAACAAGTCGATAAACTAAATTATTATTAGGGAATATTTCTAAATGGATGGGGAATTGAAAATTATTTATCGTTTTATCTAATGAATCTTTTGTTATACTATTTGTTTTTTTTATATTTTCATCTGTTTTTTGACTTGATGGTTCTTTTATTACTTTTTCTTTTGGTGTTTTTTTGATTTCTTGTTGATTTTTTTTATTTTCATTTGTAATTCGGTTGATTACTACGACTATAAAAATTATTAGAATAATAATTATTACTGTTTTTGATAATTTATTAGAATGATCCTTTATACTAATATTCAATTTTTTCTTTTTTGATCTTAATTTTTTTGAATCAATTATATTTTTTTTTATTTTTTTATCTTTCTTTTTAAATAAAGGAGTATTTTTTATCAATTCTTCATAATCAGCATCTATTTCTTTTGCATAAGCTTTAATAAATAGTCGCATATATGTTGGATCCATAGAAGAAAAATCACCATTTTCAATATTCTCAAGATATTCAATGTTTATTTTAGTTTTTTCACTAATGTCTTTAAGTGTCTTTCCCGACTGTTCTCTAGTTTGTTTTATTTTTTGCCAAAATTCATTCATTTTATTCTCATTTTATATTTTTCCTTGATGTAATTTAAGCAATAATTTCTCAAAATAACAATAAAAATTTTATTAATTATTAGCAATAGTTTATAATATTTTATAAATTAATACATATGGATAACTATATAATTATAATAAACGATAAAATTGGATTTTTTAATAATGATAAAAATAATTAATGAAAAAATTGATCAAAATTTGTTACAAGAATTATGTAAAGAATATTTTGAAACATTTGTAAAAATAGTGGTTGATATTGATCGAGAGATAATCGCTGTTGGTGGAGAGTTGCATTCGGATGCTGAAGAAGAATTGTTAAATGGCGGATCAATTCAAAAAGATCTTTGGGGTGCAAATTTTTATCCTTGGAAAGAGAAAGGAGAAAGATTGGAGTTTACATCATTGATAAATATTAGACCTGTAGATGAAAATTATGGAATGGAAGTTGAAAATGAAGATATTTGTAAAAAAATAATTGCTTTATGTGAAAAATATATTTTGGATCCTGATGAAAATATGGCATAGAAATTTAAGGAATAAATTTAAAAAATATTCTACTGAAAATCAGTTATTAATGATCTGCAATGAATTGAATAGAGCAAACAATAATTTGGAAATTGAAAAAGAATATAAAAATTCATTGGAAAGATCATTAGAATTATTTTATTTCCTAATAGAAGATGAAAAATGGAGTGGTAGATTAAAAGAAATATTAAGAGCGAGAGATTTAGTTGCTGCGTTATATATAAAAGACAAACAAATCAAAACAGAATTTTTACAAAAACAAATTATTATGCTTAATTCGAATGCGTGGAAATTAATGAAAGGTTATTACAATAGATAAAAAAGGTTACAATGGAAAATAAAAGAGCAAAAATATTAATTCCGGATGAAAATAGAGAATGGTATGCTGTTTACACCAGATCTCGTTTCGAAAAGAAAGTCAATGAAAAATTGATAGAAAAAGATATCGAGGTGTTCCTTCCTCTACAAAAAACCGTAAGACAATGGAGTGATAGAAAAAAAACTGTGGAAATTCCACTGATCAGATCGTATGTTTTTGTTAAGATAAATTTTAATGACTATCTTAAAGTATTAGATACATACGGAGTTGTAAGATTTATGACTTATATTCGTAATTCTAATCCGGCTCCAATACCGAGAGAACAGATAAATAATTTAAGAATATTAACGAAGACAGATAGTGATATTGAAGTTACCTGTGAAAAATTAAATCC
>JAYEOX010000136.1:0-10584 GCA_034723415.1 Fidelibacterota bacterium | reverse complement strand
GGATTTATCCATTTTATCGGCGCATCATATTTAGAGAAATATTTTTGTATTCGAGACATTTCAAATTTGATCTGATCCGGCAATGGAATTGCAAAAAATGTTCTAATTTGTTTCATAATTAGTAAAGTTTTTAAAATTTATTTTATTTATTTGTTTTCGTAAAAAGTAATAAGAGTTCTTTTTTTCATATAATAATCGTCCAATAAGTATGTCTCTATGAGTATTAAATTTATTTGCAAAGTAATCAATTTTTTCTAAAATTTTTGTTTTATTCTTTATTTGTTTGGTAAACTCGTTGTATTGCTTGTCATTTAATAAATGTTTTTTGGCAAATTCATTTGCTTCTTTTTCTTTTATATTATTTGTATCAATATTTTTAGCATTTTCAAGAAAAATATTTTTTTTATTACCATGCAAAATTATATGACCAATTTCATGAAAAAGCGAAAACCAAAATATATCATATCTTTTATATCTATCTGATATTTGAATTATTGGATTTTCTCCTATCCATCTAACTGCTCCATTAATTCCTGTCTGCGGTAAAAGTGGTGTAAAAATAATTTTAACTCCTGCATTACTACAAATTGATTGTATTTTGCTAAATAGATCTTTTGAATTTGCTAACATTGTTTTTTTCAAATCAGGTAATATAGATTTTAATTTGGTTTTATTATACTTTACTATATTTATATTTTTTGCAATTTCATCACCTTTTGCTAACCAAGCTGATAATGAGTATGGATTTTTTTTACTCTTTAATGAAATTCTAAAATATATTGGCAATTCTCCATTTAAATAAATTTTTTTCCATGAACTTGCTTTTGAGATATTGAAAAAATTAAATAATTCTTCAGTTTTCTCATTAATTTTTCTCGTTTTTTTAACCCAACCGAATTCCGCCATTTTTCTATATGGAAAATTTCTCGTCCAACTTTCTGCTTCTTGAATATCTTTATGCCGTTTTATTTTGGCAATTATTTCGTTATAATTTGCTTGACTATTTAACCAAAAATTTGCGGGAATTTTCAAGACCTTTTCGAACTGCACTGACATTTCAGGAGTAATTGAACTTCTGCAATTTATAACTTCCGAAATAGTTTTTATTGGTTTTCCTGTTCGTATCGCAAATTCTTTTGAGGTCATGTTAATTTCTTCTAATTTTTCATTTAGAATTTTACCGGGATGTATTGCATAGTCGGGGTTAAATGTATTATTTGTAGTCATTATTTCTTCCTTTTAATGATAGTCCTTTATTTCCAATATTTTTATTTCAGTGATTTTTGAATATATTATTTTATTATTATCATCGGTTGGGATTGGGTCGTTACTTGGTTCAAATATCAATCGGAAAGGATGTTTTAAATCACAAGCAAAAGTATTTTTTCTTTCACCCTTTAGATTGTGAAATCTGCCAGGGAGAGTCATCAAATTTTCTAAATTTTCAACAGCATTTATTTCCGATAATCGCATCATAATTTTTTTGGCATTTTTTCCATAATGTTTTTTAATTAATCTCTCACTGTTCAATATTTTTTCAAGTTTTTTTGTTTTAAATATTATTTTCATCTTAATATATTATATTTTTTTATTAATAGCAAGTGTTAATAATTATTACTCAAATTATTTTATTGTTTGTTTTCATATATTTTTCGTGTCTTTTTTTCGCGTTTTTCGTGGCAAATTATTTCAATTCTCAACTATCAATTCTCCATTGATAACAACTCCAACCTCAAAATATCCAATGCTCGTTGTGCTGAATATTTTTTATTCAATTCTCTTCCCTTATCAAATATTATTTTTTTTGCATAAGTTTTATTCTTTGTAGATATTCCAATCCAAACTAATCCTACGGGTTTTGTTTCTGTTCCACCTGTTGGTCCGGCAATTCCAGTAATGGCAATTGCAATATCTGTTCCTGAAACTTTTCTCATTCCACTTACCATCTCTAAAACTGTCTCTTTTGATACTGCTCCAAATTTTTCTAATGTCTCTTTTTTTACATCTAAATATTTCATTTTTGCTTCATTACTGTAAACAACAATTCCTTCTTTGAAATATTTTGATGAACCGGAATTTTGAGTGATCCTATGAGAAATTAAACCGCCTGTACAAGATTCGGCTATCGAAAGTGTTAATTTTTTTTCGAGTAATAAATTTGCAATTATCTCTGTGATATCTTCTTTTTTTTCTGAATATACTAAATTCCCCAAAACCGATAATAGTTTCTTTTTGCATTCCAGTAAGTCGCTATTTCCATTTTTTATATTTTGCCCAATTCTAATTTTCACACCTTCAATTGATGGATAATATGATAAAATAACTGATGGGTATTTTTCAAAAATAAACTCAATTTTTTCTATTAAATCCGCTTCACAAATTCCTGTTGTAATTATTGTAAATTCTTGATATGTTATTTTTGTATTCTTTTTTAATTTTGGCAAAATCTGATTTTCCATAATGAATTTCATCTCGTGAGGAACTCCCGGCATCACAAAATATTTTTGATTTTCCTTTTCAAAAAGCATTCCTTTTGCATTTCCTTTTTTATTGTCAAGCAATTCTGCATTATCAGGATAGTATAACATATTGTCAATTGTATTAGGAAATTTCTTTTTTATTTTTGCAAAATATTCTTTCAGTTCGTCTAATATCTCCTTATGAAATATCAATTTCCCATCAAAGTATTTTGTAATTACTCTTTTTGTTATATCATCTCTTGTTGGCCCTAATCCACCTGTAATAAAAATGAAATCCGTATTTTTTTGGATATTATCCAAAGTACAAACAATACTTTTTTCTTCGTCGGCTATTGTGTGATGAGAAGTTGTTTTTATTCCGATTCTACGAAGCTCATTACTAATCCAATGTGAATTTGTATCCAATGTATGACCAGCAAGAACCTCATCGCCAATTGCAATAATTTCCGCACTTTTCCCCATATTATTCTCCTATTAAATAAAGTATAGAAAATATATTTTATGAATTATGTAATTTATTAGTAGAGCAAAAGAACCAGCAAGTAAGTCATCTAACATAACTCCCCAACCATTTTTTACACTTTGAATGTCATCAATTACCCAAGGTTTCCAAATATCAAAAATTCTAAAGAGAACAAATCCAATAATGATAACACTAACTAATCTTGGTAAAGCAAAAACCGCGATCCACATTCCAAGCACTTCATCAATAACTATGTATCCCGGATCTTCAATATTCAATGTTTTTTCTAAATATGCGCTCGTAAACTTTCCGATTATTAACAAAAGAATTATTATTATTCCCTGCAACCAAGTTGAAATATTCGGTAAAACAAAGATCAATACTGCTGCTAATATACTTGCAAATGTCCCGGGAGCTTTTGGAAAATAACCGACATAGAAAAAAGTCGTAAAAAAACGACTGACCTCTAATTTTGATTTATTCAAAAAAGTGTTTTGTTTTTTCAAAATTTTCCCTTTGTGTTCTTATTTATTAGTAAAATCTTGTGTAAATTCTGTTTTTTTGTCAGCTCACAATAATTTATTTACTTTTTTTAAAAATAACTTTATTATTCAACAAATATAATACGCCTGTATATAAAGTGAAAATTGTTGTTATTAGCATTAAGATCCAATAAAAATTGTTGCTTTCCAAAAAATTGATTGCCGGATGCATAAAATTCATAAAAGGTAGCTGTAATATCATTTTAAAGGAGATTACAATATAGATAAAAACAATTTGGAATACAGTTTTTGATTTTGCAATATTGCTTGTAACAACACTATCACCTCGTTTTATCATGATCATTCTAATTACAGTAACTGCAATATCGCGAAAAATAACAATAAACACCATCCAACAAGGAATAATGTCTAAAAATATTAAAGCGATGAAAGTGGAAATAATTAATATTTTATCAGCAAGCGGATCTACAAATTTACCAAATTCGCTAACAAAACCATACTTTCGGGCAACATGCCCATCAACACCATCTGAAACCGAGGCAACAATAAATACAATTAACGCAAATAACATATAGTATGGCTTATCCACTAATAGAAAAAATAAAAATAATGGAGTTAAAATAATTCTAAAAAGTGTAATTATATTTGGAATTAATGCTCGCTTCATAACTTATCATCTCTTTTAATTTCTGTTCGTTGTTCTAAAGCGCGTGCAATTGTTGCCTCGTCGGTAAATTCAAGATCACCGCCAATCGGTATTCCTCTTGCTAAATTTGTAATTTTAATTGACTTGTCTTTTACAATTTTATTCAAGTAATAAACAGTCGTATCACCTTCAATTGACGGGTTAATAGCAACAATTATTTCTTTAACATTATCTAACCGTTTTAATAATCCATCAAAATCTAAATCATCAGGTCCAATTCCATCCAACGGTGAAATAAGTCCACCTAACACATGATACTTGCCATTAAAAGATACAGATTTTTCTAAAGCAATTACATCCATGCTGTCTTCAACTACACAAATAATACTATCATCTCTTTTAGGATCACTACATATAGAGCATTTTGTTTCTTCCGTCATATAATTACATATCGGACAATGTTTTACCTTATCCTTTAGATCAATTATCGCTTTTGCAATTTCAATAACCTTTTCACGAGGAGTATCCATTAAATAAAAAGCAATGCGACGTGCACTTTTTCTCCCGATTCCAGGAAATTTTGAAAATAATTCACTTATTTTTTCAATTGAATTTGGAATATTGCTCATTAATTTATAATCCCATTCCGGATAGACTATTTCCTAATCCGCCTTGAATATTTCCCATCTTTGAGTTTGATAACTCTTCAGCATTTTGCATTGCTTGATTAACTGCTGCTAAAATCAAATCTTCAACCATTTCTACATCTTCGGATAATATTTCAGGATTGATCTTTACATTTTTAATCTCTTTTTTACCATTGACTTTCACAACAACCATTCCACCACCAGAAGAACCTTCCACAATTTCATTTGCTAATTCTTCCTGTGCTTTTTGCATCTGTTTTTGCATTTTCTGTGCTTGTTTCATTAATCCTTGCATTCCACCTTTTGGCATCATATTATTTTCTCCTTATTTTTCTTTTTTCATACATCTTGTAATTTAAGGTATTTTTTATAGTTTTACAACAATAAGATTGATTTTGATAAATTTTTAATTTGAACTTCAAGTTCTATTCGTTGAGTGGTTGAGTGGAGTAGTAGATTTGTGGATTAGAGGGTTAGAAATTTAAAATTTGAAGTTCCTAATTAGTAATTATTCTTCTTTGTGACCTTGCGACTTTGCGAGAGGTATTTTCTTTCGGTTTCCGTTTTACAAAGAACTTCCGAAGTTTGAAACTAATAGAATATAAAATGATTTAAATTGTTTTAATAAAATAAATGGAAACTTCGGAAGTTTTTATCAGTGGTTTAGTGGGTTAATGGGTTAGTGGGGCTGAAATTGTCTGCCCGCAATGGTGGGGATATTGGATACTGGAAATTGGAAATTGGATGCTGGAAATTGGAAATTTGAAATTTGAAACTTGGTCTTTTTACTTCTTACTTGAACATTCCGTGTTGGATATTGGATATTAAGTGTAATTTAGTTAGAAATTTGCCTGCCCGACACAGGCGGGAAATTTTCTTCCGGTCTCCGGTTTCCGGTCTCCGGCTTCTGTTCTCCGATTTCCGTTCTCCTTTCTCCTGTTTCCGGTTTCCCTATTTAAAATTATTCTTCTCTGCGTCTTTCCGCCTCAGCGGTAAAGCTAACACTACTTCAACAAAACTAACTTCTTTCTCATCATCCAATGCGGAAGACCAATTTCAACAAACTTTTCACCAATTATTTTATAATCCAATTTTAAATAAAAGGGAACTGCAACTTCGCGGGAGTGTAATATCATTTCATTAAATCCATTTTCTTCAGCAAATTTTTCAGAATATTTTACCATTTTCGTGCCGATCTTTTGGCCTTGATATTTTTCATCAACTGCGACTTGACGCATTCTGACAGTAATATCATCAATCGGTGAAAGTATAAGACATCCAATCAGATCTTTATCTTTAAAATATGCAATATGAATATCCGAATATTCTTTTTCTAACTGTTCAGAAGAAAATTTTAATCCCAGAGGTTTGCGAAGAATTTTATCCCTGAGTTTAACTGTTCTTTTATATTCTTCTGAATTAAAATTAACTTGTTTTATTTTAATATTTGTCATTTATTTCTCAAGTATATATTTTAACTATTCGCTCCCAATCGTTTCCGTTGTAAAATATAGAACATAATCGGGACAAAAAACATTGTTAAAAATGTAGAAGCGATCAATCCGCCAATAATTGATCTTGCCATTGGTGACCAGATCTCAGAACTTGAACCCATTTCAAAAGCAAGAGGTGACATAGACAAAATGGTAGTTATTGCTGTCATTAATACCGGCCGCAAACGAGTTTTAGCTCCGGTAACTATTGCTTCTTTAATTTTCATATTATGTTTTTTTATCAACTGATTAATATAATCTATCAGAACGATTCCGTTATTTACAACAATTCCTACCAAAAGCATTCCTCCAATAAAAACAGTAACACTCAAATTTGTACCTGTAACAAAAAGTGCAATTATTACACCAATCAAAGCAAGCGGAATAGTTGATAAAATAATAAATGGATCAAGCAGCGATTCAAATTGAGATGCCATTACCATATAAACCAAAGCAATTGCAACAAGTATCGCCAATCCAAGATAGAAAAATGACTCTCGCTGATCTTGAGCTGTTCCACCAATTTCAATATGAGTATCTTCCGGAAGTGCTATACTTTTTAACCCCAATTCTATATCAGCCGTTATGCTCTGCAGATCTCTACCCGAATTATTTGCAGAAACACTTACATAACGATTTTGATCTTGTCTTGATATTGACACAGGTCCTACCTTTGATTCAATAGTGGCAATGCTATTTAGAGGAATTTGTTCGCCTGTCGGCAAGGAAATAAAAATGTTATTTAAATCCATTTTTGATTCCCTATATTTGTTGCTAAATCGTACTAATATATCATATTCATCGCCACCTTGTCTAAATCGCGACGCTATTGTACCTTTAATTGAATTACCAATAGTGCTTGTAATTTGATATGCACTAAGCCCTAATTGAGCTGCTTTTACTCGATCAATTTTTACATAATATTCCGGTTTAGGATCCGAAAAAGACAATTTGGCATCTACAATACCCGGGATATTTTCCATCATTTCTTTAACTTGATTAGCAATTTGTTTCCCCTTATCAATGTTATGACTGAATATTTTTATTGCAATTGCTCCTTCCCCACCGGTAGCAGGACCACTTTGTGCAAAAGACATCTTTAAATCCGGAATTGTATCTAATCTATTTCTCAAATAATCTTCAATTTCAAATTGTGACCTTTTTCGTTTATTTTTATTAATTAGTTCTATGTTCATTCTTCCCTTATTAGAAGCTCCTCCAAACATTGCAGAAAAACCAGTAGCACGACCAAAATCAATGTAAGTATTCTTTACTTCCGGAATTGCCATTATTATACTTTCAACTTCTTTAAATATTTTATTCGTTGCCGATAAGGAAGTGCCGATCGGGGTCTCTATATCCATCTTTATATTTGATTCATCTGTCTTTGGTAAAAATTCTCCCCCAATCCATTTTAAGGAAAATATCGAGATTACCAAAACTAGTAATATACTAATAAGTACTATTTTCTTATGACTTAGCGACCAACGAATACTTTTTGAATAAACAATTGATAATTTGTCTAACCACCCGCCTATCATATTGTCAAATTTCCCACCGATCGTAGATGCGTGCCCTTCCTGTTTCTTGGACAAAAACCTAGATGATAATAATGGAATTAAAGTCAATGCAACCATCAAGGAAATAAAAAGTGAAACAACAATAGTTAAAGCCATATCCTTAAACAGTACTCCGGAAATTCCCGGTACAAAAAGTATTGGTACAAAAACAGATACTGTTGTTAAAGTTGAAGCGATGATCGCAGTTGAAACTTCAGAACTTCCCTTTTCAGAAGCAGTTTTAATATCTTCCGTCAGATCATTTCTTCTACGAAAAATATTTTCTAAAACAACGATAGAATTATCCACTAACAAACCAATAGCAAGCGCTAATCCCGCCATAGAAACAATATTTAATGTTACACCTATTTGACTCATAATAAAAAATGTAAAGATAATTGAAATTGGGATCGAAATCGCTACAATAACTGAACTATTTAAATGTCTTAAGAAAAAGAAAAGCACAAAAAATGACATAATAAAAGCTAATATAGCAGTTGTTGACAAATTATTTATAGAGTTGTTTATAAATTCAGATTGATCAAAAATTGTATTAAATTCAATATCATGACCCAATTGTTTTTTTAATTTAGGCAAATAATTATTTATATTTTCACACGTATTTACAGTGTTAGCATCCGACCGTTTATAAGCAACTAAAACAATTGCACTTTCACCATTATTGCGCACTATTTTCGTTTCTTCCTTAATCCCATCATATACTTTAGCAATATGTTTTAAATATATTGGTTCACCATATTGTGAATAGCTCACAACAGTATTTTTAATCTCTTCAATTGATTCATATTTCGCATTTGTTACAACAGAAAATTCTTTCTCATTTTCTTCTAATATACCACCGGGCATATCTAAATTTGCAAATCTCAGTGCATTACTTACATCTTTTATTGAAATATGATTTGCCGCTAATTTGAACGGATTTATTTCAACTTGTATTTCTCTTTCCAAACCACCATTAATAGTAACACTTGCAACTCCTTTTAATCGTTCTAAACGTGGCTTTATCTGTTCTTTTACAACTTCTCTCAATTCTATATCACTCAATTCCGAAGATATTATATTAAAAAGTATAATCGACTGCATTGACGGATCAAATGCAAAAGACATTGGTTCACTTGCCTCATCCGGCAAATAATCTTTTACAAAATCAATTTTTTCCCTTACATCTATTTCCGCTTTATCCATATCAGTTCCCCAGTCAAAATCAATTAAAATGATCGAGGCACCTGTGCTTGAAGTAGAATTTACTTCTTTTACACCCTCAATTGATATTACAGTTTCTTCAAGCGGGCGAGTAACCAAATTTTCAATATTTTTTGGAGTTACTCCTTCATAATTGGTGATAACACCTATTAGTGGAAATTCAAGTTTCGGATAAAGATCCAAATCCAATTGCGAAAGCCCAAACAGCCCAAAACCTATTACCATTATGTATATCATTGAAAAAGTAACAGCTCGTTTAATACTTAATTTTGATAAATTCATACGATTCCTATATTATTATTTATTAACATTTAATTTATTTTACGACTTTTACCATTGAAGAATCTGTAACATTAGAAAGCCCTTTTGTAATGATCAATTCGTTCCCTGTTAGACCTGAATTTATTTCATATTTATATTCTGCCTTAAGTCCAATATTAACTTCCTTTTTAATTGCCATATTATCTTTTGTTACAAATAAAAAATATTTTTTTACTATCTCTTTATCTCTCAAATCATCGGTATTCATAACAGCTGTTGTCTTTTCAAGTATGTAATTTTTATTCAAAACAAAACAATTGTCTTTTGAATCTGTAATAATATTCACTTCTGAAAACATTCCGGGTTTCAATTTCAAGTCAGAATTATTAACAACAATTACTACCTTTACGGTTCGTGTCTTGAGATCAATAATAGGCGATATTCTATTTATTTTCCCATAAAAAACCTCGTCCTGAAAAGCATTCACATTTATGCGTGCTTTCATTCCTATCTTTACTTTTGAAATGTCTTCTTCTGATATTCTTGTAATGACCTTTACCATATCCATTTGTGAAATCGTTAATAATGGCCGCTGTGGAGATACCATGTCGCCATCGTCAAAATCTCTATTTGAAACATAACCACTAATTGGAGCGGTGATCAATGCATCATTTAACATTTTTTCCGCTGTATTAAGAGCGGCTTTTGCTTGATTAACACTATTTTCGCTCATCTCTTTTTGTGTCTTGATCTGATCGTATTGACTCTTGCTTATAGCATTTTCTTCAAATAAAGTTTTCGTTCGTCTATATTCTTGTAGTGTGTTTTTATACTGAGATTTTGCACTTTTTAATCCGGCTTGCGCCTGATTTACAGAATATTTCAATTGTTCGTTATTAATCTGAGCAATCCTTTGTCCTTTTTTAACATAATCACCATCATCAACGAAAAACTTCTCGATTTTTTCTGGAGTTTTGGGATAAATAGGAATTGAATATTTCGCTTCAATATCTCCAAAATAGCTGATGCTCTCTTCTATCGAACCTTTCGTAACAGGAATGACCGAAACCGGAACGATGTCGAATTCTGCCTCTTCTTTATTTGCACTTGCCGATCTATCTACAATTTTTTTAACTTCTGCCAAATAGTTTTTAGGGTTTTCTGAGCCGCTTTTAACAAAATTATTAGTTAATTCAACAATATTGTTTGCTGAATTAGTGTAATTGGTCTGTTCATCATTTTTTGAACAACTGATGAAAATAACCGTGAAAATAATTCCAATTGTAATAATTACTTTTTTCATTATCT
>JAYEOX010000135.1:0-35410 GCA_034723415.1 Fidelibacterota bacterium | reverse complement strand
ACAATACAGGAATTAGAAAGTTATATCAAATCTAATGTGTCAGAAACTGCTGGAATGTTGGATCGTGAACAAACTCCTGATGTTCAAACACATTCACCAACTTCGATTTTATCTATTTATAAATAAATTTAAAACTAAATAATAAAAATATAGGATTCAGTGAAAAGTGAACCCGGTGAGGGAATTTAATAACCGTTTTAACGGTTTAAAAATTAGAGAATAATTTCCACGAATAACAAATGACTATTTGTGAAGTTCAGAGTAATAAATTTTAAACAATAAAAAAGCCATCAATAATAATATTTAATTCCAATTTCAATCATTAGACCACCATAGTATTTTTTCTTTAAAATTATAACTACTGTGAAGTTTTAAATTTATTAAATAGTATAGTTATTCCTTATTAAATAGTTAAAAAATCATTAAAAATAATAATAATTCTCTATTTGTATAAGTAAATATTTTGCTCTATATTATTAATATAGTTAATTACAAACAATTCAATGGGAGAATTAAAATGAAACAAGTAACGAAAATAATAATTGGATTAATAACTTTACTATTTGTTATTGCAAGTTGCGAAAAATCAGAGGAATCAAAAATGACACCACCAAAAGCAGAAAAAATTAAAAAAGAATTCACAATTCATAATGATACGAGAATTGATAATTATTATTGGCTAAATGATAGAGAAAATCCAAAGGTAATTAAATATTTGGAAAATGAAAATAAATATACTGATGCAATGATGAAAGATACTAAAAAATTGCAGAAAAAACTTTATAATGAAATGGTAAATAGGATCAAACAAGAAGATGAATCTGTGCCGTATAAATTTAATGGATATTTTTATTATTCCAGATATGAAAAAGGGAATGAACATCCAATTTATTGTCGAAAAAAAGAAAACTTAGACAGTAAAGAAGAAGTTTTATTGAATGAAAATGAAATGGCAAAAGGATTTTCTTATTTTCATATTGCAGATTTTAGTGTAAGTCCGGACAATAAAATTATTGCATATTCGGTTGACACATTAAGTAGAAGAAAATATACAATAAAATTTAAAGATTTAGGAACAGGTGAATTGTTAAGAGATAATATTCCAAATACTTCAGGAAATATTGTTTGGGCGAATGACAACAAAACAATTTTTTATAATGTAAAAGATGAAACACTGCGTCCTTATAAAACGGTTAAACATATTTTAGGAAATAATGTAAAAGACGATAAAATCGTTTATGAAGAAAAAGAAAATACATTTTATCATACGGTTTCTAAGAGCAAATCACAAAAATATATTCTATTTTGTTCTGAATCAACTTTATCTGCTGAATATCATATTTTAGATGCAAATACTCCTGATGGAAAATTAAAAATGTTTCAATCGAGACAAAAAGATCTTGAATATAGCATTGATCATATTGGCAAATATTTTTATATCAGAACAAATAAAAATGCAAAGAATTTTAAAATTGTCAGAACAGATATTGATCATTTATCTCAAAAATATTGGAAAGATATAATTCCAGCGAGGGAAAATGTGTTAATAAGTGATTTTGAATTATTTAACAATTATTTAGTTGTAAAAGAATTTAAAAATGCTTTGCCATATTTAAAAATTATAGATTTCAAAAATGATGAAAAATACACAATGGATATTAAAGAATCACCTTATACTTTATGGATTTCAACTAATCCTGAAGGCGATACAGATATTTTGCGATATGGATACGAATCTATGACTACTCCAAGTTCAATTTATGATTATAATATGATAACAAAAGAGAAAAAATTAATGAAAGAGGAAGAAGTTCTTGGAGATTTTGATAAAAATGATTACCAAACTGAGCGAATATTTGCTACCGTTCGTGATTGTACAAAAGTTCCAATTTCTATAGTTTATAAAAAAGGATTCAAGAAAAATGGGAAATCACCACTTTTGATTTATGGCTATGGTTCTTATGGAAATAGTATGCCGGCATATTTTAGTACTGTTCGGTTAAGTTTATTAGATAGAGGATTTGTCTATGCAATTGCTCATATTCGTGGCGGTCAGGAGATGGGAAGAAAATGGTATGAAGATGGGAAATTGTTGAAAAAGAAAAATACTTTTTATGATTTTATTGATTGCACAAAATATTTATTAAATGAAAAATATGCTTCACCTGAAAAAGTATTCGCAATGGGTGGAAGTGCCGGTGGCTTATTAGTTGGAGCTATTTCAAATATGGCACCTGATTTATATACGGGAATTATTGCTCAAGTTCCATTTGTCGATGTTGTTACAACAATGTTGGATGAAAGTATTCCACTAACAACAGGAGAATATGATGAATGGGGAAATCCAAATGTTAAAAAATATTACGATTACATGTTGTCATATTCACCTTATGATAATGTTGAAGCGAAAGAATATCCCAATATGTTAGTTACAACCGGATTACACGATTCACAAGTTCAATATTGGGAACCGGCAAAATGGGTAGCAAAATTGCGAGATTTAAAAACCGACGATAATCTGTTGCTGATAAAAACAAATATGGATTATGGTCACGGTGGAGCATCAGGTAGATTTGAAGTTTATAAAGAGTATGCTCTTGAATATGCTTTTATGTTGAAAATTTTAGGATTGAAAAAGTAATTTTTATTACCAATTTGTAAATATCCAATAGAGTAAAGAATTATTGGATTTAGAGTCATAAATAATTTCTTAATTAACGGTTGGGCTATGCGTAGTTTGGGATTTTGAAACGATTAATTTTCAATTTACTACGATGTTTATTTGATGTTAAAATCCAGTTAAATAACCACCAATACCATCAAACCAATTATCGTATTTATAGGCATGTTGGTTAAAATTACCTGTTTTAGGCATCGTCATATATTTTTTTAATTGCTGATAATAATATATTATTTTCTTCGGGTAGTCCAATAGTAATTCGATAATAACCATATATCCATTCATCAGACAAATTTCGAATAATAACTTCTTTATCAATAAGTTTTTTACCAAAATCAGAAATTTTTGACTTTATTAAAATGAAATTCGTCTTTCCGGAGAAAACCTTAATTCCTGTTTTTAATAGTTCTTTTTCTACTTTTATTTTTTCATTCAAGATTTTATTCACATTTGCTGTCATATATTCAGGCCTTTTTAATGCTTCAATCGCAGCAAAGAGAGTGGGAATAGAAAGATAAGCCGGGAAGTTCGAAAAATGATTTTTAAAATAATCCCCCATTAACAGGTAACCCAATCGAAGTCCTGCCAATGAAAAAGCCTTATCCATGGTTCTTGTTATTGCAAGATTGGGATATTTTTTAATCAGTCCTGCAAAAGTTTGTCCTGAAAATTCATAATATGCCTCATCTACCAATAGTAATGCATTTTTATTTTGAAGGATTTTTTCGGCGAAGCTATTATCAATCAAAGTTTTACCTGTAGGATTATTAGGATTATCAATAATAAACAGTGTTGGTTCATTCAACTCGTTTAATAAAAGATTAGTATCTAATTTAAAATCAGGAGGTGAAATCTGAATTCTTGTTAATCTACTGGCTTGCTTTAAAGCATATTGTGCAATGGGGAAAAATGACGGGTTCACCATAATTATTTTCCTATCTTTTGAGAAAATATTGATTATTTCCCTTAATAACAAATCCGAACCATGACTTAAAACAACTCGATCGGAAGATAAATTATTATAAGTTCCCAAAAGTTTTTTTAATTCATTTAGATATTTTGTCTCAGAATATCTGTTTATTTTTTCCAATCCTTTTATTGCTGCTTTTTGAATGCTTTTGGCCGGTGAATAAGGATTTTCATTCATGTGAAATTTTAACATCATTTTACTTCAATAATTGTTTCTGTTTTATATCCGGTAATTACTTTAAAATGTCCTTTTAAATTGTTATCTGTTTCAGTATCTCCAGTATCAACTCTAAGACATTCCAATCTACTGATTTTATCTTCAGTTGCAACAACAATTACATTTTCTTTCCCAATTAATTTTAAGACTTTCGGTGTGAATTGTTTACTTGCTCTTCCAAAAATAAAACCATTCCCACCAATGGGTGTAACAATGATTTTTATTTTATCATATTTTTCAA
Source organism: Fidelibacterota bacterium (assembly GCA_034723415.1). GTDB lineage: Bacteria > Fidelibacterota > Fidelibacteria > Fidelibacterales > Fidelibacteraceae > TCS52. The sequence continues at coordinate 31,303 of JAYEOX010000135.1, read as the reverse complement.
TTAAATCCATCAAATTTTTTTCGTTAAGATCTCTTCCTACTAATTTTCCGTTACAAACAGCATCTATGCCTAATAAACTTTTCTCTACACCAATTTTATTGGCAATAGTTTCCAAAGTAGTTCCGGGTCCTAAAATGTAAAGCACATCGTTTTCAATTTTTTCAAAAATATATTGTGCAATTTCTTCTTTACTGATTTTTTCCGGTTTACTAACATTAGAAGATTCTTTTTTGCCTTGCAATAGGTTTGGATTTTTGGGAACTTTTAAATATCCGTATAATTTAGCTCCCAATTTTCCTTCTCTGAAAGCTTCTTCGTCAATATCAAGAACTTCTTTTTCAATAAGTTGTTTAGATTCATTATTGATAATTTCTGCAGCAGCAAAAGTTGAAAGAGCAAAAATAGGACTGAACATTTTAACTCCCGAAGGAATTCCCACGACCGGAATTTTTAATCCCAGAATATCGTACACATCTCTTGCGGTGCCATCACCGCCAACAAAAATCAGAAGATCAATAGCTTTTTCAACCATCTCACGAATAATTTTTTTAGTATCATCCGCATTTGTTTCCTTACCTATTTTAGATACTATTTCATACTTAAAATCGAATTTTTTAATAAAATTTTCACCCATTTTACCGGGTGCAACTATAAAATAAAGATCTTTCCTGTTAACCAAAGAAAGTGTTTCTTCAATTCTTTGCGGAGTGGTTGGTTTCGCCCCTAATTCCAATGCCTTTTTGTAAGCCTCTCCATCAGTCCCTTTTAATCCGACACTACCACCCATTCCTGCTATAGGATTTACTATTAAACCAATTTTTTTCATTTTATAACCTCATTTAACTTATTGTTATTTTATTATGCCAGCCTTTATAGATTTTTCTAATACTCCTATAGTTCACGATTTCACCTAACGGTTTGCGGATATGAAAAGTTGCGACTGAAGGGAACAATTTGAGTGAAACAATCAACGGGAGTGAAACTTCATATCCGTTGTTAGGCGAAGTTTTGTTCCTCTCATTTTCCTGGTTTCCACCACATAACAATTGCGTTATCTCTTATCACCCAATGTTTGCCCACTTCGGCTATTAAAAACCTCTTTATCTTATCTGCGACTTGTTCATTAACGTCTATGAATTTTCCCAAGTAACTTGCTATGTACCTAATACCTTCCTCAAGATTAAGTTCAAAGGAATATTCGAAGTGGCGAACATCTAAACATCTTGACCATTCCCTTAAAATTACATAAGGAAAATACTCTGCATCCGCTTCAAATTGTCCTGTGTATCTCTCTTTACAAATCTCTTCAAAAGCCTTCTTAACTACTTCATCTCTTCCACAGGGTTGTATCACTGCACAATATTTTTTTGAAGCGTTTTCCATTTTTTTCAAATGTTCCTCAATATCTTCAACCTGCCAAAGAAAATGTGAGCATACGACCAAATCAAACCTATCTCCAATTTTAGTTACTTCCCAATAGTCATTTATCAGTTCGTAGTTTTTAATCCCGTTTTCCTTCAAATTTTTCTTTAAGATCTCTAAATTTGTCTTTGAAGCCTCTACACAAGTGATTTTTCTAACTTTTTCAGAAAGGGGAACTGTTAAAGTTCCGGGACCAGGACCGATTTCAAGAACTTCGGCATCTTTATTTAAAATATCTCCTAATATATTTACCGCTTTTCTTCCAGATTCGTAATCATTCCACTTATAACGATTTGAAAAATCTTCGTTAGATTTTATTTGGAAATCCCTGTCATACGTTACTGTGAGTTTTCTAATTCTCTCGCTCCTCATTTTCTTCCATGTATCTTGCCAGTTTATTCTATATTTAAGCTCTCTACTTTTCATTTGATATAACCTCTTCTGAAATTTCGCCTAACGTTTGTATATACGATATACTTCGTTTGTTTTTCTAACAGGTGTTGTATATACGACGTATTTCGTTTATTTTTTCCTTATATTTAAGTTATCTAAGGGACTGATGATTTTATTAATGCCTATTTTTATAATACTAAATTTAATAAATATTCTTATTTTTTTACATAAACCTTACCTTGAATAATTTTATAAATATCTCTGCCTTGAAATTGTCTTTTTCTAGCAATCTTTTCCTGGCAATTAGGACATATCGTTTCTTTATTAGTATAATCTTTTTTAATTTGATTAACAAAACATTTTACCAAATGACCAGAACCATATTTGTGATATTCGTATAAAAGGGTATTACACTTTTCGCAATAAATTTTAATTGTTCTAAAATCTTTTGACATAATCTATAATATCTTTTCTACCTTGTTAACAATTTCTTTTTTGGATATATTTTCGTAACTTAAAACCTCTTTTTTACTACTGCTTCTTGGTATTTTTTCTACAGCCATTTTAAAAATATTTTTATTCTCGCAAAACAAAACTGATTCTACAGATTCTCCTAATCCTCCTGCTGGATAATGATCTTCTACTGTTATTATATTATCTATTCCTTTTATAGATTCTAATAATTTATCTTTATTAATTGGTTTTATAGAATAAAGATCAATAATTCTTATATTTATATTTTCTGATAATAATTCCTGAATATACCTTAGATCTGTACCATGCTCTAATAAATGAGTTGCAAAACTATGTCTCAATGTGTGAACTGTCGCTTCTTTTTTTACACCTGACTTTTTCAGAGCTTTATTGAAGATATTTTGTATACTTTTTACTGAATATTTACCACCGTTTTGCCCCTGAAAAAGATAGCTATCTGGTTTATACTTGCTATAATATTCTCTTAAGAGTTCTAAAACGGTCTCTGATAGTAGGGTTATCCGATCTTTTTTCCCTTTTCCACTTTTAATGGTTATGAGATTTCTTTTTGAATCTATATCAGTAAGTTTCAAATTAATTGTTTCGCTGATTCTAAATCCTGCTGAATATATTAATGATATTATTGACTTATGTTTTAAATTTTCTATTTGACATATAATGTTAATAATCTCATCCTCACTTAATACAATCGGTAACTTTTTTTCTTTCCTTGGCCGGTAAACCTGATAATATTACTTTTCTCTTCCAAGTACTTTTTCATAATAAAATTTGATAGCATTGATTCTCTGGTTTTGTTGTGATGTAGAAATATTATTTTGTTTTATTAGTTTTAGAATATAAGCATTAATACTATTCTTTGACAATGTTGAAAGTTTCTGATTTCTAAATTCATTAACAAAATCTTTGAAATATGCAGTATATATATTGATTGTGTTCTTACTATATCGCTTTTGATCTAATCTTTCTAAATAACCATACGGCAATAGAGTAGCCGCTCTGTATTTATATCTCACTCCATTTTCCATTTTTGCGCTCATTAATTACTCTCATCTTAAAAACTATTGCAATTTAATAATAAAAATTAAATAAACAAAGATTTTTTTTGAAAAGTAATTTTATTGAGAAGTTTCAAGTATTAAAACAATACTCTAAACATTTTGATTTTTTTCTCCACTGAATTCTACAGACAAAATTATCAAAAAAAAAGCCATATTATCAAAATATGGCTTTTAAAAATATTAAATTTTATTATTAAAACAGAAAATCTAAGCCAATATATAATCCGCTGTCTCCGTCACGTTCGTCTTTTGCTATTCCGTAATCCACAGAAATAATAAAATTTTCATTTAACGCAATTTTCAATCCTATTCCATAGCCAATATGTAATTCATCATTTTGTTCTGTTATGTTACTAACTTCATCATAATTTGCATCATATCTATTTACAGTCATTCCCATATCAACAAATGGATTTACTGCCAAATATAAATTTTGACCAAATACAACAGTGCGTAAAAATTTCCATCGTAATTCAACATTTCCATAAGCAAATCCGTCGCTCATTATACGATTTCGTAAAGTTCCTCTAATGGATTTCTTCCCACCTAATCCGTCAACGGTTTTATAAGAACTGAAAATATAAGGCAACATATAAAATGGCATTTCACCTGTGAGTTTTCCTTGATAACTTAAACGATATGCAAAAGATAATTTCTTAGGAAGAATAGTAAAATATTGTCGATGTGTAAATACCATTTGTGAATAGGAATAATCATTCCCTAAAAAATCGGGAGCAGTAATAAAAAGTAATTCCGTCCAAATACCATGCATCGGATTTGCCTGATTATCGCGTGAATCATATACCAATCCCAATTTTAAAAAATTTGTATTACCACCATCTTCTTGATCTTGAGGAATTATATTGTTATCTTTATATTCATCAAATAATGTAGTTGTATCCGGCAGCATATCGTCTTCGTCAGTTCCTTCATTTAATTTATCGATATCGACTGAACTAATATCAGTTCCAAAATGGCCGAACCCACCAACCCATAATAAATTATTTTTATATAAATGTCCTTGAAAATCACTTGTAATTTTTAATAATTCTCTTTGATGTTTATAATAAACACGAGAGATATAATCCGGATTGTTACTATCATCGTCAATAAGATCAGAGTTAAATTTTGCTTCATATCCGTTGAATCCGTAAAAGTCAAGTGTTTGTTCTGTAAGATATGAAAGATCTGCTGTTACTCTTATCCCTTTAGGCAGTAAGTGTTTTGAATCAAAAAATATTTCATTAACACCACTTCCTTTAGTTGTTCGTGACCATTCAACATAAATTGAATATAAATATTCAGGGTATGTTGAACCGTCTCCATAATTATAAATATTAGCTAAAGCTCCATATTTAAAACCCGTATCGGTGTCATAAGCAACAGCCGGAACACCACCAAAACTCCAACCTGTTTTTACATTTTCATCTTCAGCAACTAATGCCAAAGTTAAAATCAAAACCAAAAAAACAAATTTTTTCATAATTCCCTCCACTTTTTTTATTTTCTAATGTTGTCTTATTATACTTTTAAATAATATTTCTATATCCATCATCAAAGAGTAATTTCTCATATAATAATTTATATAACTTTGATGCTCTTTCATAGTTATTTGTTTTAATTTTTCAATTTGAATTAATCCGGTAATTCCCGGTTTGTAAAATCTTGTTTTAATATTATCGGGTAAATGTATCAAATCACCAACGAAAGATACTTTTCCTGAAATAATTGAGATCAGCATTGGATACCAAAATAATTTTATTTCATTATTTTTTTGAGAACGCCATTCTTTAATCGAATAATTTTCAATTTGAATTGTGTTCGTTTTATATTTTGAAATTAATTTTACAAGATAACTCAGTGGAGAGAATAATAGTAAAAAAGATGCTAAAATAATGTCAAATATTCTTTTTATTAAAATTGTAATGGGTCTGTAAATATTGTAATCAACATCCACAATAGAAATATCTTCCAATTTTTCGATGTGCATTTTCCCATAGATCAAGTTAATGTTTTCCGGAACAATTTTGATATTCACAGATAAATGTTGGATTTTGCCCATCAATCTCATAATATCGGCACTTGTAAATTTGTCCGAACTGAATATTATATTTTCAATTTTTTTAATTTTTATCAATTCAGTTAAATTACTTATTGTAGAAATTGTTTGCGGATCATCAAAATCATTATCTACGAAACCTAAAAAAAGGTAACCCAATTCCGGTTTTTTTGTAATGATCTTTGCAATGCGTTTCCCCTCATCTCCGGCTCCGACAATAATAGTTCTATTAGTATAACTTTTATTTAGTACTTTTTTATAGATTATCAGATAATAAATTATTCTCCAGCCGGGAAGAAATAATAGTATAAATAAAAACGAAATGGAAAAAACAATTCTTGAATAGGCAATAAATGGCATAAAAAATGTAAATGAACCATTTATTAATCCACCGAGAATTATTGCACCAAAAGCTCTTACAAAATCGATCTTTTTTCTCTTATGAAGCCCGAATAATGCTGCTAAAATAAGATAAATGATTGCGTATAATAGGATAACCGGTTGATAATCAAAAAACCACCTTGTCTCATCAAAGCGTATTAAAATAGCAAAAATAAACGATAAATAGATAAATAAAAAATCAATAAGAGGTGTTTTTATCATATTGATAAATTTTCCCAAAAATCTTCCAAGCAAGTGCCCAAAGATTCCAAGACGTAATAAAAGAGTTGTTAATAGAAAATATCCTGTTGAAAAATGTTTTTTCACGAAAATATCCATTGCTTTATAAAAATTTATTATGCTGTCAAAAGGAGAATTTTTTGAACTTTCACCCTTATAATGAATAATTGTTGTATCTGCAACATAATGGATCTCATAATTTTTCTCTTTTATTCTATAACATAAATCCAAATCTTCGCCATACATAAAAAATGTTTCATCAAAACCATCTAATTTTTTTAGAAGCTCAGTTCTTGAAAACATAAATGACCCGCTTACCGCATCGACACTGTAAGATTTTTCAGGATCAAGATAGGTTAGGTTATATTTTCCGCAGAATTTATTTTTTGGAAATATTTTACTTAATCCTAATAGTTTTGGTAAGGCGGTCAAAGGAGACGGAAAACTTCTGCGAGATGCAAGTTGCAATGTCCCATCTGAATTTAAAATTTTACAACCGGCTAATCCGACTTTTGTGTTTTTTTCTAAATAATTCAACATTACTTCTAAAGTATCTTCTTGTAAAATAGTATCAGGATTTAAGAAGAGAGTGTATTTTCCTTGTGCTTTTTGTAATGCTAAATTATTTGCCTTCCCAAAACCTAGATTTTTATTGTTGGCAATTAAATTTATATTAGGAAATTTTGAACGAATAAATTCACATGTTCCATCAATTGAATTATTATCGACAACAAAAATTTCAGTTAAAATATTATTTGTAGCTTTTTCAATTGAAAGTAAACATTGATGTAGAAATTCTTTTACATTATAACTAACAATAATAATTGAAATATCAATATTTGAATTCATAAATGAATTATATTTTTTTTGTGATTGACCAGTATTTTAATTTCCAGACCATGAAGATCGCTTCACGAACGATTTTTTTTGACATTTTTGATTCGCCTAAAGTACGATCGATAAAGATAATTGGAACTTCAAGAAATTTAAATCCCGCTTTCCAAGCACGAAAATTCATCTCTATTTGAAAAGAATATCCTTGTGATCTTACTTCATCTAATTTGATTTTTGAAAGTACCCGACTATTCCAACATTTGAATCCTGCAGTTCCATCTTTAATTTTCATTCCTGTAATTATTCTTGAATAAATGTTTGCACCATAGCTGAGAATTAAACGACTCATTGGCCAATTGACGACATTTATTCCGGATTTGTAACGTGAACCAATTACCCAATCATATTTTTCGACTGCTTTGAATAATTTTATTAAATCTTTTGGGGCGTGAGAATAATCAGCATCCATTTGTGCAATTTGATCATAATTATTTTCTAAAGCATATTTAAAACCACGAATGTATGCGGTCCCAAGTCCAAGTTTTCCTTCACGTTCAATAATGAGAATATTATTGCTTTCTTTCTGCATATTTTTAACAATATTCCCGGTTCCATCCGGAGAATTATCGTCAATAATTAAAACATCTAAATTTTCAATATCTAATGATTGAATATCTGTTATCAATTTTTTAATATTTGCTTTTTCGTTGTAAGTTGGAATTATTACTAAGCGTTTCATTTTGTATCCCTTTTATATTTTGAGTTTCCTTTCAATATAATTATATAATTTAAATATAAAAATACATTATTAAAACATTATTTTTAGAAAAGTTATTATTAAGTGAGAAGTGAACCCAGTGAAATATTCAGCAAGCTAAATTTCACAGGTCAAGAAAGGGAGAATGAATAATGAAAATTTGATATTTGAATTGGTAATCTATAATTAAAATTCAGAAGTTTAAAAAAATAAGAAATAAAAAACAATAAAGTTACCATCAGATAAAATACTTTTAAACTTTGGAAGTTTATTACAAACATCAATTATAATTTGTGTCTAAATAACTTTCGATTAATTCGATGATACTCTTTTATGTTTTTGTTTTATGCTTTTCGGCAAAAACAAAATAAACGGAATTGAACCGGCTGCCAATATTGCACAAATTTTATATGTATAAATTAACCCAATTTTATCTCCGAGGAAACCAACTAACAAAACCATCAATGAACTCATGACAAAATTGATTGTCATATAAATACTATTTACAAAAGCGGGATGTTCCGAATCCGTATCATGAACTAAAGCAAGCAAAACCGGTCCTGAAGCAAATAGAAAAAATCCAATTAAAATTAAAATAGGGATCATAAAACTATCATTTAAAATGATGAAAGCCCACATAAGAATTGGATTGGCAATTGCAGTAATTAGCAAAGTGTATTTTCGTCCTATTTTATCTGAAATTGATCCGGCTAAGAATGTTCCAACTGCACCGGAAAGTTGAAGAATAGAGAGTGATATTCCTGCAAGCCATAAAGATTTTCCGTTGCTTGTGAGAAAAGTTGGTAAGTATAAAGTTATAGCGGCTTTCATGGAGGATCGGAATAAAGCAATCCCGGTAATTATAATAAAAAAAGGGATTAATTTTTTAAATGTATCTTTTGGACTAAATTCTATATTTTTTTTCTTATAACTTTTGTTTACTTCAATATCTTTCAGTTTAATATATAAGAATATTGTTGAAATGAAAGCCAATAACATAACTTTATAAGATCCTTCTAATCCCCAAATCGTAATTGATGCGGTTATTAAAAGTGGACCGAGAGTTCTGGCAATTTCTCCACCAAGCATGAAATAACTCATTCCCTTTCCCGTTTTATTTCCGGATACATTTTTTATCATTACAGGCGAGGGAATATGAAAAACCGCTGAACTGATCCCAACGACAAAAAGTAAAATTAATATAACGGAATAAGATGGAGCGACACCGAGCAAACTCATTGCAATTCCTGTAATTAGCGGAGTAAAAATCACAAAATATCTAATTGAAGTTTTATCCGCCATTACTCCAATAAACGGATTAAATAATGCGGGAAATTTTCGAGCAACATCTAAAAATCCTGCCATTGATAGACTTATTCCAAATTTATTAATTAACAAAGGAAGCATCGGTGCCAAAAAAGATGTATAAAGATCATGAGTAAAATGTGCGAAAGAAATTGTTATTGCATTTGATGATTGGAATTTTTTATTTTTGTTCATAAGTAATGATACCCGAGAATTAATTTATAGTTTGTGCCGTATTTTTATTAGCTATTCTTAAGTCCGGTTAATTTCTCACTATTCTTCGTATTCTTGATGGTTATAATTTCAATTTTTTAGTTAATTTTTGTTCGATTTAGTTAGTTTTTTGTTAGTTGCTAAATAATTTATTTTTTTGTTCGTTGCTAATGATCAAAATCCTAATAATAAACCAATAAATCCAACTGCTGCTCCAAAAACAATATTTATTGCTTTTACCGTAAAAAATCCCTTTTTTGATTCTGCAAGTAGAGGTAACATTCCATGTCCATCTTGAACGATTGAGCTTGCAAGTAGAATACTAAATGGGATTGTTCCGTTTGCAAATAATGTTAAAAACATTAAATGCGGACCGGATTCAGGAATAATACCAACAACAAGTGCAATAAAAAGAACTAAGTACAAATTACCCGCGATCCAAGATTGAACATCAATAAATTGCATGAGAATATGAATTGTAAGAAGGGTTCCAAATATCCATAAAAATATTCTCGGAATGTGAATTTTTACAATATGATTCCAAAGATGCTCTTTCAAAAAATGTTCCGGGACTGTAACAATTATGAAAAGTGATAAAAATGAGGTAATTAGAATCGTGATCTTAATCCAATTCCATTTTTGAGGACCAATTTCTCCAATAACTGTACCTAATAAAAATATCGATACAATAACGATCAACAAAATTCGTTGTGTAGAAGGAGTTTTCATATTTTCAAAGAAATGGTTTTGTGGTAAGCATTTACATTTTTCTTCTTTGTGCAATGGTAATTTGTTTGATTTTAAACTATTCTTAAATGATTTTGAAAAAGGCAGTTTGTCTGTTATAAATCCTGCTAAAATTCCTATTACAACAATTATAAATGTCAAAATAATTGCTTTTTGTGGAAACATTGATAACATAACAAATGCTTCATCGCCGCTTGTAGCTATCATTGCCGTCACTAATGCACCGAGTGAAATTAGCCGATGAGTAAAAAGTGCAACTGCTGTGAAAGCACCCAAACATCCGGGAATAGCTCCCAACAAAGCTGCCAATAAATATTGTTTCCAAATACTTTTAGAGATATTTCTTTGCCATAACCCATGTGTTTGAACATTAATATATTCAATAATTAACATCATCGTAAAAACGAATCCTGTTATCATTAATGCATGTTTAAACACATGGATTATTTGCTGCAATTTTTCTCCTTATTAATTATTGATTTAGTTTATAGTTCTTTTTTTTAATGTTTAGAATAGCCATTTCAGCTGCTTTAATAAGTACATATTTTGTTGGAGCCGTAGTAAGAAGTGGATGAGTTCCAAATTGAAGAGAGGTTAATTCATATACTGTAGTTTCTTTTTGAATTGCTAAACTTAATATATTAATAATTTCACCAGCTGATTTTCCACCGTAAAGTTCACCACCGATTATTTTACCTGTTTTAGGTGATACGATTAGTTTTATCATTAATTTATTTGCATCTTTGATTGTTCCCGGATGTCTATCTACATCTTCAAATTTTCCGATAATATAATTAATATTATGTGCTTTTGCTTCTTGTTCAATTGCTCCAACTGATGCAAATGTCGTTCCGCCAATTTCGGTAGAAAATACAGATAATGTTCCAATAAAGTTTCTAATAAGATTTATTTCAAATAAGTTATATCCTAAAATTCTTGATTCTGATGTAGCCGTAGAAGCGAGCATAATATTATCTGTTCTTCCTGTAATAAAACCAATTGTTTGGCTGCAATCACCTATTGCATAAATATCTTTTTTGTTTGTTCTGAGATAATTATCACATCGGATTGTTCCTTGACTTGTTATTTCCAAACCGGATTTTTTTGCTAATTCTGTATTTGGTTTGTATCCAATTGAGAAAATTACAAGATCTGCATCAATTTCTTTCCCATTGACTAATTTTACTTTTGTTACTTTACCGTTTTTACCAATAATTTCTTCGATTTTATTGTTTGTTAGTAAATTAATCTCTGTGTTTTGTAAAATTTCATCTACTTTTTTTGCGATATCTTTGGAAAATGCACGATAGAGACAAAATTCTTCCATTTCTACTAATGATATATTCTTATCTTTAAATTTGGAAAGCTGTTCAGCTACCTCAACACCAATAAATCCTCCACCAACTATCACAATATTTTTTGCTTCGTCAGTTTCATTTTTTAGTTTTTCAATATAATCATAGCTTTTTTTTATGAATTCTACACCTTCCAAATCATTTCCTTTTATAAAAGTGGGAATAGTTGGTGTTGAACCGGTTGCGAAAACTAATTTTTCATATTTGAATTCGTCATTATTTTGTGTTTTTAAAGTTTTTTCTGTGATATCTATATTGATAACTTTATCAATCAAAACATCTCCACCTGCATCTATAAATGGTTTAGGACCCATTGCATCTTTAGAGACATCATTTAAATCATGAAAAATGTATGGAATTCCACATGGGATTAATCCTTTTGCCTCTTCTTTTATCATCAAAAAACTTTTATCAACATTTTGTTTTTTTCCTGTTACTCCGGCAATAATTCCTGATGGGCCGCCGCCAATAATAATCACATCATAATTTTTCATTTTTTCTCCTTTTTTATTTTTCATTTTTTCCTTTTTTTTTAAATCACTAAATTTAAGAAAAATATTAATAAAATGAAAGATTTATTTTTATAAATAATTGCTAATTATTTTCTGTCAATTGAACTTTACTTATTACATTTTTTTATGCAATAAGGGGTTCCTTACAAAGTCGTTAAACAAAAAATGAAAATCAACGAAGTTGATTAATTTTAATAACTGCCGATGGAATCGGTAGAAAACGAATGTATGGAAACTATTCCAACTTCAAAGAAGTTAAATTGTAATAAATATTTTTTCATTTTATTAAAAATTTTCACTAACGATTAGACAATTATAATAGTTAAACTCCTACGGAGTTTTGTTGTTGTGTGGTCATTTATTCTACAGGCTGGCGCCTGCAGTTATTTATATTTAATCCCTTCAGGATTTTTTATATTGGCAATAAATTTCCGAATTCGGATTATTTTTTAGCAAAAAAGTTATTATATCTAATCTTTAAATTGGATGTTCTATTGCAAAAACAGGAGATGACAGTTATTTTAAAAGAATACATTTGTTTACATCGGTAAATTCATTTGCTTGGATTTTGTATAAATATATTCCCGAACTAAATTGTGATGCATTCCACTTCACAGAATATGAACCGGCTTCTTTATTCTCATTAACTAATTTCTCTACAAATTTTCCCGTTACAAGTTAAAAATAACTTGACTAATTTTGATTTTAATAGAAAATATGTCTTTGAGTTGATTTTAATATACGTTTTTATAGTTGTAAATTAATAATAATTATATTAACTTTACAGATAATTAAAAATGGATTGATATTATGAATTTAAAAGAAATAAAGATTGGTAAAAAAGTTAGAATAATTAAATTGGCTGGTGGTATAATGTTTAAAAAAAGAGCAGAAGCATTAGGGATGAGAGTAGGATCACTGGTAGAGAAAAGATCAGCACAATTTATGAATGGCCCAATTACAATAAAAATTGGAAATACAGATTTTGCATTAGGTATTGGTATGGCAGAAAAAATCATTGTGGAAGAATTATAAAAACAAATTAAAAGATCTTTACTTAGATATGCTTTATGAATGATAAACTAAATAATAAGAAATTAATGCTGATTGGTAATCCCAATGTTGGTAAAAGTGCTATATTCTCAAGATTAACAGGTGTTAAGGTAATTGTATCAAATTATCACGGAACTACCGTAGAATATACAAAAGGATATTTAAAATTAGGTGATGATAAAATGGAAATAGTGGATATTCCCGGAATATATTCACTTGAACCTACAATGAAAGCCGAAGAAGTTGCAGTAAAGATTTTTGAAGAAGCGATAAAAGAAAAAAATAAAAATATATTTATAAATATAATTGATTCCACAAATTTAGAAAGGAATCTTAATCTTACATACGAGTTGATAAAAAAAAATATTCCTTTAATAGTTGTATTAAATTTTTGGGATGAAGCTGGTCATACGGGTGTAAGTATTGATAGAGAAAAATTAGAGAATATTTTAGGTGTTCCTGTGATAACCACTTGTGGAATTACTGGTGAAGGAATAAAAAATCTTGTTGATAATTTACATAATGTAAAAAAAAGTGATTTGTTAAGCAAGAATTCTACAAAAGATACTATTGAAAAAAATAAGTGGGGGCAAATAGGTGCAATTGTTGAACAGGTTCAGAAATTAAAACACAAGCATCATACAATTGGTGAAAAACTTAGTGATTTGTCAATTCATCCGTTGAGTGGTCTAATTGTCGCAATTATTGTTTTGGGATTATCTTTTTCAATAATTCGATTAGTTGGTGAATCATTAATAACATATTTGTTTGAACCAATGTTTGAAAATTTTTGGACACCTGTATTACTAAAAATATCTGCATTATTTAATGGGAGTGGTTTTTTACATGATATTTTGATTGGGCAAGTAATAGATGGGGAGATAAGTTATCTAGATTCAATGGGCATGCTTTCCACCGGATTATTTGTTCCAATTGCAATGATACTGCCATATATAACTGCATTTTATTTTGTTTTAAGTTTCTTAGAAGATTCCGGTTATTTGCCGCGTTTAGGAATACTTGTTGATAATTTGATGCATAAATTGGGAATACATGGGTTAGCAATAATACCGATGTTGTTGGGAATTGGTTGTAATGTTCCGGGTGCGTTGGCAACAAGGATATTAGAAACACGCAGAGAAAAATTTATTGCCAGTACATTGATGGCTATTGCAGTTCCTTGTATGGCACAGATCGCTATGGTTTTTGGATTGCTTGGTAAATATGGAGTAAAAGCAATTATTATTGTTTTTGGAATATTGTTCATAGTTTGGATCATTTTAGGTCTTCTAATGAATAAATTTGTCAAGGGAACAAGTCCTGAAATATTTACTGAAATTCCATCTTATAGAATACCATATTTTAAATCATTATTAAAAAAATTGTGGATGAGAATTGTTTGGTTTATAAAAGAAGCCGTTCCTTATGTATTGTTAGGTGTATTAATAATAAATATTTTATATGTTTTACATGTAATAGATTTTTTGGGGAATTTAGTAAGTCCAATAATCACCGGTTTGATGGGGTTGCCAAAGGAAACAGTTGGTGCATTAATTGTTGGATTTCTAAGAAAAGATGTAGCGGTGGGAATGTTAGTTCCATTGGGATTATCTATGAAACAGATGATAATTTCTTCTGTAATATTGACAATGTATTTTCCCTGTATTGCAACATTTACTGTGTTATTAAAAGAATTAGGCCTTAAAGATATGGCAAAATCTGCAGCGATTATGATGTTATCTACATTGGTTGTTGGCAGTATTTTAAATTTAATTTTGTAAAAGTATAGAAAATTGGTTGTTATTATTTGAAAAATAAGTTAATATTAGGTGAAATTTAGCCCCTGTAGCTCAGGTGGATAGAGCACAGCTTTCCTAAAGCTGTTGTCGCCCGTTCAAGTCGGGCCAGGGGTACTTAAAAAAGGGAGAAGTATGTTAAAAGCAAGGAAAAAAATAAAGAAGAAAGAATTGAAAAAGGATCCATTTTTTGAAAAGATCGATGAATCGTTTAGGTTTTATAAACAAAATCAGCAAGTTATCATAATATCTTTATTGGTAATTATTTTAGTAATATTGATTGGCTGGTATTATTTTAATTCACAAAATAAGAAAAATGAAGAAGCGGCTGGACAATTTGGTATCGCTCAATTTTATTTAAGTAGCCAACAATATAAAAATGCTACTAAGAAATTTGAGGAAGTAAATGAATTATTTCCCGGCACAAAATACAGTGACCTTACATTATATTATTTAGGGTATATAAATTATAATCAAAATAAATTTGATGAAGCAACCAAGTATTTTAATGATTATTTAGATAAAAATTGTGATGCTAATGTAATTAATGGTGCTGCTTATAATGGTTTGGCAAAAATATATGAAGATAATGATAATTTTCTTGAAGCAGGGATAAATTATAAAAGTGCATATAAGATAACGCCATTAGAATTTAAGAAAATTGATTACGCATTTCAATCAATTGAATGTTTGATAAAAGCCAAAGAATATGAAGAGGCAAATAAGTTAATAACAAAAATTGCGAACAAACATAAATTAAGCGATTTAGAAAATGATAGAATTAAATCATTTAGAATGATATTAGAATTAAAAAATAATTAAATAAAATATTTGGATATCTAAAAATAATTCGTATATTATACAATGTAAAGTGGGAGATATCCCACTTTTGTTGTATGAGGGATGTATGAAAGATAAAATAAAAGAATCTGCCAATAAAATAGCGGAGGAAATGGGAATAATTATTGATGAAATAATTATTGATAATATTGGCAATAAGATAAAAATCATTGCCGATAAAAAGGAAGGTATAAAATTAGATGAGCTGACAAATTTTTCTCATGCTCTGTCAAATGATGAAAATTTTGATAATATTATTGGTGATAAATATAATTATGAAATAACATCACCCGGGTTATATAATAAAATGAAAAAACCATATCAATTTATACGTAATATTGGTTATAATGTAAAAATATTTTTTGAAGATCAAAATATTAGAAGTTCAAAAAAAGGTAAAATAATAGAAGCTGATAATGAAAAAATATTATTAGAAATAAAAGACAAGAAGAAAAAAGAAATAGTAGAATTAAACTATAACGAAATTAAATATGCAAAATTAAAATTAAAATGGTAAATAGGAGTTGTTGTTTTGGATCAAAAAAAACTTATTGAAGCATTTATAGAATTAGCAAAGGAAAAAAATATACCTAGAGCAAAAGTTGGTAATATTATTGAAAATGTAATTGAATCACTAATAAGGAAAAAATTTGGTGATGTTGATAATTTTGATATTATTGTTAATACAAAGATGGGCGAAATAGAGATATATCAAGAACTTAACGTAGTTGCTGATGAAGATATGGATGATGAAGTATCACAGATATCGTTTTCTGATGCAATAAAAATGCCCGATTCTGAAGATGTAGAAATTGGAGAAGTTGTTGTAAAAATAATTGACCCGTCTGTTTTTGGAAGAAGGTCAATTTCTGCGGCTAAACAAATATTAAGTCAAAAGATCATTGAAATAGAAAGGGAACAGGTATTTAATGAATATGAAAAACGTATTGGAGAGATTGTTGTTGGTAATATTCATCAGGCAAGAAGAAATGGAACTGTATTTATCAATAATGATAAAATAGAATTAAAAATGCCAAGGAATGAACAAATTCCTACCGAAAGATATTACCGTGGTTATACAATAAAGGCGGTAATAAAAGATGTGCAAATTAGTAGCAAGGGACCGGAAATAATAATATCGAGATCAGATGAATTGTTTTTAAGACGACTTTTTGAATTGGAAGTACCAGAAATTTATGATGGGATTGTAGAAATTAAAACAATTGCCAGAATACCAGGGCGAAGAAGTAAAATAGTTGTAACAACAAATGATAAGAGAATTGATCCGGTTGGAGCTTGTGTTGGAATTAAGGGAAATAGAATAAAGACAATAGTTAATGAGGTAGGTGGTGAAAATATTGATATTATTAATTATAGTGTTGAATCCGAACTATTGATTTCAAGAGCTTTATCACCTGCGAAACCATCTTTTATTGAAATTGATGAAGAAAGGAAATATGCTTTAGCCGTTTTTGAAGATGAGGAAATTGCTACTGCCATTGGATCCGGTGGTGTAAATATTAATCTTACTTCACGAGTAACCGGTTATGAAATTGATGCTATTCGTCAATCAGAATATAATCGTTTAGAAGGTGATGACATTTTTCTTGAAGATATTGATGCAATTACTGACACACAAGCAAAAGCCTTTCAAAATGAAGAAATTGAAACAGTTGCGGATTTCTTAAATACTGATACTGAAAAATTATTAAACATTAAAGGAATTGGTGAGAAAACATTTGAAAAATTAGAATTAATAATACAAGAAGCATTAGAAAATAAGAGAGAAGAAGAGGAAGAAAAAGAATTAGATTTGGATCAGAATAAATAAAATTAGAATAGGTATAAATTAGGAGCTTCTTAATGCCAGTTACTATAAATAATAAGCGAATAAAAATCTTTCAATTAGCAAAACAATTGAATATATCTCATAAAGATATTATTACATATTTAAGATCAAAAAAAATTAAAACTTCAATTAATAAACCATTAGATGAAGATGTTATTAAAATTGTATTAGATAAGTTTGGTAAAGATCTCAAAGATAATTCTAGTAATGTTCAAATTGATAAAAAACTTACGACTACTTTGCAAGATAAACAGGAAACGGAGAAAAAAAAGAGATTAAAAGAAGAAGCAGCACGAGAAAAGGCAGAAGCAGCACGAGAAATGGAATTAAAAAATGAGAAAAAAATTGAAGAAGAAGAGATTTTAGAAAAAAAACGAAAAAAAGAAAAAGAAAAAGAAGATACAATAAAGCGGAAAAAAGCAGAAGCAGAAGCAAAAAAGTTATTAGAAAAAGAAGAAAAATTAAAGGGCGTATCAAAAAAACATAAGAAAAGAAAAAAGGTAGCTAAAAAAACAGACAAAGATATTAAAGAAGATAAACTAAAAGAAAAGTTACAAAAATTAAAAGAAAAACATAAGGGAATCAATAAAAGAGTTCAAGTATTTCCATTAAAATCTCGTCTAAAGAAATTAAAAGCGAAAAAAAGCAGTAAAGATAAGCAAGATGAAAAGGTTAGTAAAAGATCAAAAAAACGTAAAAAAAGAGTTGAACAACATGCGGTGGATAAAAATTTACAAACAACACTTGCGAAAATAGATCAAGGTAAATCGAAAAAAAAGAGAAAAAGAAAAAAAGAAATTGATAACATTTCCGAAGAAAAAAATAATATACTTGAATTGACAGAATTTATTAGTGTAGATGATTTAAGTAAACGTTTAGATGTTACAGCTAATGAAGTTATTACTAAATGTATGGAAATAGGATTAATGGTTTCTATTAATCAAAGATTGGATTGGGATACAATTGAGCTTTTATGTTCTGAATTTGATTTTGAAGCAAAAAAAATGGAAGAATATACAGAAGGAATCATTGAAGAGAAAAAGGATATAGAGGATGGATCTTTAGAAGAAAGAGCACCAATAGTATCTGTTTTGGGACATGTAGATCATGGTAAAACATCGATTTTAGATTATATTAAGAAAACAAATATTGCAGATAAAGAGTCAGGCGGAATCACTCAACATATTGGTGCTTATAAAGTTACATTAGACAATGGGAAACAAATTACTTTCATAGATACACCTGGTCATGAGGCTTTTACCGCAATGAGAGCAAGAGGTGCAAAAATAACTGATATTGCAATTATTGTTGTAGCTGCTGATGATGGAGTTATGCCACAGACAAAAGAGGCAATAAGCCATGCAGAAGCATCCGATGTTTCAATTATTATTGCTATTAATAAAATTGATAAGCCAAACGCAGATATTGATAAAGTTAAGCGAGAACTTTCGGAAAATAAAATATTAGTTGAAGATTGGGGTGGAAAGATACAATCAGTTGAAATATCAGCAAAAAATGGGACAAATATTGATAAATTATTAGACGCTATTTTATTAGAATCAGAAATGCTTGAATTGAAGTCGACTAAAAAAGGTAATGCTAAAGGTAATGTTGTTGAATCAAAATTAGATAAGGGATTGGGAGCAGTTGCTACTGTATTAATTAAACAGGGAACTCTAAAAATTGGTGATCCTTTTATTTGTGGCAGATCTTCCGGGCGAGTAAGAGCAATGACCAATGATAAAAATGAGAAATTAGAGGTTGCTTATCCTAGTGACTCAGTCCAAATTCAAGGTTTTGGTAATGTGCCACAAGCCGGAGATAATTTCATTTGTTTAGATGATGAGAAAGCTGTTAAAAGGATTGCCAGTGAAAGACAAAAGATCCATAGAGAACAAGAATTTAGATCACAATCAATAATAACTCTTGATGAAATAGGGAGGCAAATTGCTGAAGGGAAAACAAGAGAACTTGCAATAATCATTAAAGGGGATGCAGATGGTTCAATTGAGGCACTTGCCGATTCTTTTATGAAATTATCAACCAAAGAAGTTGCTGTAAAAATTGTTCATAAGGGATCGGGAATGATAACCGAAACTGATATTAATTTAGCATCAGCTTCGAATGCAATTATTATTGGATTTCATGTAAATGCAACTTCTCAAGCAAATGATCTAGCAAATGAATTAAATATTGAAATCAGAAATTATACAATCATTTATGATGCTGTTGAAGAAGTGAAATTAGCTTTGGAAGGGATGTTGGAACCGGAGAGATTTCATCAGGAAGTAGGGAAAGCCGAAGTGCGTGATATTATTAAAATCTCTCGTATTGGTGATATTGCTGGTTGTGCCGTTATTTCAGGTAAAATGGTTAGGAATTCTACAATTAATATATTACGAGATGGTAATAAAATATTTTCCGGGTATTTATCTAGTCTAAAAAGATTTAAAAATGATGCCAAAGAAGTTGCAGAAGGATACGAATGTGGAATTACAATTGATGGTTTTAATGATATTAAAATTGATGACATAATTGAATGTTATGTAGAAAAAGCAGTTAAGAGAAAATTAAAAAGTAAATAAAAAATGAATAGAAGACAGAAAAAAGTAAGTGAAGAGATAAAACATATTGTTAGCGAGTTCTTTATAAGGAATACATTTAACAAATGTGAAAAATCATTTATTACTTTAACTAAAGTTGATATTTCACCTGATTTGAAGTATGCAAAAATTTATATAAGTATTCTTAATTTACAAACTGATATTGAACAAGAAGAGTGTTTGGAATCAGTAATAAAGAATCGAAATCGCATAAGAAAAGAGATAGCAGATAATTTAATTTTGAGAAATGTTCCGGAAATTACAATAAAAAAAGATGAATCATTTAAAAAAGCAGAAAGAATTAAAGAAATATTGCGAGATATTAAAAAATAAAGTCGTGGGTATGACCATTCCAGTAAATAAGCCGATTAATTGGACTTCATTTGATGTTGTGAAAAAAATGAGAGGTATAACAAAATTTAAAAAAGTTGGTCATGCAGGTACTTTGGATCCATTTGCTACAGGATTATTAATATTGGGTTTTGGAAAACATACTAAGAAATTAGATGAGCATCAAAACGCAAAGAAAGAATATATTGTTGATATTACATTAGGGATTTCAACGGATACAATGGATAGAACCGGCAAAATAATAAAGGAAAATAATATTACTTCTAAATATTCTATGACACAAATTCAAGATGTAATTGATTCTTTTAAAGGAAAAATAAAACAAATTCCTCCAATGTATTCTGCTAAAAAAATCAATGGGAAAAGATTATACAAATATGCAAGACAAGGCATTGAAGTGAAAAGAAAAGCAATAGAAATAAACATTTATAATATTGATATTTTAAGTTATATTAATAATATTCTAAAGTTAAAAGTTGAATGTTCAAAAGGAACTTACATTAGAGTATTGGCAAATAACATTGGTGAAAAATTGGGATGTGGAGGACACGCTAAGGAATTGTTGAGAAGTAAAATAGGAGAATATTCGATAGATAATAGTTTTAAAATTGAAGAGTTTGAAGAAAAATGGAAATCATTAATAATATAAATAATATTAAAAATAAAGTCGCTGCAGTTGTTGCAGTTGGGAATTTTGATGGGATACATTTAGGACATCAAAAGGTTATTAATTCTTTATTAGAAGAGTCAAAACGATTAAATGTGAAAAGTATTTTGATAACTTTTAATCCATCACCCAGGGAATTTTTTCAATCTGAGAAAGAAGATATGAAACTTATAATTACATTAAATGAAAAGAAAAAAATACTTTCAGAAACAAAATTAGATATGTTTGTAATTCAATCATTTAATAAGGAATTTGCTGAAGTATCCTCAAGGGATTTTATTGAAAAAATAATATTGAAATATATTGATGTTAAAAAAATTATTTTAGGTTCTACACATACTTTTGGAAAAAATAATGATGGTAATGCGAAATTATTAAATAAATTAAGCAGAAAACACCAATTTGGAATAAAAGTTATTGAAAAATTGGAAAATAATGGTTATAATATAAGCAGCACAAATCTAAGACGCCTATTAGCCACCGGTGAAATGGATAAAGTGAATTATATTCTAGGAAGAAAATATACTTTAAAAGGTAAAATTATTTCTGGAAAACAAAGAGGAAGGAATTTAGGTTTTCCCACATTAAATTTAGAGCCGATATCATCCCAAAAGATCATACCAAAGATTGGAGCATATTGTGTTGAAATATCAATTAATAATGACATCTATAATGGAATGTGCAATGTTGGTTATAATCCAACATTTAATGATAAAGGTTTGTCAATTGAAGTTCATATCATCAATGGGAATATTAAAAATATTAATGGTGAAGAAATTGAAATAAAATTTCATTCTTGGTTAAGAAATGAAAGGATATATAAAAATGCAAACCAGTTCAGTGAGCAATTAACAAATGATAACAGTGATTGTGAGAGATATTTTATTCACAGAAAATAATCATATTAAGAAGTTAGAAGTGTATTGATATTTAAATACAGAAAACTTTTTATTTGAAAAAGAAAACAAAGGAGTTTTAAATGACAACATTAACAAAAACACAAAAAGAAGAAATGGTAAAAGAATACGGTAAAAAAAATGGTGATACAGGTAGCCCGGAAGTTCAAATTGCGATGTTAACTCAACGCATAAAAGATTTATCAGCACATTTAAAGTTAAACAAAAAAGATAATCATAATCGTAGAGCTTTATTGATTTTAATTGGTAAAAGGAAAAGATTATTGAAATATGTGATGAAAAAAGAAGGGCAGAACGATTATAACAAATTAATTAAAAAGTTAGGTATAAGAAAATAAGATTAGTATTCTTATTTGATAATTATTTTACAAATGCTTTAATAAAGGAGAAATTTTGATAAAAAAGCAAAAAGAGATAAATGGAAAATTGATTTCACTTGAAACTGGAAAAATGGCAAAACAAGCAGATGGCGCTATTCTTGCTCAAGCAGGTGAAACAATAGTAATGGCAACTGTAGTAGCAAATAAGACAATGAGAGAAGGAGCTGATTTCATTCCGTTGTCTGTTGATTATAGAGAAAAATTTTATGCCGGTGGGAAGATTCCCGGTGGATTTATAAAAAGAGAGGGAAGACCTTCGGAAAGAGAAGTTTTAAGTGCAAGATTAATAGATAGACAGATAAGACCACTTTTACCAAAAAATTGGTATTATGAAACTCAGGTAATGGTAAGTATTTTATCTTATGATGGTTCAAATCAACCTGATATTTTAGGAGCAATCGCTGCTACTACTGCATTATCTATTTCTGATATTCCATTTGACGGCCCGGTTTCTACAGTAAGAATGGGAAGAAAAGATGGGGAATTGATTGTAAATCCAATGTTTGATGAAATTGAAGAAGGCGATGTTGAAATGATAATTGCAGGATCTCGTGATTCCATAAATATGGTTGAAGGAGAAGCAAAGGAAATTTCAGAAAAAGAATTCATAGAAGTAATGAAAAAAGCTCATAACTCCATAGTTGAAACAATCGATTTACAAGAGGAATTGATCGCAGAAATTAATCCTAAAAAAAGAGAGAAACCTGAGATCGAAGAAGATGATGAATTAAAGAAAGAAGTTCTTGAAATTGCAGAAGGCAAGATCGATAAATTAATTCAAAATGACAATAAAAATGAAAGAGTTGAATTAACTAAAAAAATATTCGATGAATTAGAAGAGAAATATGGTGAAGATTATGAAGAAAAAAGCTCGGGAATAAAAAATATTGTCAATGATAGAGTTAAGGAAAAAGTCAGGACAAGAATATTAAAAGATAAGATCAGAATTGATAGTAGGAAACCGAATGAAATTAGAAAAATTACTTCGGAAGTTTCATTATTACCAAGGACACACGGTTCAGCACTATTTACTCGTGGTGAAACACAAGCACTTGTGGTTACAACTTTAGGGTCAACTAAAGATACACAAATGTTAGATAACATTGATGGCTCAGCTGATAAGCAATATATGTTGCAATATAATTTTCCACCATTTGCAACCGGTGAAACAAGAATGAGATTCAGCGTTAGTCGTAGAGAGATCGGACATGGAAATTTAGCAGAAAGAGCATTGAAATATATGATTCCTCACAAGGATAAATTTCCTTATACAATTCGTGTTGTTAGTGATATTTTAGAATCAAACGGTTCCTCTTCAATGGCATCGGTTTGTGGCGGATCTCTATCCTTAATGGATGCCGGAATAAATATAAAGAAAATGGTGAGTGGAATAGCAATGGGAATGATTACTGATGGTGATGAGTTTGTAGTATTATCTGATATTTTGGGTGAAGAAGATCATTATGGAGATATGGATTTTAAAGTTACCGGAACAGAAGATGGAATTACAGCAATTCAAATGGATTTAAAAATTAAAGGATTGTCTTTTGAGAGAATGGAAGCTGCTTTGGAACAAGCTCGTGAAGGCAGAATACATATTCTTAATAAAATGAAGGAAACATTGATTGAACCGAGAAAAGAGTTAAATAAATATGCTCCAAGAATTAAATCAATTAAAGTCCCTGTAGATAAAATTGGTGCAATTATTGGTCCATCCGGCAAAATGATCAAGGAGATTGTTGCAAAAACCGGTGTTGAAATAGATATAGATCAAGATGAAAATGAAGGAAGTGTAAATATATTTTCTAACGATAGTAAAGCGGCAAAAGAAGCAGAAGATATGATATTAGCGATTATTGAAGAGCCGGAAATAGGCAAAACTTATGAAGGCGAAGTAAAAAATATTTTGGATTTTGGTGCTTTTGTTGAAATCTTACCTGGTGTTGAAGGATTGGTTCATATATCAGAATTAAAATGGGAACGAGTTGAAAAAGTTACAGATGTCTTAAAAACCGGTGATAAAGTAAAAGTAAAATTATTTGATACCAATCCACAAGGGAAATTAAAATTAAGTATGAAACGATTAACTGAGAAACCGGAAGGATTTGAAAATAAAAGAAAAAGTTTTAATAGAGATAGAAATCGTAGATAAATAAAATAATTTTATATTATTAAACTTCCGAAGTTTTAAAAACTTCGGGAGTTTAGTATAAATATTGAAATTAAAAAATAAATTTTGTAAAATATTCAATAATGAAAGAAAAAATATATCATAATTATTTAAATATATGAATTTAAAAGATCTACTCTATCAAGAGACAGTAGAAACTCAAACTTTTAAAATAGTAGTCCCCAAAAAAACAAAGCTGATGCGTATTGATGTATTTATTACTACGCAGATCAGTGGTATTTCACGTACAAAAGTTCAGGAATTAATTGAACGGAATTTAATAATAAGAAATGATGAAAATATAAAAAAACCTTCAACAAAAATTAAGAAAGATGATATTATAACTGTTAAAATTCCGCGATTAAAAAGATTGCAAGTTGAGCCGGAAAATATTCCATTGGATTTTATTTATGAAGACGATGATCTTATTGTAATAAATAAACCTCCAGGTTTAGTTGTTCATCCAGGAGTAGGAAATCGCACTGGAACTTTGGTAAATGCGCTGGCTCATCATTGCACAACATTATCTAATGTAGGTGGAGAATATCGGCCTGGAATTGTTCATAGATTAGATAAAAATACTTCTGGAATTATTATTGCTGCAAAGAATAATATTGCTCATAATTTGATGGCGAAGAAATTTGAAAAGAGAGAAATAAATAAACATTATCTTGCTTTAGTTTGGGGAAAATTAAAAGAGAAATCCGGTAAAATAATTAATAAAATCGGAAGAAGTAAATCCAACAGACAAAAATTTACAGTCGTTTCTAATGGTTCGGAAAGAGGTAAATATGCTGAAACACATTATGAAGTATTGGAAGAATATGAATTTATGAGCTTAGTAAAAATACGGATCATTACAGGTAGGACTCATCAAATTCGTGTGCATTTTTCTAATATCAATCATCCTATTCTTGGTGATACAGATTATGGTGGTAGAATTAAACGCTTAAAAACACTTAATCCGAGACATAGAAAAATTGCCATTGAAGTAATGGATAATATTAAAAGACAGGCATTACATAGCTACCAAATGGAATTTACTTACCCGACAACTGACAAAATTATGAAATTAACTGCTCCAATTCCCGATGATATCAAAAATGTTATTTCGATTATGAAAAAAGAATTAAAATAGTTGAATTTGTATTAGAAAAATTATAATTTAAAACATGGTTATAAAATTTTTTAAATGATTAGAAAAACTTACAAGGTATTTAAATGGATTTTAATAAAGTAAAAGAGAAATTTATAAAATATCTAAAAAATGTAAGAAAATATTCATTTTATACTCAAAATTCTTATGATGAAGATTTAAACCAATTCCATTTATTTTGTACAGAATATTTTTCAAAACCCAAAATATATATTAAAGATGTTGATAAGTTTACAGTTAGACATTTTTTAGGAATGTTATCGGAAAAGAAATATTCACCGAGATCAATTGCTAGAAAATTAGCCACATTAAAATCATTTTTCAAATTTGTCATGAAAAATGAATGGATAAAAGTTAATCCTTGTTATGCGATAAGATCGCCGAAAATATCAAAGTCATTACCAACCGGATTGAGTGAAGAGCAAACAAAGGAAATTTTCGAGATAAATAAGGCAGATAATTTTATTCATAGTCGTGATCTTGCGATTTTAGAAGTATTTTATGGTGCAGGAATTCGGCTTAGTGAGTTAGTTGGTTTGAATATCAATGATTTAGATCTTTATAGTGGATTGGTAACTGTAATTGGTAAAGGAAACAAAGAGAGAGTGTTGCCATTGGGAAAACATGCAATAAATGCAGTTGAAAAATATTTCATATTCAGAAAGGAAAAGTATGGGAATTTCACAAATGGAAGTCCGCTATTTATTTCGTCTCGAAATAGGAGAATTACAAATCGCTCGGTCCAATATAGAATTGAGAAATATTTAAGGGTTGTGTCAAAAGGAAGCAAAAAAAATAGTCCACATGTGTTGCGTCACTCATTTGCAACGCAACTATTAGATAATGGTGCGGATTTGGAGTCAGTGAGAGCTTTATTGGGTCATTCAAGTTTGTCATCAACCCAAATTTATACTCATATTAAAATGAAACATTTATTAAAATCTTATAAACAAGCTCATCCACGTGCAGATTAATAAATTAAATAGAAATTAATGTAATAATAATTATTATATTATAACAATGAGGAAATTGTAAAGGTAATGAAAATTAATAAAAAAAATGGAGGAGAATATGAAAATTGAAATAACTGCAAGACATATCGATTTATCGGATAATTTAAAAGAATATATTGAAATTGAGATGGGACGGTTATCAAAAATTTATGATAGAATAATAGATGCACAGGTAATTTTAGAGGTGGAAGCGCATTCTCAACATGGTGTTGAAATAATTGTTAATGTTCCGAAAAAGCAATTAGTTATTAAACAAAAAGCAGATGAGGAAACGAAAGCAATAGACGAAGCCATAGGGAAAATGGTAAGACAATTAAAAAAATATAAAGAAAAATTAAGACAATAAATTATGAGTAAAAAATTAAACATCCAAAAATTTTATGATGATATAGAAAATAGGACTAATTTAAAATACATAAATAATCCTATAGGAGCGGAAACAGTTATTTCTTCTCCGAAATTGAATATTCCCGGATTGGAGTTGACAGGATATTGGGAGAATTTTTCTGTTGATAATATACAGGTAATAAGTGAAAAGGAATTAAAGTATTTATTTTCTATTTCTTCAATGGCCTTACAATCAGTTTTTGAAAGAATGTTTTCTTTTCATATTCCATGTATAGTTTTTATTGAAGTAAATGAAATCCCACCAATAATAGTAGAAATTGCCAATAAGTATAAAGTCCCGATAATGAAAACTCAAATGAAGATAATGCGTTTTATGAAATTGGTCGGTTCATATTTATATAAGGAATTAGCTCCTCGGACTATATTTCATGGAGGTCTTATTGATGTTTACGGTGCCGGAATATTGCTTACAGGTAAAAGTGGTATTGGTAAAAGTGAAATTGCTCTTGATCTTGTTGAACGCGGACATAGATTAGTTGCCGATGATATTGTAAATATAGAAAAAACAGATGATAGAATTATCATGGGTTATGGAGAAGAACTGCTACAAAATACACTTGAAGTCAGAGGACTAGGTATTGTAAATGTAAGAAAAGCATTTGGAATCAGAGCAGTCAGAGCAAGAAAAAGGATTGAACAACATGTTGAATTACATCGTTGGAATGTTAATAAAGAATATGAAAGATTTGGATTACAGGATGAATATAGTAAAATATTAGGTATTGACATTCCTTTCATAAAGTTACCAATTTATCCCGGAAAAAATATTACGGTAATTATAGAAACAATTGCGTTAAGATATTTGCAGAAATTATATGGAGAAGATCCCTCTAAAGAATTACAGGAAAAATTAATAAATAAAATGAAAGCAAAGAAAAATGTTTCAACAATGAATGATGAGAGATTTAAAGGTGATTTTGAATAATGATAAGAATTATAATATGAAGAAAATTTATAGATATAGAATTTCAAAATAGAAGGAGAGATAAATGAAAGCAATAATTCCTGCGGCAGGAGTTGGAACGAGATTACGACCACATACTTTTACAAATCCCAAAGTGATGTTAAATATTGCAGGGAAACCAATAATTGCACATATTATTGACAGATTAATTGATGCCGGAATTACGGAACTTTCAATAATTGTCGGTTATATGCATGAAGTAGTTGAAAAGTATTTTAATGATAATTATTCTATTGAATGCAAATTCCCATTGCAGAAAGAGATGAAAGGACTTGGACATGCGATTTTGCAAGGATTAGATGATAGTGAAGAATCCGCTTTAATTATTCTTGGCGATACAATTATAGAGACGGATTATAAAAAATTAGCCGTTAAAGATAAAAATATTATGGCAGTAGTGAAAGTCGATAATCCCCAGAGATTTGGAATTGTAGAAACAGATTCAGAAGAGAATATAACAAGAATGGTAGAAAAACCGGACAATCCAAAAAGCGACTTGGCAATTGCAGGAATTTATCTTGTTCGCAGTCAGAAACTTCTAAAGAATGCGATAGAGAAATTGATTGACGAAGATATAAAAACTCGTGGCGAATATCAGATAACCGATGCACTTCAGATTATGATTGACGAAGGCGAAAATATTAGAGCGATGCAGATTGATGATTGGTATGATTGTGGAACTGAAGAGACATTACTTTCAACAAATAATTATCTGTTATCTAAAATATCAAAAACGGATAAGCAATTTCCAAATTCAATAATAAAAGAAAATGTATTCATAGAAGAAAATGTAAAAATATCCGATTCTATTATTGGACCTAATGTATCATTGGGAAAAAGTGTAGAAATAAAAAATAGCATTATTTCAAATTCTATAATAAATAAAAATACAACAATATCAAGCAAATTAATGAACAAATCAATTATTGGTGAAGCGGTAATATTAGAAGGGAAATTATCTTCATTGAGTATTGGTGATAATTCAGTAATTTCTGAATAAAAAATGACAGGAGAAAAAAGAATGAGTAAGTACTATTTTACATCAGAATCAGTAACAGAAGGACATCCGGATAAGGTATGTGATAAAATATCAGATTCGATTTTAGATGCAATTTTAAATGAAGATCCGAATGCACGAGTGGCTTGTGAGACACTGGCTACTACAGGTATGATAATGGTAGTTGGAGAAATTTCAACTGAATGTTATGTTCCGATAAATAAAATTGTTAGAGAAACTTTAGATGAAATTGGATATAACAATAGAGAAGCCGGATTGGATAGTAAAAATTGTTCGGTGATGGTTTCAGTTGATGAGCAAAGTGGAGATATTGCAAGCGGAGTAAATGAATATGAAAATCATGAACAGGGAGCAGGAGACCAAGGTTTGATGTTTGGATTTGCTTGTGATGAGACAAAAGAATTGATGCCACTTCCGATTATACTTGCACATAAATTAGCACACAGATTAACAGAGATAAGAAAAAAGAAAATAGTTGATTGGGCATTGCCTGATGGCAAAAGTCAAGTGACTGTAGAATATGAAAACGGTATTCCCAAGCGAGTTAGTTCAGTTGTGATTGCAATTCATCATAAGAAATATATCAAAAATGAAGATCTAAAGAAAGATATTAAAGAATTCGTAATTCAACCGATTTTAGGTAAATGGATTGATGATGAAACTAAATATTATATAAATGCCACGGGAAGATTTGAAACAGGTGGACCGATGGCAGATGCAGGATTAACGGGTAGAAAAATTATTGTTGATACTTATGGCGGATATTCTCGTCATGGTGGCGGTGCATTTTCCGGAAAAGATCCATCGAAAGTTGATAGGTCAGGGGCATATATGGCAAGATATATTGCAAAAAATATTGTAGCAAGTGGCATTGCGAAAAAGTGTGAAGTTGAATTGGCATATTCTATTGGCGAAGCCGAGCCAGTTTCATTATTTATTGACACATTTGGAACTGGAAAAATTGATGAAGATGAATTGGCAAGAATTATTCGTGCAGAATTTCCATTGAAACCATATGAGATAATAGAGCATCTTGATCTCAAAAAACCAATTTATAAAAAGACATCAGCTTATGGCCATTTTGGTAGGGCAGAAGAAAATTTTTCTTGGGAAAAAACAGATAAAGTTGATATTCTGAAAAAATATTTAACTGATTAAAATATAAATGAAAAGTGTTCCTAAAATATTTGTTATAGTGTTTTTGATTACTATTTTTTCTTGTGAACAACTATTTAGAGAAAATGAAAAACCAATTAATCCATCAGATATTCATTGGGAATTGCCGACAGAATCAAACACGGTTTTTGAAAATATGACGGATGCTTTTCAATATAGAGAATACGATAGTTATATAAAATGTTTCTCAGATTCTGCAAGTAATAACGGAGTAAAATTTATTTTTATTCCGACTGCGACTGTTGACAATCCCGATAAATTTTTAAATTGGGGAAGAGTGGAGGAGTTAGTTTTTTTTCAAAATATTTTGTCATCTTGTTCTAAAGATTCGATTTTTCAAATGAATATTTTAGATAAAATTAAGTTGAATAGTTTTGGCGACTCGGTTCAGTATAATATAGAATATGAGATTAAGATTCATCATGATTATGACAATTTGAATAATAAATTTATTGGTTCGGCAAATATTATGTTGATGAAGAACCCGCAAAATTATTGGGTAATATACTATTTTGAAGATATTTCCATTTCTGAAGTATTACCAAATTGGACAGATTTAAAAGAATATTTTTAATTGCTTATTATGATTAAAAAAAATAAAATATTTGTATTTTTTATTTTAGTATTAATTTTTCAAGTGAGTTGTAAAAATATTTTTGCACCACAATTAAAAAATTTCACTGATGAACGAATGATTTTTAACAGATTTTTGGCAACACCAAATGATGTTTTGGAGAATTTTCAATATTCATATATTTATCGTGATAGTTTAATTTATTCAAATTTATTTGATTCTGATTTTGTATTTATTTATTATAATGCAGATGATAATGGCGGAAGTGGACATTATGATTCTTGGCTTTTGGAAGTTGAATTGAAAACGACAGGGAGAATTTTTCGAGCATTTTCCCATATAAATTTGATTTGGAATTCTACTTTGGATAGTAATTTTTCATATTTCGTTGATGATTCATTAATTGTTCAGCAAGATACTCTATTTTCGCAAGCTAATAGTGCAACGGTTTCAAAAACATTTGAGTTGAATTTGGGAGATGAAATCGTCATCGAAGGCACGGCTAATTACGAATTTGTTAAGAAAAAAAATGATGAATGGAAAATTTATAAATGGCGAGATGAATCATATTAGATATTTTAAGGTTGTAAAGTTATA